>NZ_JBEPAM010000031.1:0-96890 GCF_040298605.1 Kitasatospora sp. NPDC001527 | reverse complement strand
TGACTTTTGGCACGCTGTTGAGTTCTCAAGGAACGGACGCTTCCATCAGGCGGCTTTCACACCGGCCCTCCGGGCGCTTCGTTCTTTCGTGTTTCGAGCTTACCAGATCCGTTTCCCGGCGCTTAACCGGTGCTTTTCGCTTCCGAAATCTGGTGTTAACCGCCGACTCGCGGCGACTCGACCAACCATAGCGGGTCCCCGGCCGGAGCGCGAATCGAGCCACGCCGGGGGCCACCCGCCCGGACGTGTGATTTGTTGCTCTCGCGAGCATATACAGCAATGGTCCCGATTCGCCAAGATGCCTGTAGAGTGCGGCGCATCGGCCAAGAGGACTAGACCACTAGCGGTCGGCGAGATGGCCGACCGGTGAGGGCAGGCGGTATGGGCCGACTGCCCGGGAATGTCAGCAGATGTCCGAAGTTGACATGATTTAGGCTTCAGTCGATCGCCCTGCCGCGTTCGCGGCCGCTCGCCTGTACTGCGCACTTGGGAGGCTCAACCATGACCACTGTGACGTCGCCGCTGACCGGCAAGGTCGTCGGGCTCGCCGGCGTGCCGGACCCCGTCTTCTCGGGTGCGATGGTCGGCCCCGGCACCGCGATCGACCCCGTGCGCGAGCAGACCGAGGCGGTCGCTCCGGTGGACGGCGTGGTCGTGTCCATGCACCCGCACGCGTTCGTCGTCGTCGACGCGGACGGACACGGCGTTCTGACCCACCTGGGCATCGACACCGTCCAGCTGAACGGTGAGGGCTTCGAACTGCTCGTCAGCAAGGGCGACACCGTTACCCGCGGCCAGGCCGTCATCAAGTGGGACCCGGCCGCCGTCGAGGCCGCCGGCAAGTCGCCCATCTCGCCGATCGTCGCGCTGGAGGCCTCCGCCGACGCGCTGGGCGGGGTCCTGGAGAGCGGGGAGGTCGCCGTCGGCGACGCCCTGTTCGACTGGAGCTGACCTCTCCCCCTTCCTTCCCGACACACCCGCCCCGCCGCTCCGGTCGGGGCGGCCCGGCACACAGCGGTACCCGGCGGGGCCGCCTCTCTCACGGAGACAGATATGGAGAAGACGCTGCGCGGCGTGGGTGTCAGCCACGGGGTCGCGATCGGCCAGGTACGGCACATGGGGACGGCGGTGCTGGAGCCCCCGGCCGCCCAGATCCCCACCGAGGACGCTCCGCGTGAGCAGGCCCGCGCCCAGGCTGCCGTCGAGGCGGTTGCCGCGGACCTGACCGCCCGCGGCAACCTGGCCGGCGGCGAGGCCCAGGCCGTGCTGGAGGCCCAGGCGCTGATGGCGCAGGACCCCGAGCTGATGGCCGACGTCGCCCGCCGGATCGCGGTCGGCAGCAGTGCCGAGCGCGGCGTCTACGATGCCTTCGCCGCCTACCGGGCGCTGCTCGCCTCCGCCGGGGAGTACCTCGCGGGCCGGGTGGCCGACCTGGATGACGTGCGGAACCGCATCGTCGCGCGGCTGCTGGGTGTCCCGATGCCGGGTGTGCCGGACAGCGACGAGCCGTACGTGCTGTTCGCCCGGGACCTCGCGCCGGCCGACACCGCGCTGCTGGACCCCACGCTGGTGCTCGGCTTCGTGACCGAGGAGGGCGGGCCGACCAGCCACAGCGCCATCCTGGCGCGGGCCATGGGCGTGCCGGCCGTGGTCGCGCTGCCGGGGGCGACCGAGGTCGCCGAGGGCACCGTCGTCGCGGTGGACGGCAGCTCCGGTGACGTGCTGGTCGAGCCGGGCGAGGAGAAGAAGGAGGAGCTGCGCCGGATCGCCGCCGAGCGCAAGGCGGCGCTCGCCGCCTCCTCCGGCCCGGGTGCGACCTCGGACGGGCACAAGGTGCCGCTGCTGGCCAACGTCGGCGGCCCGGGCGACCTGCCGGCCGCGCTGGAGGCGGGCGCCGAGGGCGTCGGGCTCTTCCGCACCGAGTTCCTGTTCCTGGACGACTCGGCCAAGGCGCCCAGCGAGGAGAAGCAGGTCGAGGCGTACCGCAAGGTCCTGGAGGCGTTCCCGGAGAACCGGGTCGTCGTCCGGGTGCTCGACGCGGGCGCGGACAAGCCGCTGGACTTCCTGACCCCGGCCGACGAGCCCAACCCGGCGCTGGGCGTGCGCGGGCTGCGCACCCTGCTGGAGCACCCGGAGGTGCTGCGCACCCAGCTGCGGGCGCTGGCGAAGGCCGCCGAGGGCCTGCCGGTGCACCTTGAGGTGATGGCCCCGATGGTGGCCGACCGCAAGGACGCCAAGGAGTTCGCCGAGGCGTGTCGCGAGGCCGGGCTGAACGCCAAGTTCGGTGCGATGGTGGAGATCCCGTCGGCCGCGCTGCGGGCGCGCTCGATCCTCCAGGAGGTCGAGTTCCTGTCGCTGGGCACCAACGACCTCGCGCAGTACGCCTTCGCCGCCGACCGGCAGGTCGGTGCGCTGGCCCGGCTTCAGGACCCGTGGCAGCCGGCGCTGCTGGACCTGATCGCCGCCGCGGCCGAGGCCGCGCAGGCCGAGGGCAAGAGCTGCGGCGTCTGTGGCGAGGCCGCCTCGGACCCGCTGCTCGCCGTGGTGCTGACCGGTCTCGGTGTCACCAGCCTGTCGATGGGCGCGGCGTCGATCCCCTACGTGCGGACCGCGCTGGCCAAGTACACCCTGGCGCAGTGCCGTCGGGCCGCCGAGGCGGCGCGGTCGGCGGACAGCGCCGACGAGGCGCGGGCCGCCGCGCAGCAGGTGCTGTCGGGCGAGTAGCCGCCGCATCCGTAGAGCTGTACAGGGCGGTACCGGAACGCCCGGAGGGGCCCTTCCACTGTGGCTGTGGAAGGGCCCCTCCGGTGTGTCCGGGCCGGGTGCGGTCGGCTACCGGTGGGCTACCGGGCGGCGCGGTCGCGGCGGAGCTGCTCGAACCAGCGCAGGTGGTCGAGGTTGTCGACGGAGCCGGGGTTGACGGCCTGGTCGAGCGGGGTGCCGGAGAGCAGGCGCTTGACCGGGACCTCGATGCGCTTGCCGGTCAGGGTGTGCGGCAGGCCGCGGACGGCGATGACCTCGTCGGGGACGTGGCGCGGGGAGAGCTCGGTGCGCAGCGAGGTGCGGATGCGGCCGATGAGGTCCTTGTCGAGCTCGGCGCCGGGGGCGAGGACGACGAAGAGCGGCATCCAGTAGCCGCCGTCGGGCTCCTCCAGGCCGATGACCAGGGACTCGGCGATCTCGGGGAGGCGTTCGACGACCTCGTAGATGTCGGAGGAGCCCATCCGCACGCCCTGGCGGTTGAGGGTGGAGTCCGAGCGGCCGTGGATGACGACGGTGCCGCGGGAGGTGACGGTGATCCAGTCGCCGTGGCGCCAGACACCGGGGTAGGTGTCGAAGTAGCTGTCGTGGTAGCGGGTGCCCTCGGGGTCGTTCCAGAAGCCGGTGGGCATGGACGGGATGGGCTTGGTGACGACGAGTTCGCCGACCTCGTCGGTGAGCGGCCGGCCCTGGACGTCCCAGGACTCGACGGCGGCGCCGAGGCAGGGGGCCTGGATCTCGCCGAGGTGGACGGGGAGGGTGGGGACGCCGCCGACGAAGCAGGAGCAGACGTCGGTGCCGCCGCTGACGGAGGCGAGCCAGACGTCCTCCTTCACCTCGTCGTAGATCCAGCGGAAGCCGTCGGGCGGCAGCGGGGAGCCGGTGGTGCCGATGCAGCGCACGGCGGAGAGGTCGAGGTCGCGGCCGGGGTGCAGCTCGGCCTTGCGACTGGCGATCACGTAGGCCGCGGAGGTGCCGAGGACGGTGGCGCGGGTGCGGGCGGCGACGGACCACAGGGCGCCGGTGTCGGGGTGGCCGGGGCTGCCGTCGTAGGTGACGACCGTGGATCCGACGAGGAGGCCGGCGAGGAGGAAGTTCCACATCATCCAGCCGGTGGAGGTGTACCAGAGGAAGCGGTCGTCGGGGCCGAGGTCGAGGTGGAGGCCGGCCTGCTTGAGGTGCTCGACGAGGATGCCGCCCTGGCTCTGCACGATGGCCTTGGGCAGGCCGGTGGTGCCGGAGGAGTAGAGGACCCAGAGCGGGTGGTCGAAGGGGACCGGCTCGAAGACCGGCTCGGTGTCGGCGGCGGTCAGGTCGTCCCAGGTCAGCGCGCCCTCGGGGGCGGGGGCGCCGAGCAGGGGGACGTGCACGACGGTGCGCAGCGAGGGGAGTTCGCGGCGGATCTCGGCGACGACCTCCGTGCGGTCGTGGTCCTTGCCGCCGTAGTGGTAGCCGTCGACGGCGAAGAGGACGACGGGCTCGATCTGCTGGAGGCGGTCGAGGACGCTGCGGGCGCCGAAGTCGGGGGCGCAGCTGGTCCAGACGGCGCCGACGGCGGCGGTGGCGAGGAGGGCGACGGCGGCCTGCGGGACGTTGGGCAGGTAGGCGCTGACCCGGTCGCCGGGGCGCACGCCGTGGGCCCGGAGGGCGGCGGCGAGGGAGCCGACCTGGCGGCGCAGTTCGGCCCAGGTGAGGACGGCGGGCTCGTCGGTGGTCTCGTCGAGGTGGAGGATCGCCGGGCGGTCGGCGAAGCCGTCCCGCTCGCCGGCGCGCAGGGCGTGCTCGGCGTAGTTGAGGCGGGCGCCGGGGAACCAGCGGGCGCCGGGCATCGCGGGGTCGGCGAGGACGGCGTCGGGGGCCTCGGTGAAGCGGACGTCGAACCACTGGGTGACGGCGGTCCAGAAGCGGTCGAGGTCCTCGACCGACCAGGCGTGCAGGGCGGCGTAGCGGGCGGCGGCCTGGTCGTCGTCGGTGGTCGGGGCGAGCGGGGCGGCCGGGGCGCCGTGGTGCTCGGCGGCCCAGGCCTGGAAGGCCACGATCCCGGTGCCGGCGGCACGCGCGGGGTCGGGGCGCCAGAGCGGTTGGTCCTGGGATGGGGTGCTCACGGTGGTGGTCTCCCGGCCGGTGATGAGGGCGGACGGGGGTGCTTGTGGCAGGGCCCGCGTCCGGTTGGGGGCTGTCGGTGCAGACCCTGCCACGTGATAGGCCGGTGCGCCAGGGTCTGCCCGGCCGGTGGGGCGGTGCCCGGGTTGCCTGGTCAGAGGCGGGAGAACTCGCCGTTGAACCAGGAGCGGGAGACGCGGGTGTGGAAGGGGAAGGCGAGCGGGGTCTCGGGGGTGGCGAGCTGCCAGCCGTCGGTCTCGTCGGTGGGGACGGAGGGCGGGAGGGCGGCGAGCGGACGGGCGGGGAGCAGGCCGAAGAGGCAGAGGAAGCCGCCGCGGGCGTCGGAGTCGGTGGCGACCAGGGTGATGTCGGCGGCGTCGGCGAGGATGCCGGTCTCCTCGCGCAGTTCGCGCACGCAGGCCTGCTGCCAGCTCTCGCCGTAGTCGATGTAGCCGCCGGGGAGGGCGAGTTCGCCGTAGCCGGGTTCGATGGTGCGGCGGATGACCACGAGGGTGGGGGCGGTGCCGGACGCCTCGGTGACGGGGAGGAGGGTGACGACGACGGGCAGCGGGTTGCGGTAGCTGATCTCGGTGCAGTGCGGGCAGGTCCGGGGCCAGGCGGAGGTGCCGGGCGGGTAGGGGGCACCGCAGAAGTGGCAGTGGGAGTTGGCCCTGTGGCGCACCGTGCCGGTCTCGTGAGTCGTCATGGCCGGATGGTAGTCCGGGCGGGCGGGGCCGGGTCAGGGGGTCGGCGGACGTCAGGGGGTCGGCGGCGGATCGCTGCGGGTGGGGCGGAGCAGGGCGGGGTGGAGGAGGCGCGCGTCGCCGGCGTGGTAGGTGCGGGCGCGGGGGCCGCCGCGGGCGCCGCCACGGTCGGTGGTGGTGCCGGTGCTCTCGACGAAGCCGGGGACGGAGAGCACCTTGCGGTGGAAGTTGCCGGGGTGGAGCTTCTCGTCCCAGACGGCCTCGTAGACGGCGCGCAACTCGGGGATGGTGAAGTCGTGGGGGAGGAAGGCGGTGGCCAGCGGGCTGTACTCGATCTTGGCGCGGGCGCGCTCCAGGCCGTCGGCGAGGATCCGGGCGTGGTCGAAGGCGAGCTCGATCGGCGTCTCGGCCGTCCCGGACGTCCCGTCGGCTGCGGCGTCCGTGGGCTCGGTGGAGCCGGTGCGCCCGTCGACGCCACCCCCGTGGGTGTCGGCGGGCGCACCGGCGGTCTCGGTCCGGCCGGTGGGCCGGAGGTCGAGGGCGGTGACGGGGTGCCAGGCGGCGTGGGCCGCGTCGCTGCCGGCCTGCGGGTCGGGCAGGTCCGGGGCGAAGGCGAGGTAGGCGACGGAGACCACGTGCATCCGCGGGTCGCGGTCGGGTGCGCCGTAGCTGCCGAGCTGTTCGAGGTGGATGCGGCTGAGGGCGGCCTCGGCCCCGGCGGTGCCGTGCAGCCCGGTCTCCTCGGCGAACTCACGGGCGGCGGCCTCGTCGAGGCTCTCCTCGCCGGCCCGCAGGAAGCCGCCGGGCAGTGCCCAGCGGCCCCGGTAGGGCGGGAGGGCGCGGTCGACGAGCAGGACGTGCGGGCGGCCGTGGCGCAGGGTGAGGGCGACGACGTCGACGGTGACGGCGACCGGGGTGTAGGCGCGCGGGTCGTAGGCGGCGAGCCATTCCTGCTCGGTGCTGTCCACGGTGCGCGCGCTCCTCTCCACCGGGCCGTCGGGGGCGTCCTTCTCGGACTGAGCAGAACGTAGCCGTCTCTTGACTCTGCGGCAAATCAATTTCCCCCCGGACCGCCCGCCGCTCCCCCGCGCTGCTCCTAGGCTGTGACCAGGACGTTCCCCGAGGAGGCCGCGATGGGCGCACCCGGCGTGCCGGACTTCGCCGCCGCGCTGGCGGCCGGGCCGCTGGTGCTGGACGGCGGGCTGTCCGACCAGCTGGCGGCGGGCGGGCACGACCTGGCGGACGCGCTGTGGTCGGCGCGGCTGCTGGCGGACGCGCCGGAGGCGGTGGTGGCGGCGCACCGGGCGTACTTCGCGGCGGGTGCGCGGGTCGCGATCACCGCGAGCTACCAGGCGAGCTTCGCCGGCTTCGCGCGGCGCGGGATCGGCCGGGACGGGGCGGCGCGGCTGCTGGCGCGCAGCGTGGCGCTGGCGCGGGAGGCGGCGCGCGGGCTGCCGGGGCCGCGCCGGTGGGTGGCGGCGTCGGTCGGGCCGTACGGGGCGGTGCTGGCGGACGGGTCGGAGTACCGGGGCCGCTACGGGCTGACGGCGGCGGAGCTGGAGGCGTTCCACCGGCCGCGGCTGGAGGTGCTGGCGGCGGCGGGCCCGGATGTGCTGGCGCTGGAGACGGTGCCGGACGTGGCGGAGGCGCGGGTGCTGCTGCGGGCGGTGCGCGGGCTGGGGGTGCCGGCCTGGCTGTCGTTCGGCGCGGCGGGCGGGCTGACCCGGGCGGGGCAGCCGCTCGCGGAGGCGTTCGCGCTGGCGGCGGAGGCGGACGAGGTGGTGGCGGTGGGGGTGAACTGCTGCGCGCCCGAGGACGCGGACCTGGCGGTGGGACTGGCGGCGCGGGTGTCCGGCAAGCCGGTGGTGGTGTATCCGAACAGCGGCGAGGGCTGGGACGCGGCGGCCGGGGCGTGGTGCGGCGAGCCGACCTTCGAGGCGCGCAGGGTGGCCGGGTGGCTGGCGGCGGGGGCGCGGCTGGTGGGCGGCTGCTGCCGGGTCGGGCCGGCCGGGATCCGGGCGGTGGCCGCGCAGGTGGCGGCCGCCGGGCGGGCGGGGGTGTGACGGCGAGCCCTCGACGGCGGGCCGGGGCGGGGTTACCGAGGGGGAAGGTGCACGGAACGGGGACGGCCTGGCAGACTCGTGCCGTCACCACTGCGGTCGACAATGTCGACCGCCTCTCAGCGCGGAGGTACCCATGCCCGGCCCGATCCAGTCGCTCTCCCGGGCCGCCGCGATCATGCGCCTGCTGGCCGGCGGCGAGCGCCGCCTGGGCCTGTCGGACGTCGCGACGGCGCTGGGCCTGGCCAAGGGCACCGCGCACGGCATCCTGCGCACCCTCCAGCAGGAGGGGTTCGTGGAGCAGGACCCGGAGAGCGGCAAGTACCAGCTGGGCGCCGAGCTGCTGCGGCTCGGGCAGAGCTACCTGGACGTGCACGAGCTGCGCGCGCGGGCCCTGGTGTGGGCCGACGACCTGGCCAGGGCGGCCGGGGAGACCGTGTACCTGGGGGTGCTGCACCAGCGCGGGGTGCTGATCGTGCACCACGTGTTCCGGCCGGACGACACCCGGCAGGTGCTGGAGGTCGGCTCGATGCAGCCGCTGCACTCGACCGCGCTGGGCAAGGTGCTGGTGGCCTACGACCCGGTGGCCCGCGGCGAGCTGGGCGAGGGCCCGTTCGAGTCGTACACCGCGCGTACGCTGACCGATCCGGCGGACGTGGACGCCGAGGCGGCGCTGACCCGCGAGCGGGGCTGGGCGGACTCGATCGAGGAGACCTGGGAGGGCGTGGCCTCGATCGGCGCACTGATCCAGGACCGGCGGCGCAACCCGGTCGGCGCGGTCTGCATCAGCGGCGCGGTCGAGCGGGTCTGCGAGGACGGCTTCGTGAAGCCCTCGCTGGTCGCGTCGGTGCGCAGCGCGGCGCGCGCGATCTCCCGGGACCTGGGCGCCGGGCGGTTCTGAGCGGCGGCCGCAGGGCCGCCGGCACCCGACGGAACGTTCACGCTGAGGCGCGGACGGGCGAAATGCCCGTCCGCGCCTTACCGTTTTGTCCAAAATTCCGATGATCCATCCGGTGACGCCGGGTAGCGCGGGACGACAAGGGTCACAGCTGCGTAACCCGGCCTTGACGAGAGGGCGACCCGGGGAGGAAGCTTCCGCATGACGGTCGACATTGTCGAACGATGGCCGTGCGAATCGATCCCACAAGGCGCTCACCCGCCCAGCGGTCGCCCGGCCCCTGCCCCCACCCGCACCCCCGGGCCATATGGACAAGGGAGTCTTTGTGTCCGCGTTCTCCAACGGCGACATCTTCGTCGGCGAAACCCTCGGCACCGCCGCCCTGATACTCCTCGGCGGCGGCGTCTGTGCCGCCGTGACGCTCAAGAAGTCGAAGGCCCTGAACGCCGGCTGGCTGGCGATCACCTTCGGCTGGGGCTTCGCGGTGATGATCGCCGCCTACATGTCGGCCCCGAAGTCCGGCGCCCACCTGAACCCGGCCGTCACCCTGGCCATCGCCGTCGACAGCGGCGACTGGAGCAAGGTCCCGCTCTACCTGGTCTCCCAGCTGATCGGCGCGATGATCGGCGCCGTCCTGGTCTGGCTCACCTACCTCGGCCAGTTCCAGGCCAACCAGGAGCCCACCCTCGGCATCTTCTCGACCGGCCCCGAGATCCGGAACCCGGTCCAGAACCTGCTCACCGAGATCATCGGCACCTTCGTGCTCGCCCTGGCCATCCTGACCCAGGGCCTGACCAAGGGCCTCGGCCTGTCCGGCACCGGCATCCTGATCGTCGCCTTCACCGTCGTCGGCATCGGTCTGTCCCTCGGCGGCCCGACCGGGTACGCCATCAACCCGGTCCGCGACCTCGGTCCGCGCATCGTCCACTCGCTGCTGCCGATCCCGAACAAGGGCGGCTCGGACTGGTCCTACGCCTGGATCCCGGTGGCCGGCCCGGTCATCGGCGGTCTGCTGGCCGGCGGCCTGTACCACGCCGCGTTCTGACCGAACGGGTTTCCACCCCGCCCGGACCCGGGGACTGACCTGAGAGTCAGGCCCACCCTCCCCCGCACACCTTCTCTAGCCGAGGACCCTCATGACCTCCACTGGCAACTACATCGCCGCGATCGACCAGGGCACCACCTCCAGCCGCTGCATCATCTTCGGCGCCGACGGCCGCATCGTCGCCGTCGACCAGCAGGAGCACCGGCAGATCTTCCCCCAGCCCGGCTACGTCGAGCACGACGCCGCCGAGATCTGGACCCGGGTGCAGTCGGTCGTCCGCGGTGCGCTGGAGAAGGCCGGCCTGACCAAGGACGACATCCGCGCCGTCGGCATCACCAACCAGCGCGAGACCACCGTCCTGTGGGACAGGCACACCGGCGAGCCGGTGCACAACGCGCTGGTGTGGCAGGACACCCGCACCGAGGCGCTCTGCCGCGAGCTGGGCCGCAACGTCGGCCAGGACCGCTTCCGCCGCGAGACCGGCCTGCCGCTGGCCAGCTACTTCGCCGGCCCGAAGATCCGCTGGCTGCTGGACAACGTCGAGGGCCTGCGCGAGCGCGCCGAGGCCGGCGACATCCTCTTCGGCACCATGGACACCTGGGTCATCTGGAACCTCACCGGCGGTGTCGACGGCGGCCGGCACGTCACGGACGTCACCAACGCCAGCCGCACCATGCTGATGAACCTGCACACCCTGCAGTGGGACGAGAAGATCGCCGAGTCGATGGGCGTGCCGATGGCCGTCCTGCCGGAGATCCGGTCCTCCGCCGAGGTGTACGGCGAGGCCGTCGGCGACCTGGCGGGCGTGCCGGTCGCCGCCGCGCTCGGCGACCAGCAGGCCGCGCTGTTCGGCCAGACCTGCTTCGACGAGGGCGAGGCCAAGTCCACCTACGGCACCGGCACCTTCCTGCTGCTCAACACCGGCGAGAAGGTCGTCAACTCCTACCACGGCCTGCTGACCACGGTCGGCTACCGGATCGGCGACCAGAAGCCGGTCTACGCCCTGGAGGGCTCGATCGCCGTCACCGGCTCGCTCGTCCAGTGGCTGCGCGACCAGCTCGGCATCATCTCCACCGCCGCCGAGATCGAGACCCTGGCCAACACGGTCGAGGACAACGGCGGCGCCTACTTCGTCCCGGCGTTCTCCGGCCTGTTCGCCCCGTACTGGCGCTCCGACGCCCGCGGTGTGATCGCCGGCCTCACCCGGTACGTCACCAAGGGCCACCTGGCCCGGGCCGTCCTGGAGGCCACCGCCTGGCAGACCCGCGAGGTCGTCGACGCCATGCAGAAGGACTCCGGGGTCGAGCTCACCGCCCTCAAGGTCGACGGCGGCATGACCAGCAACAACCTGCTCATGCAGAACATCGCCGACGTCCTGGACGCCCCGGTCGAGCGCCCGTACGTGGCCGAGACCACCGCCCTGGGCGCCGCCTACGCGGCCGGTCTGGCGGTCGGCTTCTGGAGCGACCTCGACACCCTGCGGGCCAACTGGCACCGCGCCGCCGAGTGGACCCCGCGGATGGACGAGGCCACCCGGGAGCGCGAGTACAAGAAGTGGCTGAAGGCCGTCGAGCGCACCATGGGCTGGGTGGAGGAGGAAGAGACCGACTGACCGCGACGCCGGTCGGGGCACGCGCCCCGGCCGGCCCGCTCCCGTTTCACCGGCCCGCCGCACCGGGCCGACCCGGCCTCTCCGCAGGGGCCGTACGCACACCGAGAGGAGTAACGGCGCCGCCCGACCCGCGCGCCGTACACACACCATGGCAACCATTCCGACCCTGGGCGCCGAGCTGACCGCCGGCCGCACCGCCTCCCGCGCCGAGACCCGCGAGCTGCTCGGCAAGGCCACCTACGACCTGCTGGTGATCGGAGGCGGAATCCTCGGCACCGCCGTCGCCTGGACCGCGTCCCAGGCCGGTCTGAAGGTCGCCATGGTCGACGCCGGCGACTTCGCCGGCGCCACCTCCAGCGCCTCCTCGAAGCTCGTCCACGGCGGCCTGCGCTACCTGCAGACCGGCGCGGTGAAGCTGGTCGCCGAGAACCACAAGGAGCGCCGCGCGCTCTCCACCGACGTCGCCCCGCACCTGGTCAACCCGCTGACCTTCTTCGTGCCGGTCTACAAGGGCGGCCCGCACAGCGCGCCCAAGCTCGGCGCCGGCGTGTTCCTGTACTCGGCGCTCTCCGCCTTCCGCGACGGCATGGGCCGGGTCTCCACCGCCGCGCACGCCGCTCAGCAGGTGCCCGCGCTGCGCACCGAGGGCCTGCGCTCGGTGGCCGTCTACGGCGACCACCAGATGAACGACTCCCGGGTCGCGGTGATGACCGTGCGCGCCGCCGTCGAGGCCGGCGCGGTCGTGCTCAACCACGCCGAGGTCACCGGCCTGCGCTTCACCGGCGGCCGGGTCACCGGCGCCGAGCTGAAGGACCGCATGGACGGCACCGAGTTCGGCGTGGACGCCCGCCTGGTGCTGAACGCCACCGGCCCGTGGGTGGACCACCTGCGCCGGATGGAGGACGCCGGCGCCGCGCCGTCGATCCGGCTGTCCAAGGGCGCCCACGTGGTGGTCAAGCGCCGCTCCCCGTGGCGCGCCGCGCTGACCATCCCGATCGACAAGTACCGCGTCTCCTTCGCCATCCCGTGGGAGGACCACGTCCTGCTCGGCACCACCGACGAGGAGTACACCGGCGACCCGAAGGACGTCCGGGCCACCGAGGCGGACGTCGACCAGATCCTCGGCGAGGCCGCGCACGCGATCCGCGACGAGCACCTCGACCGCGACCTGATCACCTACACCTTCGCCGGCCTTCGGGTGCTGCCCGGCGGCCCGGGCGACACCGCCGCCGCCAAGCGCGAGACGGTCGTCACCGAGGGCAAGGGCGGCATGCTGTCGGTCGCCGGCGGCAAGTGGACCACCTACCGCCACATCGGCCGCACCGTGCTGGAGAAGCTGGCCCACGTGCCCGGCACCTCGCTCGGCGAGGACATCTCCCCGATCGCCCCGACCGTGCCGCTGCCGGGCGTCGGCGCGCCGAACGCCGTCGCGCACCGCCTGCTGATCGACCGCGAGCCGGGCTCGCGGATGGAGCCGCTGGTCGCCAAGCACCTGGCCGGCCACTACGGCACGCTGTCCTTCGACATCGCCCGGATGATCGACGAGAACCCGGAGCTCGGCCGGCCGATCCACGAGGACGGCCCGGACGTCTGGGCGCAGGTCGCCTACGCGGCCGACCACGAGTGGGCGTACACCGCGGACGACGTGCTGCGCCGGCGCACCACGATGACCGTCCGGGGCCTGGACACCCCGGAGGTCCGTGCCGAGGTCGAGGCCTTCCTCGCCAAGCGCGGAACGAAGTAGCGGCGAGCACCCTCCGACCCGACGGGCGGGCACCCCGGGGCTGGGGGCGCCCGCCCGTCGGCATGCCCGCCGACCTGCGCGGACGATCAGTCGCGGGGGGGCGCCCGGCGACGGGTCCGCGTGGAAGGTCAGCCGCACGCTCCGCCCGGACGGCGCGGACGGCGGGGGCAGCGGGGGCGGGAGCCGGGGCGGCCGGCGGGTCCCGCTGGTCCGACCCCCGCGGTGGAACGGACGAACGGGCGGGCGCTCCTCGTGGCGCGCCCGCCCGTTCGGCGTGGTGACCGGGACCCGCCCGGCCGGCTGGCCCGGCCCGCTAGATGATCAGGCTGAGCGGCATGATCAGGGCGATCGCGACCACCGAGATCACCGTCTCCATCACCGACCAGGACTTCAGCGTCTGGCCGACGCTCATCCCGAAGTACTCCTTCACCAGCCAGAAGCCGGCGTCGTTGACGTGCGACAGGAACAGCGATCCGGCGCCGATGGCCAGCACCAGCAGGGCCGCGTGGGTGGACGACATGTCGGCCGCCAGCGGGGCGACGATGCCGGCCGCGGTGATGGTGGCGACCGTCGCCGAGCCGGTGGCGAGCCGGATCAGCACCGCGATCAGCCAGCCGAGCAGCAGCGCCGAGATGTGCCACTTGGACGACCACTCGCTGACCGCGTTGCCGACGCCCACGTCGATCAGGGTCTGCTTGAAGCCGCCGCCCGCGCCGACGATGAAGACGATGCCGGCGATCGGGCCGAGCGACTTGCCGACGGTGTCGGAGATCCGGGCCTTGTCGAAGCCGGCCGCCCGGCCCAGGGTCAGCATGCCGAGCAGGGTCGCCGCGAGCAGGGCGATCAGCGGCGAGCCGATGAAGTCGAAGACCCGCTGCACCATCGCCTCGGGGTCGTCGACGACGACGTCCGCCAGCGCCTTGCCGAGCATCAGCACGACCGGCAGCAGGATGGTCGCCAGCACGGCGCCGAACGAGGGGGTGTGCTCGCGCTCGCCCGCCTTCGC
This sequence comes from Kitasatospora sp. NPDC001527, assembly GCF_040298605.1. Lineage (NCBI taxonomy): Bacteria > Bacillati > Actinomycetota > Actinomycetes > Kitasatosporales > Streptomycetaceae > Kitasatospora > Kitasatospora sp. NPDC001527. The sequence continues at coordinate 82,958 of NZ_JBEPAM010000031.1, read as the reverse complement.
CGCGGCGGCCTCCGGGGCGGTGGCCTCGGGGATCTCCAGCGGTCCGACCCAGCGCTCGGCGAGGCGGGCGAACAGCGGACCGGCGATGATCAGCGTCGGGACGGCGATCAGCAGACCGAGCGCCAGGGTGACGCCCAGGTCGGCCTTGAGCGCGTCGACGGCGACCAGCGGACCGGGGTGCGGGGGCACCAGGCCGTGCAGCACCGAGAGACCGGCCAGCGCCGGGATGCCGATCCGCATCAGCGGGACGTTTCCGCGGCGGGCGACCAGCAGCACGATCGGGATCAGCAGCACCACGCCGACCTCGAAGAACAGCGGCAGGCCGAGCACGGCGGCGATCAGCGCCATCGCCCAGGGCAGCGCCCGGGGCCCGGAGCGGGAGAGCACGGTGTCCGCGATGATGTTGGCGCCGCCCGAGTCGGCGAGCAGCTTGCCGAGCATCGCGCCCAGGCCGATCAGCAGGCCCACGCCCGCGACGGTGGAGCCGAAGCCGGTGGAGAAGCTGGTGAGCAGCTTGTCGAACGGCGCGCCCGCGACGGCGGCCAGCAGGCCCGAGCCGAGGGTCAGGGCCAGGAACGGGTGCAGCTTGAGCTTGGTGATCAGCAGCACGATGGCGCCGATGCTGAGCAGCACCGCGATCAGCAGCTGGGAGTCGCTGCTGGTGTGCGGGAGGGCCGGTGGGGCGGCCGCGAGCACGGTGAGGGTGGGGGACGGGGTCACGCGAGGTCTCCATTGACGGGCCGCAGCAGGGCGACGGCCTTCTCGACGAGTTCTTCGGGGGTCGGCCCGACGTCCAGCACGGCGCCGCGCTCGTCCGGACCGAGGGGTTCCAGGGCGGCGTACTGGGAGCCGAGCAGCGACGGCGGCATGAAGTGGCCGGTGCGGTGGGCGAGCCGGTCCTCGACCAGCTCGGTCCGGCCGCTGAGGTGCAGGAACCAGGCGTCCGGGCAGGCCTCGCGCAGCAGGTCGCGGTAGCCGTGCTTGAGCGCCGAGCAGGTGACCACGCCGCCGGTGCCGGCCTCGGTGCGCTCCGCCAGCCAGGCGCCGATGGCGCGCAGCCAGGGTTCGCGGTCCCGGTCGTCCAGCGGGATGCCGGCCGACATCTTGGCGATGTTGGCCGGCGGGTGGAAGTCGTCCGCCTCGGCGAAGGGGAGCCCGAGGCGGTCGGCCAGCAGGCGGGCCAGGGTGGTCTTGCCGACACCGGAGACGCCCATCACCACGATGGTGAGGGGCGCGCTGGGGGTGTCGTGGTTCTCGACGCTGAGAGCCATGGGTGGTGCTCCTTCGTTGCCTGGCGCCACTATCGCCTCAAAGATATGACGTATTCAAGTGGCGGAAACCAAATCGTCATACTTTTATTCCGATCACTCGGGGGTCGGGACGGACCCCCGGATACCCGGCGGATCCGGACGCAACCGGGGGCGAGCGGGGTGGCGGCACCGGGCGGACCGGGGAGGTCTAGGCTGGCGGGATGGAGATCCAGGGGCTGCCCGGCCGACTGCTCGCGGAACTGGGGCCGGCCATCGCGTCCGGGGAGGTCCCCGAGGGCGCGGTGCTGCGCGCCGAGGAGCTGGAGGAGCGGTTCGGGGTCTCCCGGACGGTGGTCCGCGAGGCGGTCCGGATCCTGGAGGGGATGCACCTGGTGGCCTCCCGCCGCCGGGTCGGCATCACCGTGCAGCCCAGGTCGGACTGGGACGTCTTCGACCCGCTGGTGATCCGCTGGCGGCTGGCCGGCGCCGACCGGTCCGCCCAACTGCGCTCGCTCGGCTCGCTGCGGCTCGCCGTGGAGCCGGCCGCGGCCGCGCTCGCCGCCCGCCACGCCACCGACGACGAGCGGCGCCGGCTCAGCGCGCTGGCGGTCGAGTTGACGATGACCGCGCGCGCCGCCGACCTGGCCACCTTCCTGCGGCACGACATCGACTTCCACACCACCGTGCTGCGGGCCTCGCGCAACGAGATGTTCGCCCACCTCGGGGAGACCGTCGGTGCGGTGCTGACCGGCCGGACCGAGTACCATCTGATGCCCCATCAGCCGGAGCCGTACGCGATCCGGCTGCACCGCGAGGTCGCCGAGGCGGTCTGCGCGGGGGAGGCCGAGCGGGCCGAGCAGGCGATGCGGACCATCGTCGAGGGCGCACTGGCCGAGCTGAACGAACAGCTGGGCTGAGCGAACAACCGGGCCGAGCGGGCCCGGAGTTCGACGGGCTGTTCGGTACGGTCCGGGACGGATCACACGATTTGGTGTCGGTTGGGGGATTCGCGCGCATAGTCCGGGTACGACGGGGCAGAGTGGAGCGCGGGGGCGTATGCTCGGCGCCCGCCCCGCTCGTGTCCACCACCCGTCCGCGCCTGGGGGTCGCCCGATGCCAACCGCCCGCCGTCGCCGCCGTCTTCCCGACGAGGTCCGCAGGGCCGTCGTCCGTGCGGTGCTCTGCCTGGCCTTCACGCTGGTGGGCATCGTGGTGGCGACGCTGTCCTCGTACGCCGACAGCTGGTTGATGACGCCGGCTCTGATGGCGATGGGCCTCGGGGTGTTCGGGACGATGTGGTGTCTGCTGGAGATCCTGATCTCCCGGCAGGTCGCCGCCCAGCGGATGCGCGCGCCGAACTCCGCCTCCCCGATGGCCGGCAGCCGCGCCCCGGCCCGGCCGGTGCCGCCGGCGCCGCGGGCGCCCCTGCCGGGGCCGGGCGCGCAGCAGGCCTACCCTCCCCAGCCCTACCCTCCCCAGCCCTACCCTCCCCAGCCGCATCCGCCCCAGGGACAGCGGCCGCAGGGGTACCCGCCGCCGGCCGGGCCGCCCTACCCGGGCGGTCCGGCGCCGCGTCAGGCGGGGCTGACCACCCGGTAGTGGGTGGTCAGCCGGCGATCCCCGTCCATGACGTGGAAGGCCAGCATCGGCGGGTGGTCGAAGGCGATGCCCGGCCCGCCCTCGCAGGGCAGCGTGACGGTGGAGACCACCCCGGGCGCGACCAGCAGCGGCAGACCGGCGAAGGCGGTCGCCGCGGAGGTGTGCGCGTGGCCGCAGAGCAGGGCGGCCACCCGGGGGTGCCGGCGCAGCACCCGCGCCAGCCGCACCGCGCCGAACTGGCGGACCGGGTCGACGTGGGGCAGGTGCAGTTCCGCCGGCGGGTGGTGGAAGGCCACCAGGGCGGGCAACTCCGTGCGCCCCGTGCCGAGTTCGGCGTCCAGCCAGTCGAGCGTGGCGTCGTCCAGCAGGCCGTCGTCCTGCTGGGGCACCGAGGAGTCGAGCATCAGCACGTCGGCGCCGGGCAGCCGGTGCAGCCGGTTCACCGGCTCCTCCCCCGGCGCTTCGCCGAGCAGCACCTCGCGGTACGGCGAGCGGCGGTCGTGGTTGCCGGGGCAGAGCAGCACCGGGTGCCGCGAGGCCAGCACCTCGGCGACCTGCCGGTACTCCTCCGGCAGGCCGTGGTCGGCGAGGTCCCCGGTGACCAGCACCGCGTCCAGCGGGCCGGGCAGGGCGTCGAGGTACGCCATCACCTGCTCGGCCCGCCGCCGGGCGCGCTCGCCGCCGTCCCGGCGGTGGACCTGGCCGAGGTGGATGTCACTGAGGTGAGCGATCGTCAGCATGGGCATGGGCCCCACGCTACGGCCGTCACGACGAGGCGGGGGCCTCCACCGGGCGCTTGAACATCCGGGTGGCGGTGATCTCGCCGTGGATGGCCGGACCGTCCGGGTCCTGCGGAGCCGGCAGGCCCGGCCGCAGGTGCTCCTCCACCGAGATGTACTTGAGGCCGGCCCGCAGGTCGGCGTCGTTGCGCAGCCGGATGACCAGCGGGAACTCGGCGAGCGCGGTGGTGTCGAACAGGCCGGTGGTGTAGATCAGCTGGACGCCGAGGGCGTCGGCCACCGCGCGCTGGAGCTCCAGCAGGTAGGTGGCGTTGGCCCGGCCGATCGGGTTGTCCAGGAACAGCGTGCCCGCGTGCCGCAACTGGGACTGGCCCCGGTCGTTGGCGCGCAGCGCGGCCATCGTGCAGTACAGCGCGATGGCGGCGGTGAGCAGCTGACCGCCGGAGAACACGTCGGACATCTGGCCGACGCTCACCCGTTCGGCGCGCAGCACCGCGTCCGGCTTGAGGATCTCGACGGCCACGCCCTTGGGGCCGATCGCGGCGGCGACGCCGCGCAGCAGCAGGGACATGCCGTCGCGGCGCAGGTCGCTGTTCTTGCGGACGGCGGCACGGGTGGCCTCGTCGATGACCTCGCCGAGGCGCTCGACCAGGGTCGCGTGGTCCGGGTCCTCGAAGCGGATCCGCAGGAACTCCTGGCCGGACCACTCCCCCAGGCCCTCGGGCAGGCGGGAGAGCCGCTGGGCGGCGCGCAGGGTGGCCAGCGAGGACTCGACCAGGCCGCGCAGCCGGTCGACGATCGAGCCCCGGTTGCGCTCCAGCTGGGCGAGCTCGTCGGTGAGCACGCGCAGCCGGGGGGCGAAGGCGGCGGCCCAGTTGGCGGCGTGGTCGGGCAGCGCGGAGGCGGGCAGTTCGCGGATCTGCTGGCGGGCCGGGGTGCGCACGGCCTCGTAGCGGGCCGCGTTGGCGTGCCGGACCAGGGCGTCCGAGGCGTCGCGGACGGCGAGTTCGGCGGAGGACAGCTCGCCGGCGGCGGTGCGCAGGGCGCGGCGGGCCTCGGCGGCGGCGGTGCGGGCGTCGGCGAGCGGGCCGAGGTAGGGCTCGACCAGGGTCTCGGCGTCGTCCTGCTGCTCGCGCAGGCCGTCGCGGAGCTGGCCGGCGTGCTCGTCGAAGTCGGCGGCGGCGGCCTGGGCGGCGTCGAAGGTGCGCTGCAGGTCGGCGTGGGCGGTGCGGGCGGCGTCGACGGCCTCGCGGCGTTCGGCGAGCCGGCTGGTGGCGCTGCGCAGCAGGATCTGGGCGTGCTCGGGGTCGGTGGGGACGAGGTCCTCGGGCAGCTCGGTGTGCGCCTCGCCGTCCGCGGGGGCGGAGCGTTCGGCCTCGCCGCGCAGCCGGCCGAGCTGCTCGCTGGCGGCGGCGGAGCGGGCCTCGATGGTGGCGACGAGTTCCTCGGCACGGGCGGCGGCGGCCTGGCGGGCCGGGCCGTCGGCGCCGTCGGGGCTGTTGAGCAGCTCCTCGGCGCGGACGCGGACCTTGTTGGTGAGGCGGTCGAGTTCGGCCGCGGCGGCGGCCTCGTCTCCCTCGGCGCGGGCCTGTTCGGCGCGCAGGTCGGCGCCGACGCCGACCTTCTCGTAGAGCTGCGAGGCGGAACGGTAGGCCTCGCGCAGCTCGGGCAGCGCGGCGGGGGCGGCCTCGGCGGGCTCGTCGGACTGCTCGGCGGCGGCGATCTCGGCCCGCTCGGCCCGCAGCGCGCGCCCCGTGCGGCGGGCGTCGTCGGCGGCGCGCTGAACGGCCCGGCGGTCCTCGTCGCAGGTGCGGGCGCGTTCGGCGCAGACGGCCTGGCGGCGGTCGCACTCGGCGGCGTCCTCGGCGAGTTCGCGCCGGCGGCGGCTCCAGTTGGCGCGCTCGCGCAGCCGGAAGGCGAGGCCGGAGAGGGCGTCGGCGCGGCGGCGGGCGCGCTGGGCGACCTCGCGGTGCTCCTCGTGGGCGGAGGCCGCGGCGGCGTGGTCGGTCTCGGCCTCGTCGTGCTCGGCGCGCAGGGTGGCCAGGGCGGCGGCGGCCTGCTCGGCGTGCTCACGGGCGGCCTCGGCGGCGGCGGCGAGTTCGGCCAGGGTGCCGGGCGGGCAGCTGGCGTGCCAGGAGGCGAGCCGGGCGGCCAGCGCGCGGTCGCCGCCGAGGCGGGCGGCGAGTTCGCGGATGTGCTCCTCGCGGGCGGTGGCGCGGGCGCGCAGCTCGCGGCGCTCGTCGTCGGCGGCGGACTCGTCGTGCATGGCCGGGTTCGGCGGCACGAGGAAGAAGGCGGGCTCGTCGGTGATCGGGGCGATCAGCGAGGCGGCGGCGCCGACGGCGACGGTGGAGCGGGGCAGCAGGGCGGCGGCGCGCAGCGCCTCGCGGGCCCGCTCCAGGGAGTTGGGGTCGGTGACGACGACGCCGTCGACGAGTTCGGGGCGGGCGGCGAGGATCGCCTCGTGGTCGGCCGGGTCGACGGACTGGGCGAGGTAGCGCCAGCCGGGCAGGGCGGGGATGCCGTGCTCGGCGAGGTACTCGACGGTGGCGAGCACGTCCGGGCCGGGCGGCAGCAGGCCGCCGTCGCCGAGCGCGGCGAGGATCCGGGAGTCGTCGGCGGCGGCGGTGCGCAGGTCGAACAGGGTGCGTTCGGCGGTGGCGATGGCCTCGTCGAGGAGTTCGCGCAGGTACTCGGCGTTGCGGTCGAGGACGGCGGGGGTGAGGAAGCCGGCGTCCTCCTCGGCGCCCGACCCGTCCTCGCTCCAATCGGTGGGTGCGGGGGTGAGGGAGAGCAGGTCGGCGAGCCGGGGCTCGGTGGCGAGCAGGGCGGCGGTGCGCTGCTCGGTGGCGAGCGCCTGGGCGGCGGCCTTGCGGGCGTCGGTGGCGCGGGCGGCGGCGAGTTCGGCGCGGCCGGTGCCGGCGGCGGCCTCGCGCAGCCGGGCGGCGGCGGACTCGGCGGCGGTGCGGGCCTGGGCGAGGGCGGCGGCGGCGGCCTTCTCGACGTCGGCGGCGTGCAGGGCGGCGCGGGCCGGGTCGACGTCACCGTCGGTGTCGATGAAGCCGGCCTCGACGGCGGCGGCGGTCTCCTGCTCGACCTCGGCGAGGCGCTGGCGCAGGTGCTCGGCCTCGCTGCGGGCCTTCTGGGCGGCGGTGGCGGCCTCGGTGGCGTCGCTCTGGGCCTTGGAGCCGTCGGCCTGGAGCTCGGCGGCGCGCTGCTCCTCGGTGTCGGCGCGGTCCTCGGCGGCCGCGGCGGCGCCCTCCAGGGCGCGGGCCAGGGCGGTGGCGGCGCGGGCCCGGGCGGCGAGCGCGGGGGCGGCGTCCAGCTCGGCCTCGCGGATCGCGGCGGCGACCCGGCCGACCCGGTCGGCGGCGGCGCGGTGGCGCAGCACGGCCTCGGCGGCCTGCCAGGCGGCGTGCAGGGTGCGGGCGTCGGTGAGTTCGCGGCGCAGCGCGGCGGCCTCGGCGGTGGCGGCGGCCAGTGCCAGGGAGGCGTGCCGGTGGGTGAGTTCGGCGGCGATCAGGGTGTGCCGGGTGCGGTCGGTCTCGGCGGCGGTGACGGCGCTCGCGGCGGCGGCGACCTCGACGGCGAGGTCCTCGGCGCGGTCGCGTTCGGCGGTGGCGCGGGAGGCGAGGGCGTGGGCGAGCCGGCGGGTGCGGCGTTCGGCGGTGCGGTGGGCCTCGCGGACGGTCTCGCGGGCGGTGGTGGCCTCGGCGATCCGCTCCAGCAGTTCCAGCGAGCCGGCGGTGAAGTCGCGTTCGGCGGTGAGTTCGGAGCGCAGGCCGAGCTTGGCCGCGAAGCCGTGGACGAGGTCGGCGAGGCCGTCGGTGTCCCGGGTGTCGGTGACGGCGCGCAGCAGCAGGTCGGTGAAGTCCTTGTCCTGCTTGACCGCGAAGAGGCCGGCCGCCTCGCCCTCGTCGGCGTTCATCTCACGCTGGTAGCGGAAGAGTTCGGGGTCGAGGCCGAGCTCGCCGAGGTGTTCGGTCCAGCGGTCGTGGCCGTCCTCGAAGACCAGGTCGAGGTGGGGGTGGGCCTTGCCGGCCTCGGTGAGGGCGTCGCGGAAGCCCTTCATGGTGCGGCGGCGGCCGCGGGCCTTCTGGTCGCCGGCCAGGCTGACCCGTTCGGCGACCGGCAGGGAGTCGAGGGTGAGGCCGGGTCCGGGGCGGAAGGAGTACCAGGTCTCGGCGAACTTGCGCGGGTCGGAGGAGACCTGGCGGCCTCGCCATTCGCTGACCTTGCCGACGACGATCGGCTCGCCGGTGACGGTGTGCTGCCACTCCAGGGCGACGTGGCCGCAGTCGTCGGCGAGCAGGAACTTGCGGAGCACCCCGGAGCTGGCGCCGCCGAGGGTGTTGCGGTGGCCGGGGAGCATGACCGAGAAGATCAGCTTGAGCAGGACGGACTTGCCGCCGCCGTTCTCCAGGAAGAGCACGCCGGCCGGGGCGGGGCGGCGGACCGGGCCGTCGGTGTCCTCGCCGAACAGGCCGATCTGCCGGGGCACCGGGTCGGCGACGGGCTCGCCGACGCCGCGCAGGTCGAGCACCGTGTCGGCGTAGCGGGCGCCGGCCGGTCCGATCGAGTAGAGGCGGACCCGGTTGAGCTCGTACATGTGCGGCGGTTCTCCAGGAGGCGGGTGGGTCGGAGGGTGGGGCGCGGGGGTCAGAGGGAGTGGAACGGCAGTCCGGCGTCGGCGACCAGGTCGTCCCCGGTGTCGGGGGGCAGCAGCGAGGCGGTGCCGTCGGAGACCGGGACGACGCCGAGGTCGAGCAGTTCGGCCATGGCGGCGGTGCCGGCCAGGTCGCGGACCTGGAGCTGGTAGCGGGCGGTGGTGCGGTAGGTGCCGCCGGCGTCGTCGGAGACCTTCTGCAGGAAGCCGGAGTCGACCAGGAACAGCACGGCCTTGGCGACGATGCCGATGGTCGAGCCGGAGAGCCGGCGGGCGTCCTTGGTGGCGCCGGTGGCGGTGCGCCGGGCCCAGACCCGCCAGGCGGCTTCCAGGCCCGGGGCGTCGCTCTGCGGGTCGGTGTTGTCGCCGTCGGCGGCGGCCTGTTCCTCCAGGCGGCGGCAGGCCTGGCGGACGAAGGAGTCGATGCCGTTGACGGTGATCCGGCCGAGGTAGCCGTCGTCGGCGAGGTCCTCGGGGCGGGGGAAGGCCATCGCGGCGACGGCCAGGTGGGCGAGGCCGTGCAGGAAGCGGTCGGTGGACTCGGAGGCGGCGCGGCGCGAGTAGTCGCCCATCCGGACGGCGAAGAGGGAGTCCTCGGCGGCGGCGACGGCCATGCCGGCGCGCGGGGAGACCTCCAGGACGACCAGGCCCATGCCGGTGGCGACGGCGTCGGCCAGGCGGGCGAAGGGCGGGTCCTCGCGGTGGCGGCGGACGAGCTCGGCGTACTCGGCGTCGCGGGCGGGGAGCAGCTTGGCCTGGAGGCCGAAGGAGACCAGGCGGGCGGCGTCGGCGACGTCGGCCGGGGTGATCGGCGCGGGGGCGGCCGGTTCGGTCTCGGGCGCCCAGGACGTGTCGTGGTGGGTCGTCACGGGCGGTGCTCCTCGGGGGCGTTGCGGGGGGTGCGGGTGGGGTGGTCGGCCGGGCGGACGGGGGTCAGCCGGCGTCCTTGCGGTCGGCGGCCATGCCGACCGCGTCGAGCAGGGCGCTGCCGACGATGAGGTCGGCGCCGCCGAACTCCCTGTCGTGCAGCGGGGTGCCGTCGTCGACGGCGAAGAGCAGCCGCTCCTCGCCCTGCCGGTAGGCGGTGCCGACCGGCGGGCTGGCCGCGTGCACGGCCAGCAGGGCGACCAGGTACGGCAGGTCCGCGTCCTGGTCGCGGGCCTCGGCGAGCAGGCCGGAGAGCCGGCGGGGCGCGTCGGGGGGCAGGTCGAGCAGGACGAGGGCGGCTTCCAGCTGCTCCTCGGTGAACCGGCTGTCGTCGGGGGTGGCGACGAGGTCCGGGTCGGGCAGCTCGGCGCCGAGGTGCTCGCGCTCGACCGGCGGGGTGAGCAGCAGGTCCACGAGGTCGGCGACGCGGACCGAGACGGGGGTGCGCAGGCCGGTACCGCGGGCGAAGAACGCGCCGGTGGGGCGGACGGCCTGCTCTATCGGCAGCCGGAGCACCGGGGCGAGCAGCTGGCCGTAGAGGTCGATGCCGCTGCGGGCGCCGGGGGCCGCGAAGGCCTGCCGGTCCTGCTCGGCGCGGAACAGCGGGCCGGCCTCCAGGAGCCGGGTCTGCAGCTGGGTGTGGCGGCGGATGCAGTCCTTGACGATGTCGACCAGTTCGGCGGCGCGGCGCTTGTGCTCCGGCTCCTCGGCCTCGTCGCGGGCCTTGCGGATGTTGGTGAGGATCGCGTTCTCGTGCCGGTAGCGGTCGGCGATGTGGTCGAGCGCCTCGTCGATGAGGTCCGGGATCGCCCGCATCCAGTCGACGGCGCGGACGTTGCGGCGGGTGGCCTCCAGGGCGCGGCGCAGCGTCTCGGCGTACTGGACGGTGCGGTAGCGGGCCTGCTCGGCGGCGAGCTGGGCGTCGGCCAGGCGTCCGCGCCGGATCAGCACCTCCAGCTTGACCTCGGCGGCGATCTGGGCGGAGGTGACGTCGGTGTCCAGGGCGCCGACCAGGACGTTGACCGCCTCGTCGGTGGTGCGCAGGTAGACGCCGCCGTCGGGGCCCGGGACCTCCTCGATCAGCTTGAAGTCGTAGTCGCGGCGGACGTAGGCGCCCTCGGCGTCGAAAGTGCCGTAGACGGCGCGGAAGCCCCGGTCGACGCTGCCGACGTTGATCAGCGAGTCCAGCACCCAGCGGCCGACCCGCTGGTGCTCGGTGGTGGGGCGGCCGGGCGCCTGGGCGGCGACCCGGGGCTGCAGCCGGGCCAGCACCGTGTCGCGGTCGGCGCCGGTGTCGAAGTCCATGGCGAGGGTGACCAGGTCGATCGCGGCGAGCCCGACCTCGGCCATCGCGTAGCCGCCGTACTCGCCGGCCAGCATGACCTTGCGGTTGTCCAGGTCGTGCAGCGGGGCGGTGCAGGCCAGCGCCTTGAGCCGGCGGGCCAGGCCCTCGTCGGCGGCGGGGCCCGGCGCGGGCCGCGCGGCGGCGACGGCGGACCCGGCGGGCGGCCGGGGGCCGGGCTCGGTGGGCTGGTCGGCGATGACGGTCACGGGGGACAAGACTAGAGGCAGGGGCCGACATCGACCGAAACGGACCTTCCGGACAGCCGTCCGGCGCCCGCCGACGGCTGGTTGAACGCATTCGATTCCGGCTCCAGGGCCGGAGCCGAGCAGACGGGAGCGGCCCGGCCCGCCGATTCGGCGCGCCCTGACATGCCGCCGTTCCCGGGGACGGGCGGACCGCCGCGGGGCATTCCGATCTCCTGGCGGTTTATCGACATGTCGTCCGGAATCGCGGGCGTCGCCCCCCTGTTCATCGGGCCCCGCACCCTGGGGCCGCTGGTCGAGAGGGCCGAACGCGCCGAGCGCGCCGACGGGGCGGGGCGCCGTCCGGCCACCGCGACCGGCCGACCGCGACCGGACGGACCAGCGGCGCGAGGCGCGCCCCTGCCCAGGCCCTACCATCTGGCTCAACAGCTGCTGGAAGGCGGACGGCGTGGCCGATGCGGTGATCGATCTCAATGCGGACCTCGGCGAGGGGTTCGGGCGCTGGACGCTGACCGACGACGAGGCGCTGCTCTCCGTCGTCACCAGCGCCAACGTCGCCTGCGGCTTCCACGCCGGGGACCCGTCCACCATGCGCCGGGTCTGCGCGCTGGCCGCCGAGCGGGGCGTGCGGATCGGCGCCCAGGTCTCCTACCGGGACCTCGCGGGCTTCGGCCGCCGGGCGATGGACGTGCCGCCCGAGGAACTCGCCGACGAGATCGCCTACCAGATCGGCGCCCTCCAGGTCTTCGCCCGCGCCGCCGGCTCCCGGGTCTCCTACGTCAAGCCGCACGGCGCCCTCTACAACCGGGTGGTCGCCGACGCCGAGCAGGCGGAGGCCGTGGTCGCCGGGATCCTGCGCTCCGGCGCGGTCAGCGACGGCCCTCTGCCGGTGCTCGGCCTGCCGGCCTCCCGGCTGCTGACCGTCGCCGAGGGCGTCGGACTGCCGGTGGTCACCGAGGCGTTCGCCGACCGCGCCTACACCTGGGCCGGCACCCTCGTCCCGCGCCGCGAGGCCGACTCCGTGATCCACGACCCCGAGAAGGTCATCACCCGCGCCGTCGGCATCGCCCGCGACGGGTCCGTGGAGGCCGTCGGCGGCGAGTCGATCGCCGTCGAGGCGCGCTCGCTCTGCGTCCACGGCGACACCCCCGGCGCCGCCCAGCTCGCCTGGCGGATCCGCGGCGCGCTCGCCTCGGCGGGCGTCCGGGTCGAGGCGTTCACGTGACCGGCCCGGAGGCGGCCGGCGTCGGGCCGGTGGCGGTCCGGCCGGGCGACGTCCGGCCGGTGGGCGAGCACGCGCTGCTGGTGGAGCTCGCGGGCACCACCGAGGTCACCGCCCTCCACGGGTGGCTGCTGGCGCGCCGGGAGGCGGGCGAGCTGCCGCCGATCGGGGAGATCGTGCCCGCCGCCCGGACCGTCCTGCTGGACGGCGTGCCGGACACCGGCGCGCTGGCCCGGGTGCTGCGCACGGCCCGCCCGGACCCGGCGGCCGCGGCGTCCGGACCGCTCGTCGAGGTGCCCACCGTCTACGACGGCGCGGACCTCCCCGAGGTGGCCCGGCTCTGGGGCGTCTCCCCCGAGGCGGCCGTCCGGATCCACACCGAGCCCGAGTACGTCGTGGCGTTCTGCGGGTTCGCCCCCGGCTTCGGGTACCTCACCGGACTGCCCGAGCGGTACGGGGTACCGCGCCGCGCCACCCCGCGCGGCAGCGTCCCGGCGGGCTCGGTCGCCCTGGCCGGCCCCTACACCGGCGTCTACCCGCACCCCTCCCCCGGCGGCTGGCAACTCCTCGGCCGCACCGGCCTGCCCCTCTGGGACGCCGCCCGCACCCCGCCGGCCCTCCTCGCACCGGGCACCCGCGTCCGCTTCACCCCGCTGCGGGGAGGCACGGCGTGACGGATGGGCTGGTCGTGGTGCGGCCGGGGCCGCTGAGCACGGTGCAGGACCTGGGGCGGCACGGCGTGGCACATCTCGGGGTGCCGCGGGCGGGGGCGCTGGACGGGCCGGCGCTGCGGGCGGCCAACCGGCTGGTGGGCAACGAGCCGGGAACGGCCGCCGTGGAGGCCACCCTGGGCGGGATCGCCCTGCGGGCGCTGCGGCCGCTGGTGGTGGCGGTGACGGGTGCGCCCTCGCCCGTACGGGTGGACGGCCGCCCCGCCGCCTGGGGCGCACCGGTCGCGGTGCCGTCCGGCGCGGTGCTGGACGTCGGTGCCGCGACCGCCGGGGTGCGCTCCTACCTGGCGGTGGCGGGCGGGCTCGCCGTCCCGCCGGTGCTGGGCAGCCGCTCGGCGGACCTGCTCTCCGGGCTCGGCCCGGCCCCGCTGGCCGCCGGCGACCGCCTGCCGGTCGGGCCGCGCCCGCCGTACGGGCCGGTGCCGGAGCTGGTGCCGCTGCCCGCTCCCCCGGCCCAGCTGGTCCTGCGACTGAGGCCTGGCCCGCGCGCCGACTGGTTCGCCCCCGACGCCGCGGCCCGGCTCGCCCGGGCGTCCTACCGCGTCGCCCCGGCCAGCAACCGGATCGCGCTGCGCACCGAGGGCCCGCCGCTCGCCCGGGCCCGGCAGGACGAACTGCCCAGCGAGGGCATGGTGCTGGGCGCCGTGCAGGTCCCGCCGGACGGCCTGCCGGTGGTCTTCCTGGCCGACCACCCGACCACCGGCGGCTACCCGGTGATCGGTGTCGTGCCGCCCGCCGACCTGGCCGCCGCGGCGCAGGCCCGCCCGGGTACGCCCGTGCGCTTCCTCGTCCTCCCGAGCCGCCCCGTCGCGGGCTGACGGCCCCTCGGCCGGGCGGTCACGGGCCCCGCGCGGGGCTCGCGCGGGCATGGTACCGACCGGGACCGCCGGATCACCGGATCGTCCGGCGGGCCTGCGGCGCCCGGACATGCGCGGATCCGAGGACGACCTGGCGACTCAACAGGGCCAGGGCGACCGCCCGTTGGCGGCCGTCGACGACGGGCGCGCCGTCCTCGACGTCCCAGAGGACGTTCTGCAGGACGCGGGCGAGGGTCCAGCGGACAGCGCGGTCGCGGTCCAGGGCCAGGCGGTCGGTCATCAGGTCGAAGCGGCGGCGCAGGGCACCAGGCAGGTCGCCGGTGGCGGTGAGGTCGGACCAGCGGTTCCCCAGGGCGGGGAGGAGTTCGAACCCCGGGTCGCCGGCCAGGGGCTTGGGGTCGATGGCGAGCCAGGACGCCCGCGCGCCGGGGCCGGGCGGGGCGAGCACGTTGCCGTAGTGCAGGTCCCAGTGGAGCAGCCGGTTGCCCGGCTCGGGCCGGACCTCGCGCAGGGCGGCCGCGAGGTCGGCGAGCAGCCGACGGTCGGCCTCCTCGGCCAGCGCGCAGCGCGCCTTCGGGACGTCCGCCAGCATGGCGTCCGCGATGTCCGCCAAGCCCCGTACCCCGCACTGTGCCTGACGTGCCGTCAATTCTGCCAGCAGGTCGGCGATGACGCCGGCGGCGGCCAGGTCGTCGGGGACGGCGAGCAGGGAGCGCGCGGGGTCGAGGCGTTCCAGCAGCATCGAACCGGTGGCCGGGTCGTGCTCCAGCAGCCGGACGGCGCCCCGGCCGTCCCAGGCCCGCAGGGCGAGCGGTTCGCCGGCGGTCTCCTCGTCCACCGGCTGGAGCTTGAGCACGGCGTCCGTGCCGTCGGCCCGCCGGACGGGCAGCACCAGGCCGACCACCCCGTGCGCGGGCTCACCCTCGATCCGCAGCTCCCAGCGCTGCGCCACCTCCGCGGCGAGCGCGGGCAGCCGCTCGACCCAGGCGCGGCCGTCCGCCCCGAGGGAGGCGGCCAGCGCCTCGGGTACCTGGATCCGCATGGCGGCACACTCCTCACGACGGGACGACGGGACGACGGGACGACGGGACGACGGGACGACGTTACGCCAGCGCGCCGGCGACGGCCTTCGCGAAGCCGTCCGGATTGTCGATCATGATGTTGTGCCCGCAGTCCGGCACCGCCTCCAGCACCACGCCGGCCTCCCGGAGTCCCTGCGCGCCGGACAGCTCGCCGTCGGCCTCCGGGTGGAGGAAGGCGCGCGGCAGGTCCAGGCCGTGCAGCTGCTCGCGCAGGCTCGGCACGGTCGGCAGGCAGCGGTGGACGGCGGTGCGGTGGAGCGCCTCGGGGCCGGCGAGCCGCATGGTGGCCCACCAGAACGGCCCCGCCCACTGCTCCACCTGCGCCCGGCCGCCGGCCAGGAACTCCTCCTCGGTGAAGGAGGCGATGCCGTTGCTGCCCGGGCCCGGACCGGGGGCGACCGGGTCGATCACGGCGTCGACCAGCACCAGCCCGGCGACCAGCCCGGGGTGCCGGTGGGCCAGCTGGATCGCGACCGCGCCGCCCAGGCTGTGGCCGACCACCTCCACCCGCTCCGCCCCTGACGCGCGGACGGCCGCGGCGACGGCGTCGGCGTGCGCCTCCAGCGTGTAGGGGAAGTCGGCGGGCCGGTCGCTGATGCCGAAGCCGAGCAGATCCAGCAGCAGCGAGCGGTGGCCGGCGAGCAGCGGGTGGGCGGCGGCCGCGGCGTAGTAGACCGGCGAGCTGGCGCCGAGTCCGTGCAGATAGAGGCGGACGGGCTCCCGGCCGGGGATCTCCACCCAGCGGATCCGGTCGCCGTTCGGGGTGACGGTGGCGTCGCGCACGGTCGTGCTCCTCCTGCGGTCGTCGAGGCGGCGCCCCGGGCTCTTCCCGGGGCGCCGGAGAGACCATACCTCGATGCCGAGGTATAACAACATCGAGATATCGGCGGCCGGATCTGAGAGAGTGACCCCATGCTGAAGCTCGCGATCCTCGGGTTCCTCCACGACCGGCCCCTGCACGGCTACGAACTGCGGCGCCACCTCGCCGGGCTCGCCGGCCACGTGCGGCCGATCAGCGACGGCACGCTCTACCCGGCGATCAAGCGGCTGGAGACCGACGGCCTGCTGGTGCGCACCGCCGAACCCGGCGCGGCGGCCGCACCCCGGCACACCCTGCGGCTGACCGACGCCGGCCGGTCCGCCCTGCTGGAGCGGCTGCGCACGCCGGACGAGCTGGACGTCAGCGACGAGAACCGCTGGTTCACCGTGCTCGCCTTCCTGCGCCACCTCGACGGCGAGCCGGCCGCGCAGGCCGCCGTGCTCCGGCGCCGCCTCGCCTTCCTCAGCGAGCCGGCCAGCTTCTTCTACGACGGCGACCGGCCGATGGGCGCCGAGGACGTGGCCGATCCGTTCCGCCGCGGGATGCTGCTGATCGCCCGCGCGACCACCACCGCCGAACTGGACTGGCTGCGCGCCACCCTCGCGGAGCTCGACCGGGCGGTCTGAGCGCGCACGCGGAACGCCGCGGCCCGCACCCGCCCCGCGGAGGGGGTGGGTGCGGGCCGCGGCGTTCGGTGCGGGCAGCGCGGGGCCGGAGGTCAGTGCCGGTGGTAGGCGTGGACCACGGCGTGGCCGCGGCCCTTGCCGATCATCCACTTGTTGACCGGGACGGTCAGGACGAAGGCCAGGACCAGCGCACCGGCCAGCGCGATCCAGAACAGGATGTCGCCGAGGCCCGCGTCCATCGCGCCGGGCACGGTCATCATCACGCCGTTGTCGATGATCTCCATCACGATGATCGAGACGGTGTCGGCGGCCAGGGCGACCTTGACGGCGGTGCGGACGTCCAGGCCGGCCTTGAGCACGCCGCGCATGGTCAGCGCGTAGCCGAAGACGAAGGCCAGCAGGATCGCGAGCACCAGGGTGGCGCCGTTGCTCAGCCCGAAGGCGGTGCCGAGCACCATGCCGAGGATCTCGCCGATGGCGCAGCCGGTGAGGCAGTGCAGGGTCGCCTGCGCCGCGGCCGCCCAGGTCACTCCGCCACCGCCGTGCCCGTGGTGCGCGTGGTGCGCGTGGTGCGCGTGCGGGTCCTGGTGTCCGGCGTGCTCGTGGCCGTGGTGCTCATAACCGACGTGCTGCTGGTGGTCGTGCTGGGCGGGGTGTGCCATGTCGTCCTCCACGTGCTCGTTTCCTTGGCCGTGCTGCCCGGTTCGTCGATGACTATATACCCCCCTGGGGTATCTTCCAAGCATGATTTCGCACGCCCTCTTCCCACCTCGCGCCCACCGTGCTCGGATGGTTCGCATGGCTGACGAACCGCATCACGAACTGCAGGGCGAAAGCCCCACCCACCACCGCGAGGGCTACCGGGGCACCGGCCCGGGCCCGATCACCCCGGACGGCTGCGCGGTCGACATGTACGCGCGGCTGCCGGTCAACGACGAGCCCGAGGTGATCGCGGGCGCCGTCCCGCCCGGCGCGAGCCTGCTCGAACTCGGCTGCGGCGTCGGCCGGATGACCCATCCACTGCTGGAGCTGGGCTTCCGGGTGACGGCGGTGGACGAGTCCGCCGAGATGCTGGAGCGGGTCCGCGGGGCGCGCACCGTGCTCAGCCCGATCGAGCGGCTGGACCTCGGCGAGCGCTTCGACGTCGTCCTGATGGCCTCCTTCCTGGTGCACGCCGGCAGCCCGGAGGTCCGCCGGGGCCTGCTGGACGCCTGCCGCCGGCACGTCGCCGCGGACGGCTGCGTGCTGCTCCAGCGCGAGGGCGAGGACTGGCAGACGAACGTGCCGCGCGAGCGCCCGCTGGGGAAGGGCGGGCTGGTGCGGGTGGCCTCGGCCACACCGGTGGCCGAGGGCGTCAACCAGGTGCACGTCGAGTACGAGTTCCCGGACGCCCGGTGGACCCAGACCTTCCTGTCCCACCCGATGAGCCGGGCGGAGTTCGAACAGGCCCTCGCCGAGGCCGGGCTGGTCGTCGACGAGTACCTCACCGAGGACCGGATCTGGGTGCGGGCCCGGCCGGTGGCCGCCTGACGGGCGAGGGGACACCGGTCGCGGGAGCGGCCCCCGAGAGTGGGGGCGCGCGACAGGCCGTCACCCGAACGGCGTAGCATCAGGCGGACGCCGGGCCCGCGCGCGGCCCGAGCGCCGGGCGGGACCGGTGGTTCGCCTGCCCTCGGGCCGCGCCGCCGGACCGCGTCGGCCGGTTCGCAGGGCCGTTCCCGCACCGACCAACAAGGAACGCTTCATGCGCATCGAGCGACGGATACCCCGGGCGGGTGTCCGGTGATCGAATGGTTCCACGGGGCCGTCCTCGGCCTGATCCAGGGGCTCACCGAGTTCCTGCCGATCTCCTCCAGCGCCCACCTGCGGGTCATCCCCGCCCTGCTCGGCTGGCAGGACCCGGGCGCGGCGTTCACCGCGGTGACGCAGCTCGGCACCGAGACGGCGGTGCTGATCTACTTCCGGCGCGACATCGCCTCGATCGTCAGGACCTGGACGCTCTCGCTGTTCCGGCCCGCGCTGCGCTCGCACCAGGACGCCCGGATGGGCTGGTTCGTGATCATGGGCACCCTGCCGATCGGCATCCTGGGCAAGCTGTTCCAGGACACCATCGAGCAGGACCTGCGCGACCTGCGGATCATCGGCAGCACGCTGATCCTGTTCGGCGTGATCCTGGCCGTCGCCGACCGCACCCGGGCCGTCCGGTACGCCAAGCCGATCACCGAGCTGACCCTGCCGCACGCGGCCGGCTACGGCATGGCCCAGGCGCTCGCGCTCATCCCGGGCGTCTCCCGCTCCGGCGGCACGATCAGCGCGGGCCTGCTGCTCGGCTACAGCCGCGAGGCGGCGGCCCGGTACTCCTTCCTGCTGGCGATCCCGGCGGTGCTGGCCTCCGGCGTGCTGGAGCTGTTCAAGATCGGTGAGGGGCCGGCACCGGCCTGGGGGCCGACCATCCTGGCCACCCTGATCGCCTTCGTGGTCGGGTACGCGGCGATCTCCTGGTTCCTGAAGTACATCTCGAACAACAGCTTCATGCCGTTCGTGGTCTACCGCATCGCGCTCGGCATCCTGATCATCGTGCTGGTCTCCGTCGGCACCCTGACGCCGGACGCCGGCGTGGTCGCCAAGTAGCGGAGAACGAGAACGGCGTTCCACCCGGGAACGACGAAGCGGGCCGGTCCATCCGTGGCGGATGGACCGGCCCGCTTCCGTCTCGGCGGGGCGGCGCTCCCGGTGGCGCTACCGGCGGCGCTCGCGCGCGGCGGTCAGCCGGCCCCGGACGGCGGCGTGGACCTCGGCCTCCTCGGCCGGGTCGGCGGCGAGCCGGCGCAGGCGCTCCAGCACGCGGGCGTCGCCGGTGGTGGCGACGTGCCTCGCGGCGAGCTCCCGGGTGGACTCCTCGCAGTCCCAGAGGCACTCGACGGCGGGCCCCTCGGGGAAGTGCACATCGGTCGCGGCGAGCGCCCGGGCGGCGCGGCCGCGCAGTTCCGAGGAGACGGCCTCCCCGTAGATGTGGCGCAGGACCGGGACGGCCCCGGTGGCGGCCAGCCGCCCCGCGCCGTCGACCAGCGTCCCGAGCCCGGAGTCGGCACCGGAGACCCCGTGGAGCGAGATCCAGCGCCGCAGACCGGCCACCACCAGCGGACCGTCGGCGGGCTCGCCCGCGTCGGCCAGCAGCCGGACGGCGGCCTCGCCGAGCGCGCTGTCGGCGCCACCGGTGGCCGGGTCGGCCCAGCGGCGGGCCTGGGCCAGCGCCTCCGGACCGCGCATCCGGCCGAGCAGTTCCAGGGCGAACCGGACCAACCGGTCGTCCACCTCGGCGGCGGCCGCCTCGATCAGGCCGGCCGCGGCGGGATCGCGCTGGTCGACGAGGTAGCGCAGGGCGGCGCGGCGGGCACCGGGCAGGCCGGTGCGGGCCGCCTCCAGGACGGCGGGGCGGTCCTCGGGGCGCACCACGGCGGCCAGGCAGCGGGCGGCCGCGGCGGCGCGGCGGTCCACCGCGTCCGGCCGGGCCGGGGAGTCGGCGTCGCGGGAGGCCTCCGGGCGGACCGGGCCGCCGGCGAAGGCGGCGGCGCCCAGGCCGCCGAGCTCACCCTGGTCGGCCCAGGCCAGGACGTCGGCGGTGGACCAGCCGGGGGTGACGCCGCTGCGGTTGAGCTGGCGCTGCCACAGGTCGAAGGGTGACTGCTCGGCCGCCGCCGCGACTCTCGGGTGGTACGCCGCCCAGAGCCGCCAGGGCCGGGGCTCGTAGGCGGCCCGGATGGTCTCGCGCAGCTCGGCGTCGCCCTCGGGGCCCGGCGGGAAGTGGTCCAGCACGGCGGTCCCGAGCAGCAGCAGGCCCCGGTCGTCGTCGCGCAGCGCCAGCTCGTCCAGGGCCCAGGCCCAGTTGGTGCCGGTGGCGGCGTACGTGCGGAGCATGAGGAGGGCGTCCCGGCGGCCGTACGCGGCGAGGTGCCCCAGGACGGAGAGCGCGAGGCCGGTGCGGGCCTCGTCCTCGTCGAGGAGGTCCTCCGCCGAGTGGAGGTGGTCCTCGATGCCGTCGAGCGGCGCCTCCAGTTCCATGTAGAGGCGCGCGTAGTAGAGGGAGCGGTTCTCGACCTGCCAGTCGGCTCGCGGATCCCTGGTGACGCACTCCTCCAACGCGGCGATGGCCTCGGTGCGGTCGGCGGCCAGCGCATGGAGCTGCCCGTCACCGCGACCTCGCTGCAGGAGGCCGAGGAGGCTGGCACTGGGCGCTATCACTGGCTCGAACATGAGGTCAGCATCCGTTGCGGCGGTCGTAGTGGCAACGGGATTTCCGTCGCCGGGGTCTCTGGTCGGTACTGCGGTGGGCGCCCGGGCGCCGGAATCACCGAAGGTTACCGCCTCGGACAGCCCGTCGCACACAGGGCGACCGACCCTTTGTGCGCACTGGCATATGCCGGAGGTACTTTGTCGGCGTTCTGTCCAAATCACCCTCGGACGTCGGACCACTGTGCGACAGTCGTTCCCACCGCCGGTCGGCCGACCGCTCCCGAACGGATGACTGGACAAGCCATGCCCATGACATCGACGTCCGGCCGCGACACGGTTGCCGCGGCCGAATGGGACCTGCACACCGACGACGTCCGCTGGTCCGCCGAGGCCTACCGGCTGCTCGGCTGCGACCCCGGCCACGGCCCGCTCAGCCTCGACCGGCTGCCCGACCGGCTGAGCGAGGCGGACCGGCCGCAGCTGCGCCGGATGATGACCGACGCGCTGGTGCACGGCCGGTACGCCGTCGGCACCCTCCGGGTCCGCCACCCGGGCGGCGGGCACGGCACGGTGGAGTGCGCCGGCGAACCCGTCCTGGGCACCGACGGCACCGTCACCGCCCTGCGCATGCTGCTGCGCCCGGCGGACCCCTCCTAGCGAGGAGCGGGGAGCCGCGCGCGAGGAGCGGGCAGCGGGTCAGGCGGGCTGCGGCCGGTTCTTCACCCCCACCGCCCGCAGCTCCCGCCCCAGCTCGTCCCGCAGCTCGTCCACCACCGGCACCCCCCGGTAGCGCGCGGTCAGCCGGTACATCTCCCGCAGCCGGTCCCAGGTGCGGTGCGAGGAGTTCTGGCCGATCAGGTTCAGCACCATCTTGACCTGGGTGTCCGCCGCGTCCGGCTCACCACCGAGCCAGTGCACCGAGGCCAGCGTGATCCGGTCGAACAGCGCCGAGCGCAACTGCCCCGTCCCCTCCCGCAGCCGGATCACCCGCTCGGCCTGCCGGCGGGCCTCCCCCGCGGCCGCCAGGTCGTGCTCGGCGAGCGTGCGCAGCACCAGCGCCTGCATCCCGCGCAGCTCCGCCTCGTCGAACACCTGCATCCAGGACGGCGGCGGGCCGTCCGGGTCCTCCGCGAAGAGGTCCTCGGCCTCGCCCAGCAGGCGCCAGGTCGCCTGCGACTGCCCGATCGAGGCGTACGCCCACGCCTCGACGGTGTTCAGCATCGCCCGCGTCCTCGGCAGCATCCGGCCGCCGCTCGCCCGGGCCGCCGCCATCAGGTCGATCGCGTCGTCGGCCCGGCCCAGGTGCACCATCTGACGCGCCGCCCGGGAGATCGCCTCCCCCGCGCGCGGCCGGTCACCGGCCTCCTTAGCCGCCTCCGCGGCCAGCATGAAGTACTTCTGCGCCGTCGGCTCCAGCCCCACGTCGTGCGACATCCAGCCCGCCAGCACCGCGAGGTTGGCCGCGACCAGCCACAACCGCCGTTCGACCGGCGCACTGTGGCGGTGCGTCAACAAGCCACCCACCTCGTTGAGTTGACCGACCACCGCCTTGCGCTGCAGACCGCCCCCGCGGGCCGCGTCCCAGGCCCGGAACACCTGCACCGCGTGCTCCAGCGCCTCCACCTCGTCGGACCCGACCGGGCCCGCGTCGTACAGGTCCACCACCGGCCGGGCACCGCCCTGGGTGATCACCCGCCGCGGTCCGGGCGCCGAGGCCGCGTACGCGACCGCGTCCCCGCCCAGCCAGCCCTTCAGCGAGTCGGCGATGACCGCCCCGGCCGTGAGCGCGGCACCCGCGCCCACCAATCCACGTCGGTTCAGCATGAGGTCCATTCCCGTGAACTCGGTGAGGACCGCGGCCGTCCGATCCGGCTCCCATGGCGACGTGGTGGCGGACTGCGCCGCTCCGGTCCTGGTGGGCCGGTGTCGTTCCAGACCGAGGTCCTCAGTGGTGACGACACGGCCGAGCCGCTCCGTGAACACGGCTGCCAGTACCCTCGGCACCGGATCGCGCGGGATCTCCCCCTGCTCGATCCACCGCCGCACCCGCGAGGTGTCGGTGGACAGCTGCTGCTGCCCCATCGCGGCACCGCGCCTGTTGACCAGCCGCGCCAGCTCGCCCTTCGACCATCCGGTCAGGACGAACAGATCGGCGAGTCGGGTGTTGGGTCCCCTGCTCACGTGAAGCCCCCAGGTTCCTCGGCTGATCCGAGGCTAGAGGCTCCGTCACGTGCCGGGCGAGCATTCGCCAGGCTTCGCCAGGGTCCGCCACATTACCAACCACCGTCCCGCGGGTGTGATGTAGAGGTGCGTCACCTCGCCCCCGGGTCGGGCGGCGTCCCAGACCGGTTCGGGGGTTCCCCCGCGCGGGCCGCGGGGCGTCCCCGGTCCTCACCCGAGGGGGTGGCGCGGCCGGGTGGCGCGGGGGCGCCGGGCACGGCCACGGCAGAACCGGCCGACCGCATTCCCCAGGGTGCGGACGGCCGGTCCACCGCCGCAGCACGGGGTTCCGGCCCCGGCGTCCGTGCCCGGCGCCCGCGCACCACCCGCCGGACCGACCAGGCCCCCCGCCGGACCAGGAACCCGGCGGCAACGGCCTCCCCCGCCCCCGCGGGGTGCATCCGAGACGGACAAGGAAGGGACCTCCCTCACCCCATGTACTCCTCAGCGACCTCCCCGACGCCGACCGCGCCCCGGACCGCGCTGCGCCCCCCCACCGCAGCCGCCGGCCGCCCCGGCCCGAAGCAGGTCCCGCCGCCGTCGCGGCCGGTCGCCCCGCGCGGACCCGTCGACGGCCGGCCCGCGGACCCCCGGGGCCAGGCCGCCCGGACCGCGCTGGGGCTCCGGCCGCCCGAGACCGCCGGCCCGGCCGGCTCCCGTGTCCCCGGGGTCCGGATCCCGGCCGCCCGGCCCGGCGACGGCCGGCTGCTGCGCCCGCCGACGCGGCCGGGCCAGCCGGTGGCGCAGGAGCGGATCGACCCCTCGGCGCTGCAGACGCCCTCCGTCCGGGCCGCGCTCGCCGGCGTCTCGCGGATATGTCCCGCGTTCACCCCGCGCCAGGTGCTGCGCGAGGGGAGCCGCCACATCCTGGTCGCGGGGACCATCGGCCGGGCGCCGGTGGTGGCCAAGTGCCTCGCCCCGCAGGCGGTGCGGAGCGAGTACTTCGAACAACTGGTGGCCGACTTCCACCACGAGGTGGCGGTCTACCGGGCCTTCGTGCGGCACCGTCCGCCGGTGCGGCTGCCCCGGCTGGTGGCCGCCGACCACGACCGCTGCGTGCTCGTCATGGAGCGCGTGCCCGGCCGGCCCGCCGCCCGGGAGCGCCACCCGGCCAACGCGCCCACGCCGGGCGAGGTCCGGGCGCTGCTCACCGCCGTCCGGACGCTCAACCTGTGGCGGCCGCCGACCGACGTGTTCCAGCCCCGGCTGGACTACCAGTTGGAGATCGCCCGCTACCACTCGGTGGGCCAGCTCACCGACCGGGACGCCGGGGACCTGCGCGGCCTGCTGCACGGCCTCGGGCACGCCCCGCTCCAGCTCTGCCACGGCGACGCGCTGCTCAGCAACATGCTGCTGGCACCGTCCGGGCCGGTCCTGGTCGACTGGGAGCAGGCCGGCTGGTACCTGCCCGGCTACGACCTGGCGGTGCTCTGGAGCGTGCTGTCCGGGGACACCGCGGCCCGCCGGCAGATCAGCCAACTCGCCCAGAGCGGCGGCACCCTGGCCCGGGACGCGTTCCTGGTGAACCTGGTGCTGGTGCTGATGCGCGAGATCCGGCTGTACGACGTGCCGGGCGCCGGCGAGGAGCAGCGGATCATGATCCGCCGGCTGTACGACGACGCCGCGCTGGCCCGCCGCGCGGTCCGGGCCGCCGTCGGGACGCGGTGAGGCCCTCCGGCCGACGGCGCCCGGTCAGTGCCGGGCGCCGCGGTCCAGGGCGGCCCGGCCCGCGGCCTCCAGGACGGCCTCGTCGGGGGCCAGGTGGACCCGGCTGCTGAGCACGTCCCGCAGGTAGCGCTCCAGCGGGTGACGGCGGCTCAGTCCCGGGTTGCCGGTGAGCGAAACGGCCTGCTGGACGGCGGATATCGCCGCCCGGGTGGCCAGCAGGTGGGCCGGGCCGGTGCGGGCGACCGCGTCCGGCTCGGCCCGGTCCACCCGGGGGGCCAGTCCGTGGACCAGTTCCTCGGCGCCGATCAGCTGGGCCTCGATCTCGCCCAGCGCGCTGCGGTAGCGGGGCAGGCTGCCGAGCGGCTCGGTGAGATTGGCCGGAGTTCGCTGGTGCAGGAACCGGACCAGCCAGTCCTGGGCCGAGCGGGCGACCCCGACGGCGACCGCGGAGAGCGCCAGATCGTGCCAGGCCCGGGCCAGTTCGGCCGCCGGAACGACCCCGGCGGCCGAAGCGCCACCGGGGCGCGCGGCGGAACCGGTCGCGCCCTTTCCGGTACCGCCCTTCGACGGATTCAGGCCGAGCGCGAGCTCGGCGGGCACCCGGACCTCGTCCAGCACCACGTCGTGGCTGGCGCTGGCCCGCAGGCCGAGCTGGTCCCAGGTCGGGTCGACCTCCAGGCCCTCGCTCTCGCCGCGCACCAGGAAGGTGCCGGTCCGGGGCTCCGGTTCGTCGGTCCGGGCGGTCACCGCCATCCAGGCGAGCGCCTCGGCGCCGGTGCAGTACGTCTTGCGGCCGGTGAGCCGCCACCCGGTGCCGTCCCACCGGGCCAGCGTGGACGGCGGCTCGCCGCTGCGGCCGCCGGGCTCCACGTACAGGGTGTTGACCAGGGCCGGGCCGCGCCGGGACTCGGTGAGCAGCCGCCGGTAGCCGGCCGTCGGCCAGTTCGCGGTCCGCGCCTGTTCGGCGTGCTGGAGCAGGGTGAACGCGGTGACCACGGCCACCGAGGCGTCCCCGCGCCCGAGTTGGGCCAGCACCTGGACGGTGTCGGCGAGCGAGCCGCCGGGCCCGCCGTACCGCCGGTCGACGGTCAGGGTGAGCAGGCCGGCCTCGTGGACGGCCTCGATGCCCTGGTACGGGAAGGTGGCGTCGCGGTCGTGCTCCTCGGCCCGGGCGGCCAGCAGGTCGACGACCCGGGGCAGCCGGGCGAGGGCGGCCTCGACGGGGGACGGGACGGCGGGCGACTGGTCGGCGATGGTGGTGCTCATGGGGCTGGTGCCTCCGGGCGGCAGCGTGGGCTCTGACTCCTCGACGCGCCGAGACGGGCGCGCGGTACCGGGAGGCGACCCCGGAGGTCGGCGGAACACCCGCCCCCGGAACCCGGGCTCAGCGGAACGGCCGCCCCCGGACCGGCGCCGGCCGAACGGCCGGCCGCCCGCCGCCTCGGGGACGAATCCCCCTCAGTGACCCGGACACGCCGCGCTGGCGGTGCGCCGCAGGTCGAGGTAGCTGCGACGGGTCAGCAGCGGGAGACGGCACGGCATGTCCGCGACTTTACGAAGCCGTGATCGAGGCCGTCAAGCAGCGTCCGGGGCCCGGAACGCCCGGGGCGGCGGGAGCCCGGCGAGCAGCGGGACGAGAAGCGGAACCCTGCCCTCCGGGGCACGGTTCCGGACCCGGTCAGCCCTGCTGGAACATGTCCGCGGGCAGCGGCTTGAGCAACTGGTAGAGGTCGTCCGAAATCGGTCGGTCCCAGGAGGCGATGGTGACCTGCACTCCGTCACTCCGGCCGAACTGGGCACAGAAGACCCGGCCTTCGCTGACCTTGACCTTCTTCACGATCAGCAGGTCGTCCCCGAGCATCACCGGGAAGTCCTCCGCCGAGACGAACTCGACCGGTTCCTCGTCCTCCAGGGCCGCGAGCAGCTGGCGCACCTCGAAGGGCACGCTGTCGCCGGTCTCCCGGGCCGGCGAACCCTCGGGGAGGTTGCCGATGAACATCGCCGGGCCTCTGCCGCCGAACAGGTCGTAGCGCAGGAAAATCCCCTGGCAGGAACCGTCCGGGCCGGTCATCATGGCTGCGCCGAAGTCGCCCGGCCAGTCACCCGGGTCCATGGCGAGCACGTCGAAGTCCGGGCCGGTGGGCTGACCGGAGCGACGGCGGAGAAAAGACATGGGAACATCGTACGTGCCCGGCAGAGCGCCTTCGCGGGGTGGGTGGGGCACCGGACGGAGATCCACGCTCAGAGACCAATGTTGACTCTGAGCAACCGTCCGGGCTACGTTCGGTTCAGCACGACAGCCGTTCTGGGTTTCACCCTTCGGGGGGACGGCATGTCGCAACGCGGCCCTACACGCGTTTCCCTCACTGTGCACACCGTCGTGCCGATCCGCCGAGCACCCAGCTTCGACGTCGCACACCGCACAGCACACAAGCCAACAGTTCCATGCATCACAAGCAAGGTCCGCGGGGCCCCGGCCCGTCGCTCCCGCGGATCTGCTCGGGACGCCGCCGCGTGGGGGCGTGCGGGTCCCGAGCACGGCACCGTCCTCCGAGTCGCTCTCGGAGTCGGCGCCATCCTCCCGGCGACTGCCGGCCCTTCGTGGGCCGGGACCGGCCGACGCACCCCGGTGCGCAGGGGATGACTGGGAGGAGACTCGGCAGCGCTGCCGGGTTGCACAGCAGGCGCCGTGTCTGGCCGCGTGGGGGCGGTGGGCACGGCGTCTGCCTGTGCTCATACTCTGAGCTGCGTTTGTCCACCAGTCAACAGAAATTATGACAGGGCACGCTCAAATGTGATCGGAACGATGACCGCCGGAGACCTTCGGGCTCCGAGCGGCGTACCGGACGGCGTCCCGGCCCGCCGGGGGCGTCCCCTCCGCGGCACGGAGGGGACGCGGAGGGGTCCGGTCAGGTGAGGTCGAACTCGCCGTCCCGCGCGCCGAGCACGAAGGCCCGCCACTCCCCCGGTGTGAACACCAGGACCGGGCCGTCCTCCTGACGGCCGTCCCGCATGCCGATGTAGCCGTCCACGAAGGCGATCTGGACGTCGCCCACGCCCTGGCTGCTGCACAGCCAGGTCGCCCCGGTGAAGTCCACCTTCGGCTTCCCGTTCGCGCCGACCTCCGACGCTCCCGCCGGCCCGGCCTCGACCGACTCCACCCCGGTCCCGCTGTTGGCTGCCACTGCTGGTCTCTCCTCCCGACGGCCTGAACGGCCTCAGCCTAGTCACCCGCACGGCCCCGGTCAGCGGGATCGACCGGACTCCCCCGGCCGGACCGGCGGGCCGTCAGCGGCGCCGGCCCGGCCCCGCGGGGGCGTGTCCCGCGCGGGCGGGCGGCGGGCGAACTGCCAGAGTGTGGGGAGCCCGCCCGCACGCCCCGCCGGGGCCCTTCGAAGTCGGCCGGATCCGACCGAGCCCGATCGAATCCGCCCGACGCTCGACCGATCCCCGCCGGACCCCTCCGATCCCCTCCGATCCCCACAGATCCCCACAGATCCCCACAGATCCCCACAGATCCCCACAGATCCCCACCGAGCGCCCCGAGGAGCAGCCGATGAGCCGCCGGGACGGCACCCGCGCCGATGTCATCCCCATCTCCGACGCCCCCTCGGCCCATCCCCCGGCGCCCCGCACCCCGCCCGCCCCACGCCCCCGGCCCACCCCGGGCCGCCCGCCCGCGCACGGCCGGGTCGGCGTCGTCCTCGTCTCGCACAGCCAGGAACTCGCCACCGCCGTGCGCGCCCTCGCCCTCGCGCTCGCCGGCGACGACTCGCCCGCCCCGGTGGCCGCCACCGGCGGGGGCCTGGTGGACGGCCCCGGCATCAGCGCCGTGCTGGTCGCCGCCGCCACCCGGCGGGTCGACCAGGGCCACGGCGTGGTGGTGCTGGCCGACCTCGGCGGCGCGGTGACCACCGTCCGGACGCTGCTCGCCGACGCCGACGAGCACGGCCTGCCGTTCCCGGTCCGGTTCGCCAACGCCCCGTTCGTCGAGGGCGCGGTGGCCGCCGTCGCCACCGCCACCGCCGGCGGCGACCTCGCGGCGGTGCTGGACGCCGCCGAGGAGGCGTACCGCCAGCCCAAGGGCTGATCCCGGCCCGGGGCCCACCGGGGCCTCCGTGGCCGCTTCCGGCCGTTCTCGGAGTTCCGGCCCACCGCGGGTGACCGCGCGGCTACCATCGGCGCAGGGCCGGCCGAGGGGCCGGGTGGTCGTGAGGGGGGAACCTCAGCCATGCGCGTGGTCGTCACCGGCGGAGCCGGATTCATCGGGGCCAACCTGGTCCGGGCCCTGTCGGCCCGGCCAGAGGTGGACCAGGTCCGGGTCGTGGACGACCTCTCCACCGGGCGGAAGGCCAACCTGGCCGGCACCGACGCCGTGTTCCACGAGGGCAGCATCCTCGACCGGGCGCTGCTGGACGAGGTCTTCGCCGGGGCCGACGCCGTGGTCCACCTCGCCGCGCTGCCC
Source organism: Kitasatospora sp. NPDC001527 (assembly GCF_040298605.1). Classification (NCBI taxonomy): domain Bacteria; kingdom Bacillati; phylum Actinomycetota; class Actinomycetes; order Kitasatosporales; family Streptomycetaceae; genus Kitasatospora; species Kitasatospora sp. NPDC001527. Next base: position 54,343 of record NZ_JBEPAM010000031.1, on the reverse strand, counting down.
TCGGTGCCCCGCTCGGTGGCCGACCCGCTGGCCAGCCACCACGCCAACGCCACCGGCACCCTGGAGGTGCTGGAGGCGGCCCGCCGCGCCGGCGGCCTGTACGTGGCCGCCGCGTCCTCCTCCTCGGTCTACGGCGCCAACCGCGAACTGCCCAAGCGCGAGACCATGCGCACCGCGCCGATGAGCCCGTACGCGGTCAGCAAGCTCGCCACCGAGTCCTACCTGGCGGCCTACCACCACTGCTACGGGCTGGGCGTGCTCCCGCTGCGGTTCTTCAACGTCTTCGGCCCGCTGCAGCCCGCCGGGCACGCCTACGCGGCCGTCGTCCCGGCCTTCCTGGACGCCGCGCTCGCCGGGCGGCCGCTGACCGTGCACGGGGACGGCGGGCAGAGCCGGGACTTCACCTTCGTCGGCACCGTCACCCAGGTGATCACCGAGGCGGTGCTGCGCCGGGTGGTCCACCCGGACCCGGTGAACCTGGCCTTCGGCACCCGCACCTCGCTGATGGAGCTGATCGGCGAGCTGGAGTCGGTGCTCGGCCACCCGGTCGAGGTGGCGCACGTCGACCCGCGGCCCGGCGACGTCCGGGACTCGCAGGCCGACAACACACGGCTGCGCGAGCTGTTCCCGGACGTCCGGCCGGTGCCGCTGCGCGAGGGCCTGGAGCGCACCGCGGACTGGTTCCGCGGCCTCTAGGGCGTGGTCCGAGGGAGCAGCGCGCCGTTCCACTCGAAGGCGGCCTCGGCCGGGCCGGACAGCGCGCGGTGGATCCAGGCGAGCTCCTTCTCGGCCATCGGCGGCAGCTGGTCCAGGGCGTACCAGCCGACCGCCAGCGTCTCGTCCTCGTCCACGCGGACCTCGCCGCCCACCGGGCGGCAGCGGAAGACGACCTCCAGGTACTGCGTCATGTCGCCGTTGGGGTAGGTGATCTCCGGCGAGACGGTGACCGTGACCAGACGGTCGGGGGCGGCGACGACGCCGGTCTCCTCCAGGCACTCGCGGACCGCGCCGTCGGCGGGCTGCTCGCCCGGGTCGAGGATGCCGCCGGGCGGCGTCCAGCAGCCGTCGTCGGCGCGCTGAACGAGCAGCACCCGGCCGTCGTCGTCCAGGACGACCGCGACGACGGCGCTGAGCCAGAGCATGCGGGGGCCGACCACGGCGCGCAGATCGGCGAGGAACTCGGGAATGGCCATGCCCCGCACCCTATCCGGGCCCGGGTCGGCGCCGCCCGCCCTCAGGACGCAGCGGGCGGGCCGGGGAGCCGACCACGACCTCGCCGGGCGGCACGTCCCTGGTCACCACGGCGGCCGCGCCCACGAAGGCGGCCTCGCCGACCTTGCGGCCCTGGAGGACCACGGCGTTGGAGCCGACGGTGGCGCCGTCCGCGAGCAGTACGGCGCCCGAGACGTTGCCGCCCGGATAGACCGTCACCCGCTCACCGAGCACGGCGTCGTGCCCGACCGTGGCGTTGTAGTGGACCTGGCTGTGCGCGCCGAGCCGCACGCTGCTGGACACGTAGGCGCCGCCCATCACCAGGCAGCCCGGGCCGAGCACGGTGTCCGGGGCGATCAGCGCCCGGGGGTGGACCAGGGTGGCCGGCCGCGCGCCCAGGCCGTCCAGCAGGGCGGCGAGCCGCTGCCGGACGGCCGGGTCGGCGATCCCGACCAGGTAGCGGTCGCCGGGTCCGAGGTCGGCGGGCCTGCGGACGGGCAGGCCGCGGACGGTGGCGCCGTGGCGGTGGTCGTCGAGGAAGCCCGCGACCGGGACGCCGGCCGCGAGCGCGGTGTCCAGCGCCTCGCGGCCGACGCCCCCGGCGCCGGCGATCCAGAGCCCGCTCGGGGCGGTTGCGGAGGGCACGGGGGCCATCCTGCCGGGTCCGGTGGTCAGGACGCCTCCTCGACGGCGGCGCGGACCGCCGGCGTACGGGCCGCCGGCGTACGGACCGGCGGGGCCGGCCGCGGTCCGGTGCTCTGCCGGGGCAGGCCGATCACGGCGGGCTGCTGCTCGTTCGCGGCCGCGGCCGAGGGCAGCGCCACCGGCACCGGAGCACTGGTCTCGGCCGGCTCGGTGGGCGCCGGGAAGCCCGGGTTGACGCCGCCGGCCGCGGTGATCCCGGCCGGGCGCAGCAGCACCTTGACGGTCAGCAGCAGGATCCGAAGGTCGAGCGCGAGCGAGCGGTTGCGGACGTACCAGAGGTCGAGTTCGATCCGCTCGGGCCAGGTGATGGAGTTGCGCCCGCGCACCTGGGCCCAGCCGGTGAGGCCGGGCCGGACGTCGAGCCGGCCGCGCTGCCGGCGGGAGTAGTGGGCGACCTGCTCGGGCAGGGTGGGCCGGGGCCCGATCACGCCCATCTCGCCGCGTGCGACGTTCCACAGCTGCGGCAGCTCGTCCAGGCTGGTCCGGCGGAGCAGTTCTCCGAGCCGGGTGATCCGGGGAGCGTCCGGCTCCTCGGGGAAACGCCTGTCCCGCATGGTGCGGAACTTGAGGATCTCGAACTCCTTGCCGTGCAACCCCGTCCGGGTCTGCCGGAAGAGCACCGGTCCGCCCATCGTGCAGCGGATCAGCAGGGCGATCACCAGGCCGAGCGGAATCGCGGCGATCCCGGCCAGGACGGTGATCACGAGGTCCCCCCCTCGCTTCATGACGGTCCTTCCCCCTGATGCGGTGGTGTGGGTCGTGGATGGGCTCAGCCGGCCGTCCAGGGCAGTCCCTTGGCGCGGGCGACGGCCGCGTAGGTGGCCAGCGAGACGGCGGCGACCGCCCGCTGGTCGAACTGCTCGGTGGCGCGGCGGCGGGCCGCGGCGCCGAGACGCTCGCGCAGGCCGGGCTCGGTGAGGAGCCGGTCCAGCGCGCCGGTGAGGGCCCGGGCGTCGCCGGGCGGGGCGAGGAGCAGGTGCTCGTCGTGGGTGCCGATCTCGCGGCAGCCGCGGATGTCGCTGAGCACCATCGGCAGGCCGCCGGCGGCGGCCTCCATGGCGGAGCGGGAGAACCCCTCCCGGTAGGAGGGGAGGACGAAGACGTCGAGGGCGGCGTAGACGGCGGGCATGTCGCCGCGCGGGCCGAGGAAGGCGACACCGGACTCGGCGCCGTGGGCGTCCGGCTTGTCCGGGTCGTCCGGGCCGATCCAGACGAACCGGGCCTTGCCGGCCAGCGCGCGGGCCGCCTCGGCGTACTCCGCGATGCCCTTCTCGGCGACCCGTCGGCCGACCCCGCCGACGAGCAGTTCGTCCGGCCCGACACCGAGTTCGGCGCGCAGGGCGGCGCGGGTGCGCTCGCGCTCGCCCGGGTCGGTGGCGAAGCGGGTGAGGTCCACGCCGTTGCCGACCACCCGGGAGCGGCGGGCCGGGACGGCGCGGGCCAGGGTGCGGCGGTCCTCGCCGTTCTGGTACAGCTCGGCGTGCGAGAAGCGGGCCGCGAAGGCCTCGGCGCCCAGTACGAAGGCCCGCTTGGCGAGCGGGTCGTGGGCCTGCGCCCAGAGGCCGTGGCAGGTGTTGACCACGACCGGGACCCGGGCGAGGCGGCCGAGGACGCGGCCGAGCACGCCGGTCTTCGGGTTGTGGGTGTGCAGCACGTCCGGGCGGATCCGGTCGAGGACGGCGAGCAGTTCGCGGGCGGCGACGGCGTCGGCGCGCGGCTCCCAGGCCCGGGTGAGCGCGTGCAGCGGCTCGTGGCGCACCCCGATCGCCTCCAGCTCGGGGACGTACGGGCCGGGCGCGCTGATCCCGTACGTCTCGAAGCCGGCCTCCAGGTCGACCTTCAGCTCGGTGGCGAGCAGCAGTTGCAGGCTCATGTCGACGGTGGTGAGGTGGGCGACGCGCAGCGGGCGGCCGCCGGGGCCGCGCAGGCGCCGCGGGATCCGGTCCTCAGGCACGGGCGCCCACCGCCTTGGCGGTGGCGACGATCCGGGCGTAGGCGAGCTCGGGGATCAGCCGGCCGTGCAGCTTGGCGCGGAAGAAGTCGATCGGGTCGGTGCGGCGGACCGGTACCCGGCGCAGCCGGACCGGGTCGACGCCGGGGGTGTTGCGGCCGACCTCGCCGGTGGCGGCGGTCCGGAAGCGGGCCCGCAGGGCCGGCTCCATGTGTGGGACCGGCACGCCCCAGGTGTAGGCGTAGTGGCTGGGGCGGACGCCCAGGTGCTCCTCGACGTCGTCGTTGCAGGCGTCCAGCTCGGCGACGGAGAGCAGTTGGGGGCGGGCGTGGGTGCGGGTGTGGTTGGCGACCGTGCACAGGCCGGAGGCGGTCATCTCGCGCAGCTGCTCCCAGCTGAGCGCGGGGGCGCCGGCCACCTTGGCGGTCGAGCCCTCCCAGCGCATCTCGCCGCCGACGTGACCGCTGGTCAGGTAGACGGTGAACGGCAGCCCGCGTTCGCGCAGCAGCGGCCAGGCGTTGTCGTAGACGTCCGCGAAGCCGTCGTCGAAGGTGAGGACGACGCTCGGGGTGCGGCGGCCGGCCTCGATCCGGTCGGTGGCCTCGTCCAGCGAGACCACCCGCCCGGGGGGCAGGGCGGCGAGCAGGTCGGCCTGGGCGGCGAAGTCGGCGGTGGCGACGTCCAGCTCGTCCGGGCTCCCGCCGCCCACCCGGTGGTAGATCAGCACGGTGGCGCCCTCGCCGGGGGTGCTGCCGACCCGGCGTGCCAGCTGGCGCTTCACCCGGGTCCGGATTCCCCCGCTGACCGGGGCCGTTCCGGGCGCGGCGGTGCCGCTCATGGTTCCCCCCTCTGCGGCGCCCTCCCCGGCGCCGGCAAGTGGCCTCGCATCCGGTGCGGTCGGCACCCCGGACGGTCATCACAGTAGGGGGAACTGTGGGGCTGGTGCCCTGGAATTGTGAAAGAAGCGAGAAGGGGTTGGCAGATGGGCTGAAAACCTGTCGATCTGACCGGTTGGACTCGATCGGGTGATCGGTGTCGGTCCCGTGCTCAGGCCGCCGCACGCCCGGGCCGCTACGTGCTCAGGCCGCCGACGCCCGGGCCGCTACGTGCTCAGGCCGCCGCGCGGCGGCGGCGGAACAGCGCGAAGGCGATCCGGGCGAGCAGCAGCACGCCGGCCGCGAGGCAACCCGCCACCGCCATCGCCCAGGCCGGGCCGTCACTGTCCGGAACCACGACCGCCACCACGATCCCCAGCGCGAGGCAGGCCAGGCCCACCAGCGCGAGCGGCACCTGGTGGGTGACCAGCGGGCCACCGTGACAGTACCGGGCCATCCGGGTCGCGCCGTGCGGGTGGAAGTGATCACGTTCCGCATCTGCCATGAGCCCAAGGTACCCCGGCAGCGACCTGCGGGCAGCACGCGCGGCGCGATCGGGCGGACACCCTCCGTAACGGTCGCGGCCGGAAGTGGCGGGTGGGCGGGGAGGTGTTCCGGAGCCGTCCCCCGGCTCGTTCCCGCCGTGTCGCGGGCTCGTTCCGGGCTCGTCCCGGAATGGTTCCCGGTCTGCGAAAAAACCTTGCCGGTCCGGTACAACCATCAACGGGGCGTAGCTGTCTCCATTACATTGAGCGATCCAGGAGCCGTCCGCGGTGCGGGTTGGGAGTCCCCGCCGTGGACCGGACATACCCAGGGGGCGGAGCCGCCGCGCCCTGGAGTCGGAGGCCGGGCTCCGTCCTCCGGCGGTACCGCCACGCCGCATCGGCGACCGAGGGGGAACCGTGCCGCAGTCCCATTCCACGACGTCGACCTCCAGCCCCACGGCCCGGAACGGGGCCTGGGTGAGTGCCCTGTCGGACCTGCGGCCGCCGCCGACCACCGGCGGGCCACCCGGGGCCGCCGCCGTGACGACCGACGGGCAGCCGATCGTCACCCCGCCGGCGGTCCTGCCACCGTCCGTCCTGTCGCCGGCGGTGCTCCCGTCCGCCGTCCTCCCGCAGACCGTGCTCCCGCCGGGCGGCCGGGCGCTGCGGTCCACCGCCACCCGCGCCTGCTCCCGGCCGGCCCGCCCGCCGGCCGAACCCGCCCGTGCCGACCGCCCGGCCGATCACCCCGCCGGCCACCCGGCCGACGCGCGCGGTGAGTGGCTGCGGTTCGCCCCCGTCCAGCCGCTCTTCCGCGCCCGGGCGGCGCAGCGGCTCGCCGTGCTCGCCTACCACGGGGTCACCGACCCGCGCTCGTTCGGCGCCCAGCTGGACCGGCTGCGAAGACTCGCGACCCCCGTCTCGCTGGCCGCCGTGCAGCAGGCCGTCGCCGAACGGCGCCCGCTGCCCGCCCGCAGCGTCCTGGTGACCTTCGACGACGCCGACCGCAGCGTCCTCACCCATGCGCTGCCCGCGCTGATCGAACGCGGCATCCCGGCCGCCGCCTTCGTCATCTCCGAGCTGATCGGTACCGAGAAGCCGTTCTGGTGGCACGAGGCCGACTTCCTCGCCCGGCACGGCGGCCGGGCCCGCTCGCTCGACTGCGGCCACCCCTCCCAGTTGCTCCGCCGGCTCAAGGCGATGCCCGACCCGGACCGCCGGCGCAGCCTCCACGAACTGCGCGTCAGCGCCGACCGGCGCCCGCCCGGCCAGGAACAGCTCACGCCCGCCGACCTGGTGGCACTGCGCGCGGGCGGCGTCGCCATCGGCAACCACACCCAGGGGCACCCGTGCCTCGGGCGCTGCGACGACGCCACCGTCCGCGCGGAGATCACCGGCGCCCACGAGGCCCTCACCCACTGGCTCGGCGAACCCCCGGTCGCCTTCGCCTACCCGGACGGCGGCCACGACGTCCGGGCCGAGACGGTCCTGCAGGAACTCGGCTACCGGCTCGGCTTCCTCTCCGACCACCGTCTCGGCCCCCGGCTCCCCTCCCACCCTCTCCAGATCAGCCGGCTCCAGGTGGACTCCACGACCAGCACCCGGCGCTTCGACACCATCCTCTCCGGCCTCGAACCCGCCTACCGCCGCTGGCGCGGCCACGCCGCCTGACCCTCCCCCTCGCGCGCAGGAAGTCGCCCCACCGACTTCCTGCGCACCCCAGGCCACCCCGGACTCCCCTTCCCCGGCACGAAAAGCCGCCCACGCCGACTTCCTGCTCCACCACCACCGCCGGCCCGCAGGCGGCTCAGCCGGCTCCCGACTCCACCCACCACCCGCCATGCCGCCCAAGCCAGAAATGGGGCTGCTTCGGTCTGGACCCGGCGCCCGCGAAGATCGAGGGGTTGCGGTCGAAGGCGAAGCAGCTGACAGCGTGCGGGTGGCTCGCCGAGCCGGCGCCGGGCCGTTTCACGCTCGCGAAGGCCGTGGCCGGGCCAGGCGGCGGGTCATGAGCATCGTCGCCTGGCCGGTGGACCGTCGCCTCCGCGCTGCCGGTGAAGCGTTCGAAGTCCCGCGCGAGGCGCCGGCAGACTGCTCCCAGCAGGCCAGGGGTGTCGACCACGGCGTGTCGCTTGCGGCCGTTGATCAGCTTGCCGCCGTCGAAGCCGCGGCTGTCGGCGCCGACGACGGCGTCCGCCTTGACGGACCGGGAGTCGATCACGCCCGCGCAGCCGGCCCGGCCTCGGTAGCAGCGGCCTTTCATACGCGGCGGCCTCCGCACTCACCCGATCGAGACTCCCGTTCGACCGGCACCCCTCACGGTCGGACGGCCAAGCCGCTGAGTACCGCCAAACGCTGTCTGCCCCGCTCGTGTGAGGATGGTCGGCATGTCTGCTCGTGGACTGAGCTTCGGCGCAATCGCGGAAGCCTACGAACGGTTCCGGCCGGGGTATCCCAAGGAACTCTTCGACTTGGTGATGGCGTACGCGGGCCGGCCGATCCGGACGGCCCTGGAGATCGGTGCGGGGACCGGCAAAGCAACCCGCCTGTTCGCTGACCTTGGGGTCACGGTCACGGCGACGGAACCCGACGCCGCCATGCTCGCCGAGCTGAACAAGACCGCGCCCCCGAACGTGACGACCGTGCGGGCCGCGTTCGAGGACCTGCGGCCAGGTGAGACCTGTGGATTGGTCTATGCGGCGGCGGCCCTGCACTGGACACGCCCGGAGGATCGGTGGTCAAGAGTGGCCGCGCTACTGGAACCGGAGGGTGTGTTCGCCTCGTTCGGCGGCCAGGTTCAGCTGGCTGACCCGGCTGTCGAGGAGTCCGTGCGTGCGGCACGGGCACCGTTCCTGGAGAACGACGAGGTTCCGTCTCCCGACGGGACCGCTCCGGGCGAGGAGATGCAGTGGCCGGGTACGGAGCTGCAGCAGTCTCCGTTGTTCCTCGACGTTCAGCAGGCCGTCGTCAAACGGCGCTTGACGATGAGCGCTCCCGACTACGCCGGCTACCTGTCGACCGTCTCGGCGTATCTCCAACTGCCGCGATCGGAGCGACAGCAGGCGTACGACGCGATCACGCGGGTCCTCCCCGAGACGGTCGAGATCGCCGCCGACATCATCGTCCATCTCGCGCGCCGACGATCCGAGCAGGGGCGACACTCCTCCCTGCGGGACCACGGCGAGCCTCACACGACGATCTGCGTCGAGACGCCCCCACCGTGGTCACCCGATACTGAGACTCTCGTTCGAGCGACACCGCTCAAGATCGGAACAACATCAGCCACTGAGGCACCAGCGGTCGCACCAACACCTGGCGCCGCAGCCCTCGGACCCATGGCAGCACGGCCGCAGACGCCTCACGGCCCCGGCGGCCTGTCAGTGGAGTGGGACGTCGGCCGGGCCGACTTTTCGCGCATCGGGCGGGGCCGGCGGCCGGTCCGGGGCCCTGCTGGAGTGGGCGGCGCCCACAAACCCCGGGCGGGGGCGGAGACATCGCGCAGCCGAGGAGCGAGCGCCGGGCGGTGGTGACGTCCTCGGAGGCGGTCGGGGTCAGGGGGCGGAGGCGGTGAAGGGGAGGGCCTGGGGGTAGGTGAGGGCGGCGGGCGGGAGGGTGGCGGGGGCACCGGCGTGGAGGACGGTGAGGGTGGCGCCGCCCTCGCGGGCGGGGTCGAGGACGCGGCGCAGGGCCTGGGCGACGACCGGCTCGGCGGAGCCGTGCAGGGTCAGCGACGGCAGGGCGGTCGGGGCGACGGCGGCGCGGATGCGCTCGGCGACCAGTTCGTAGTGGGTGCAGCCGAGGACGACGGCCGCCGTGCCGGCCGGGGTGCGGGCGGCCGCGGCGGCGATGGCCGCCTCGATGGCCGCGTCGTCGCCGTGCTCAATGGCGTCGGCGAGCCCGGGGCAGGCGACCTCCGTGACGTCGGCCGTCCCGCCGAAGTCGCGGATCAGCCCGCGCTGGTACGGGCTGCCGGTGGTGGCCGGGGTGGCCCAGATGGCGACCGGGCCGCCGATGGCGGCGGCCGGCTTGATCGCCGGGACGGTGCCGATGACCGGCAGTCCGGGCTCCAGCTCGGCGCGCAGCGCGGCGAGCGCGTGGACGGAGGCGGTGTTGCAGGCGACGATCAGCGCGTCCGGCCGGTACTCGGCGGCGGCCCGGGCGCAGCCGAGGGCGAGTTCGGTGATCTCCTCGGGCGTCTGCGGGCCCCAGGGCATCGAGGCGGGGTTGGAGGAGAGCACCAGGTCGACGTCCGGACGCAGCCTCCGGAGTACGGCGGCGGCGGCCAGCAGGCCGATTCCCGAGTCCATCAGTGCGATCTTCACAGGTCAAGACTTTAGCCGATGGCCCCCTGGAGGCCTCCCGTACGGCAGACTGCCCGGGTGACCGTCCTGCTGTGGATCGCCGCGTTCTCCCTGCTGGTCTGGCTGTGGCTGGCGGGCTGCCACGGGCTGTTCTGGCGCACCGACGTGCGGCTGCCGGAGCGCCGGCCGCCGGAGCGCTGGCCGCAGGTGGCGGTGGTGGTGCCGGCCCGGGACGAGGCCGGGGTGCTGCCCGTGTCGCTGCCCGGCCTGCTGGCGCAGAAGTACCCGGGGCGGGCCCGGGTGGTGCTGGTGGACGACCACAGTTCGGACGGGACGGGCGCGCTGGCGCGCTCGCTCGCCACCCCGGAGGGCCTGGAGCTGACGGTGACCACCCCTCCCCCGCTGCCGCCGGGGTGGACCGGCAAGCTGTGGGCGCTGCGGCACGGGGTGGAGCTGGCCGGGCCGGACGCGGAGTACCTGCTGCTGACCGACGCGGACATCGCGCACGGCCCGGACTCGCTGGCCGAGCTGGTGGCCGCGGCGCAGAGCGCGCGGCTGGACCTGGTGTCCCAGATGGCCCGGCTGCGGGTGGAGACGGGCTGGGAGCGGCTGATCGTGCCGGCCTTCGTGTACTTCTTCGCCCAGCTGTACCCGTTCCGGTGGAGCAACCGGCCCGGGGCGCGGACGGCCGCGGCGGCCGGCGGCTGCTCGCTGGTGCGCCGGGAGGCGCTGGAGCGGGCGGGCGGGGTGGCGGCGATCCGGGGCGCGGTGATCGACGACGTGTCGCTGGCCCGGGCGGTGAAGGCGGCCGGCGGCCGGACCTGGCTGGGGCTGGCCGAGCAGGTGGACAGCGTGCGGCCGTACCCGCGCCTCGCGCAGCTGTGGCGGATGGTGTCGCGCAGTGCCTACGCCCAGCTGCGGCACTCGCCGGTGCTGCTGCTGGGGACGGTGCTGGGGCTGGCGCTCGTCTACCTGGTGCCGCCGGTGGCGACGGTGGCGGGGATCGCGGCGGGTGCCTGGCCGGTGGCGGCGGCGGGCGGGGCGGCCTGGGCGCTGATGGCGGGGACCTTCGTGCCGATGCTGCGCTACTACCGGCAGCCGCCGCCGGCCGCCCTGCTGCTGCCGTTCACGGCCTCGCTCTACCTGCTGATGACGGTCGACTCGGCGGTGCAGCACTGGCGCGGCCGGGGGGCCGCCTGGAAAGGCCGGACGTACTGAGCCCGGCTGGTCCACACTGGTCGGATGGACCGTCAGACGATCTCCCGGCTCGCGCACGCCCGCCACCCGATCGCCGCGCCGCTCTCCGACGGGTCGGTGGCGGCGCTGCTGGACCGGGCGCTCGCCGCGGACGAGGGGCGGGCGCTGGACCTGGGGTGCGGGCGGGCCGCCTGGCTGCTGCGGGCGCTGAGCGCGCGGCCGCGCTGGCGGGCGACCGGGGTGGACCTGGACGCCGCGGCGCTGACCCTGGCCCGGGAGTCGGCCGAGGCGCTGGGGGTGCAGCGGCGGATCGACCTGCACCACCTGGACGCCCGGGAGTTCACCGACCGCCGGCCCTTCGAGCTGGTCCTGAACATCGGCGCGACGCACGTCTTCGGCGGTCTGCTGCCGGCGCTGGCGGCCGCCCGGGAGCACCTGGCGCCGGGCGGCCGGGTGCTGGTGGGCGAGGGGTTCTGGGAGCGCGAGCCCTCGGCGGCGGCGCTGGCCGCGCTCGGCGCCGCGCCCGGGGAGTACGCGGACCTCGCGACCACGGTGGACCGGGTGGCGGCGGACGGCTGGACGCCGGTGACCGGCCATGTGAGCAGCCCGCGGGAGTGGGACGACTACGAGTTCTCCTGGACGGGCACGCTGGCCGAGTGGGCGCTGGACCACCCGGAGCACCCGGACGCCGGGGCCGCCAGGGCGGCGGCCGACCTGCACCGCGCCGAGTGGCTGCACGGCTACCGGGGGACGCTCGGCTTCGTCACGCTGCTGCTGCGCCGCGACTGATCCGGACGAGGAAGCCGTCGATCAGCGGGGCGATCTCGGGCAGCTTCTCCTCCAGGGCGAAGTGCCCGGTGTCGAGGACGTGGAGTTCGGCGTCGGGCACGTCGCGCAGGTAGGCGCGGGCGCCGGGCTCGGTGAAGAACGGGTCGTTGCGGCCCCAGACGACGAGCGTGGGCGGGCGCCGGGTGCGCAGCCACTCCTGCCAGACGGGGTAGAGCTCGACGTTGCTGTGGTAGTCGAGGGCGAGTTCGACCTGGATGTCCTTGCGGCCGGGCAGGTCGAGGTGGTGCTGGTCGAGGGTCCAGCCGTCGGGGGCGACCAGCGTGGGATCACCGGTGCCGCCCTCGTACTGGGAGCGGGTGATCTCCAGGGTGAGGATCTCGCGGACGCGGTCGGCGGCGCCCTCGACGCCGGGGCGGTTGGCGATGAACGCGCGGGCCCGGTCGGAGAGTCCCTCCTCGTAGGCGTTGCCGTTCTGGACGACCAGGCCGGTGATCCACTCGGGGTGGCGGGTGGCGAGCCGCAGGCCGACGGGGGCGCCGAAGTCGAAGACGTAGAGGGCGAAGCGGTCGAGGCCGAGGGCCCGGCAGAAACCCTCGACGACGTCGGCCAGGGTGTCGAAGCGGTAGGGGAAGGCGCCGGGGGCGGGGCTGTCGCTGTGGCCGAAGCCCGGGTAGTCGGGGGCGATCAGCCGGTGGCGGGTGCCGAGTGCGTCGAAGAGCCGGCGGAACTGGTGGGAGGCGGACGGGAAACCGTGCAGCAGCAGGAGCACGGGGGCGTCGGCCGGCCCGGTCTCCCGGTAGAAGACACGCAGACCGTCGACGTCGACGCGGCGGTGGTGGACGTGCGGGATCGTCAGCTCGCTCATGCTAACCATTAAACACGTGAGCAAGGGTTAGAGATAGAGCTGTGGCGGCGTCACCGTCCCAGCAGCCGCAGCGCGGCCGGCTTGGTGAACTCGTAACGGGTCATCTGCTCCAGGTCCTTCAGCCAGCCCACCGCCCGGGCGGGCCGGTCCAGCACCCGGGCGTAGAGCTCCTCGAAGGCGCCGGTGACGCTCTCCAGCGAGAACCGGCCGACCACCCACTCCCGCCCCCAGGCGCCCAGTTCGGCCCGGCGCGCCGGGTCGTCGAGCAGCCCGCGCAGTCGGCCGGCCAGCGCCTCGGGGGCGCGCGAGCCGTCGCCGAAGCCGTACATGCAGCGCGAGGCGTGCGGCTCGACCAGCGGACCCGGCTCGTGCACGGCCGTGTAGCCGGCCGCGCCGTGCACCACCACCGGCTTGCCGAAGGCGAGCCCGCGCAGCGCCGAGCCGCCCATGCCGAGGACGATGTCGGCGGCCTGGTACGCCGGGCGCGGGTCGGCCAGCTGCCCCGGGACCAGCACCGCCGGGCGGCCGAGCTCCGCGTTGGCGGCGGCCGCCCGGGCGCGCAGCGGCTCCAGGCTGGGGCCGGCTCCGACGATCACCAGCCGCACCCGCGGGTCGTCCATCCGGCGGACGGCGTCCACGGTGAGCTCCGCGCCGGCGTCCTTCTCCAGCGCCGGCACCAGCCGGGTGACGATGACCAGCAGCAACTCGTCGTCCGCGATGCCGTGTTCGCGCCGGAACGCCGCCCCGTCGACCAGCCCGGGGGCGTCCGTGGCGGTGTTCACCGGCGGCTCGATGAGGCTGACGTCCCGGTGCCCGAAGGCCCGGCCGTCGCCCATCAGCGCGCCCAGGCCCAGCACCAGCGGCTGGTGCCGGGGCAGGCCGCGCAGCATCCGGATGCCGTAGAAGGTGGTGACCACCGGCAGCCGGCCGAACCGCCCGGGCCCGAAGTAGGCGTTGCGGGCCGCCCGGACCTCCCAGGCGTGCAGCAGCTGGCTGCCGTGCTCGGCGGCCAGCCGGCCCAGCCGGCGCCGGACCTCGGCGCGCGGGGTGTCGGGCCCGCCCGCCACCACCACGTCCAGACCGTGCCCGGCGGCGACGTCGACCAGCGGCGCCGGGCCGGCCACGCCCTGGGCGAACAGGACCGGGTCGTGGCCCCGGTCGCGCAGGGTGCGGGCGATGTCGACGGCGTTCAGCTGGGCGCCGCCCAGGGCCAGGTTGTTGAGATGGACGAGCACCCGGACCGGTCGCACGCCTCACTCCTCCCAGTGGTGCGGGACGAACACCGGCGCGGCCAGCACGACGGCGCGCGGCGGGGAGTCCAGCATCGGCCCGAACACGTCGAACTGGCCCACCGAGTGCCAGCTCATCAGGGTGCCGCCGTCGGTCTTCCCGATGCTGTAGACGCCGGCCCAGAGCGTGAAGCGGCCGCGCGGCAGCGGCAGCCGGGGGATCACGCAGGCCACCCGGCGGTCCCCGCCGGTGAGCCGGATCTCGTGGCTGATCTGGAAGATCGGGCTGGAGGTGCCCTCGCTGACGCCCAGGTGCAGGGTCGCGTCGCCCCGGTAGTCGCCGCCCAGGGTGAGCTCGACGGTCATCGGCTCGTCGGTGGTGAGGCTCTCCCGGTCCTCGCCGCGCACCTCGTGCTTGAGCAGCTGGATCGGCTCGCCGGTGCGGCCGCCGGCCTCGGACTGCGCCTCGATGGAGTCGCGGTAGCCGGCCATCGCCTCCTTGATCCCGGCGTCCACCCGGACCGAGCCCTGCTCCAGCCAGATGCCGCGCCGGCAGATGGACTCCACGGCGGGCAGGTCGTGCGAGACGAAGACGATGGTGGTGCCCTGCTCGGCGACCTCGCGCATGCGGTCCAGGCAGCGCTGCTGGAACACCGCGTCGCCGACCGCCAGCACCTCGTCCACCAGCAGCACGTGCGGCTCCAGGTAGGCGGCGACGGCGAAGCCCAGGCGCATCTGCATGCCGGAGGAGTAGAACTTCACCTGCCGGTCGATGGCCCCGCCGAGCCGGGCGAACTCGACGATGTCGTCGAAGCGGGTGGCCACCTCGCGCCGCCGCAGGCCGAGCAGCGCGCCGAACAGGTAGATGTTCTCCCGGCCGGTCAGGTCGGGGTGGATGCCGGCCCGGATCTCGATCAGCGCGCCGATCCGGCCGCGCACGTCGATCACCCCGCCGTACGGGTACATCACCCGGGTCAGCATCTTGAGCAGGGTGGACTTGCCCGAGCCGTTGGAGCCGATCAGGCCGACCGACTCGCCCGGCTCGACGTGCATCGAGATGTCGCGCAGCGCCCAGCGCCAGTCCTCGCCCTTCTCGCCGCGCAGCCGGCGGGCCAGCGAGTCGACCTTGTCGCGCAGCAGCATCCGCTGCTGGTCGGCCTTGAAGCGCTTCCACACCTGCTCGGTGCGGATGGTCCCGAGCGGGAGGGTCCGGCTAGGCGACATCGGCGATCCCCGTCTCCAGCTTCTTGAACAGCAGGTAGCCGCCGACCAGGAACACCACCGAGGCGACCGCGGCGATCGTGGTGAGCGCGGCGTCGGGCGCCCGGCCGTACAGCAGCGCGTTGCGGTAGCCCTCGATCACGGCGCCGAGCGGGTTGACGCCGACGTACACCTCCTGGAGGCGCTCCGGGATCTGGGCCAGCGGGTAGGCGACGGGGGTGGCGAAGACGCCCATCTGGGTGATGATCGGCAGCAGGTGGCGCACGTCGCGCAGGTACACCACGGCCACCGACAGGACCAGGGCGATGCCGTAGGTGAAGGCGAACTGGATGCCCAGCAGCGGCACCACCCACAGGAAGGTCGCCGCGGGGGCGGTCCAGAAGACCAGGAAGAGCAGGCCCAGCACGGCGGTGCCGATCAGCATGTCGACGGTGGCGACCAGCATGGTGGCGAGCGGGAAGACCTCGCGCGGGCAGTACACCTTGTTGAGCAGGCTGAGGTTGTTGGCCAGGCTCAGCGCGCCCTGGTTCATGGTGTTGCTGAAGAACTGCCAGACGATCAGGCCGACGTAGGCGAACAGCGGGTACGCGGCGCCCTCGGTCTCGACGTGCACGGCGCGGCGGAACACCAGGGTGAAGATGGCGCACAGCGCGAGCGGGGTGAGCACCGCCCAGGCGAAGCCGAGCACGGCCTGCTTGTAGCGGGCGCGCAGATCGCGCTCGGCGAGCGCGCGGACGAGCTCACGGGCGCCCCACAGCTCGCGGGCCACCTGGGCCGGGCGGAGCCGGCGTTTGAAGATCAGCTCGGGCGGCGGCCCGTCGGCGGCCGACGGGCGCCGCTCCGGGGCCTGCGTTGTCTGGCTGTCGCGCTCGTCGACGAGCGGCGCGCGTTGTCCCCCCACGGACACCTGCCCTCTCCGGTACCGGCGGTATCGAGAAGTGGGCCCGTCACAGCGGCTGTTGACGCCGTCGGCGGCGCGGCCCGGGCCCACTCTGGCACAGAGTGTGGCTGCCGGGGGTCGGTTCGGTGAAGGTCACCGGATCACGGCCCGGGAGGAGACCGAAAAGGGGCGGGTCGACCGATAGCGGCCGACCCGCCGGGGCGGACGGGGGGGTGGTGACGGAGGGTCAGTGCAGGGTGTGGGCCGGGTGGCGCTGCTGGTCCTGGGCGACGAGGTGGTCCATCACCTCGGGCATCGCCTCGACGCCGCCGGCGTTGGTCGGCGAGGTGCGGAACTCGTCCTGGACGATCACGGTGGGCAGTTCGTTGATGCCGTGGCGCACGAAGAGCGCGGCGGCCTCGTCGACCGCGCGGGCGACCTCCTCCGAGCGGTACGCCTCGCGGAAGCGCTGCTCGTCGACGCCCTGGCCGCGGGCGAAGGCGGCGGCCGTCTCCTCGGTGGTGACGTCCTGCTCGTTGGTGTGCACCGCCCGGAAGGCCTCGGTCTGCAGGCGCTCGACCAGGCCGAGGCGCTCCAGCGTGTAGTACAGCCGGGCGTGGCCGCGCTGCGCGGTCTCCTCGCGGCTGCCCTGCCAGATCGCCGGGACGCGGCGCAGGTCGACGTCGTCCCGGTGCCGCTCGGTCCAGGCCTGGAGCGGCTGCTCGAGCGCCTGGGAGTGCCCGCAGTCGTACCAGAAGAACTCGAGCGCCTCGGTGCGGGCGTTCTCGCGCACCGGCTGGATGGTGTCGAGGCGGGAGAACGGGAAGCCCTCGCGGGGCGGCTGGTGGCTGGCGGCGGCGGCCTGGAGGGGGGACGCGGCGATCCCGGCGGCGACGGCCAGCAGCAGGGTGGTTCGAAGGATCGACTTCACACCGGGGAGTGTGACGCGTGACGGCGGGTCGGCAGCCAGTCGTCCCGGTGCGTCGGGCCGGGATTCGCTCGAAAAGCGCACCCGGCCCGGCGCACCGGGACGCGTCAGCCGCGTCCGGCCGGTCCGCCGCGGGCACAGACCTCGCTGAACAGCTTCTGCCAGGCGTCGGCCACCACGTCGAGCTCGCAGTGGGCCAGCGCGTGGGCGCGGGCGGCGGCGCCGAGTCCGGCACGGTCCCCGGCCAGCACCGTGGCCAGCGCCTCGGCGAGGGCGGACGGGTCGCCGGGGGCGACCAGCGCGCCGGTGGTGCCGTCCCGGACCACCGAGCTGACCCAGCCGACGTCGGTGGCGACGGCCGGCAGGCCGGCCAGCGCGGCCTCGATCAGCACCCCGGGCACACCCTCGCTGTCACTGGTGAGCAGGACGGCGTCGGCGGCCCGGTAGAGCGGGACCGGGTCGGCGAGGGTGCCCAGGAAGTGGGCCCGGGCGGCGGCCGGATGTCGCTCCAGGGCGGTGCGCTGCGGGCCGTCGCCGGCGACGGCGAGCCGCACGTCGGGGAGCCGGTCGAGGGCGTCGAGGGCGAGGTCGAGGCGCTTCTCGGGGGCGATCGCGCCGAGCCAGGCGACCAGCAGGCCGTCCGGCGGCAGGCCCAGGCCCTGCCGGGCGGCGCGCCGCTCGGCCTCGTCGCGGGCCGGCGGGTAGCGGTCGGCGGAGCGGGCGTTGGGGATGGTGCGGACGCTGGCGGCGGGCAGCCGGAAGCGTTCGACGAGCAGGTCGCGGGCCCCGTCGGCGAGGGCGGTGACGGCGGCGGCGCGGTGCAGCAGGGCGCCGGTGCGCAGCCGGCGGACCGCTCCCGCCGTCCAGTGCCGGGGGTCGCCGATGGAGACGTAGACGAACGGGGTGCGGGTGCCGGCGAGGGCGAGGGCGCAGGCGGGCAGGGTGGACGACCCGTGGGCGACGACGAGGTCGGCGGTGCGGGCGGCGGTGCGCAGGGCGCCGAGGGTACGGGGGTGGAGGCGGCCGGGGCCGAGCACGGTGGTGCTGCGGGTGTCGGGGGCGTCCGGGTGGGCGTCCGGGTGCGGGGCGAGGGCGCGCAGCGCGGAGGCCTGGCCCCGGCGGCGCAGTTCGCGGTGGAGGTCGCGGGCGAGACTCTGCGCGCCGCGACGGCGTGGATCGGTGATCAGGTGGAGGATGCGGGGGCGGGTTCCGGTCGTCCTGACCGGTGTCGCTTCAGGCATGGGAACGACCTTGGCACAGCCTCCGGCCTGGGACGACCCCTTCGCGCAACCCGGCGGTGGTCCGCGCGACGGCGCTGGTACTCCGGAAAGGCGCCGGACGGGAGCCGTCGTGCGCCCCTCGAAGGGTCCGCGCGCCCCGTTCAGCGCTGTCGTCCGCCCCCGCACGGTTCGGCACCGTCCCGTCGGGGGCCTCCCCGTGTGGCCGAATCGCTGGCGGGTGCCGGTCGCGACCTGCGATGCTGAGCGGCAGTCAGGGTGCCGTCCCGGCACGGGAGACCGGGCGCGCCCAGGAGGGCGGGGGTTGGCCTGTGCATGTGCTCTATGTGATCGACAGCGTGAGCCGGGTCGGTGGGGCCGAGCAGGGCCTGGTGGCGATGGCCCCCCAGCTGGTGCGGGCCGGGGTGAAGCTCGACGTCGCCTACCTCAAGGACTCCCCCGGCGGTTTCCAGCCGGAGCTCACCGCCGCCGGGGCCGACGTGTTCGGGGTCGGCCGGAGCACCCGGGGACGCACGGTCACCGCCCTGCACCGGCTGGTCCGCGAGCGCCGTCCCGACCTGGTGCACACGACGCTGTACGAGTCGGACGTGCTCGGCCGGGCGGCCGCGCTGGCCGCCCGCACCCCGGTGGTGACCAGCCTGGTCAACGCGTCGTACGGCCCGGAGCACCGCAACGCGCGCGGGCTGAGCCCGTGGAAGGTGCGGGCCGCGCAGACCGTGGACGCGGCGACCGCCCAGGGCACCCGGCGCTTCCATGCGCTGACCCGCTACGTGGCCGGGGCGATGGCGCGCCGGCTGCGGGTGCCGGCCCAGCGGATCGACGTGGTGCCGCGCGGGCGGGACCCGGAGCGCCTGGGCACGGTGACGCCGGACCGGCGGGCCGCGGTGCGCACCGCGCTGGAGCTGCCGCCGGACGTGCCGGTGGTGCTGGCGGCGGCCCGTCAGCAGTACCAGAAGGGCCTGGACGTGCTGCTGGAGGCCTGGCCCGAGGTGGTGCGCGCGGAGCCGGAGTCGGTGCTGCTGCTGGCCGGCAGCGAGGGCACGGAGAGCGAGCGGCTGCGGGCGCTGGCCTCGGCGACGACCGGGGTGCGCTTCCTCGGGCCGCGCGACGACGTGTTCGACCTGATGGCGGCCTCCGACGCGTTCGCCGTGCCCTCGCGCTGGGAGGGACTGGGCAGCGCGGCGATGGAGGCGATGGGGGTCGGGGTGCCGCTGGTCGCCGCCGACGTGCCGGCGCTGCGCGAGACGGTGGGCTCGGAGGACTACGCGCGACTGGTGCCGCCGGAGCGGCCGGCCGCGCTGGCGGCGGCGCTGACCGACACCCTGCAGGACCGGGCCTCGGCGCGGGTGCGGTCGAAGGCCGCGCGGGCGCGGTTCCTGACCTCGTTCACGCTGCACCAGGTGTCGGCGCAGATGGTGGAGTTCTACGAGCGCTCGCTGCGGCTGCGGACGGTCTGACCACCCGCTCCCGCCCGCCGGCCGGGCCGCTGCGGGGCCGTTCTGTCCGGATCCCGGCGGTCCGGGCCCGGTCCTCGGGGATCTCCCGGACGAGTATCGGCAAAGCGGTTGCGCCGCACGTCGGGGCTCGGGAAGCATCGCAAGGGGGACCGGCGGGGGCGGCGGTCGGCCTGCGCCGTTCCTGGTGCACCGCCGGAGCCGGGCCACGCCGTGGGGAGCGCGTCGTCGAGACGTTGGCCGCGAGTCGTCAGGGGGGCGGGTTGCGACACCAGCCGAGGGATTCCACCGTGCCCGCGAGGGCCGTCCGGTCACGCCCAGGGGCGTGACACCCCAGCGGTACCCGGACCCGCCGTGCTCCCGCCGGGGGCGTGGCGGGCGCTGACAGCACCACCGCACCACGAACGCGAGGGGATCCAACCGGTGGAACCGGCAAACCACTTCACCGTCCTGCGGCGCTACTGGCGGCTGCTCGTCGGCTGCACGCTGGCCGCGCTGGTCGTCGGCTGGCTGCTGACCCCGGCCGGCGACACGGTGGACAACGCCAAATGGAAGTGCAAGGTCGCGATCACCCCGGTCGCCGGCGCGGGCGACACCGTCCGCGCCGACCAGGTGCTCTCCTACGCGCAGGGCGCGGACGTCGCGGCGGCCGCCGCCAAGGCCCTCGGCATCGCCGACGCCTCCGAGGTGATCGCCCGCCGGACCGTCACCGCCGACAGCCCGCAGATGCTGACCATCGCCACCACCGGCCCGACCAAGCAGTCCTGCTCCGACCTGGCCACCGCCTACTCGGCGGCGATCATCAAGGGCTACAGCGACGAGTCGGCCCGCAGCGCCGCCGAGACGATCAAGAAGCTGCAGGCCCAGGCGGACGCCCAGCAGCAGCAACTGAACGAGATCCAGGCCCAGTTCAACCGGTCCTCGGCCGCCGACCAGCCCAAGCTGCAGCCCAAGCTGACCGCCGCCAACACCTCGCTGACCACCACCCTCACCACCATCAGCAAGCTCGCCAACAGCGCCCAGACCGACGCCATCCAGCAGTGGGGCAGCATCGACGCCCGCCAGGGCACCGGCAACCTGCTCTCCTCGCCCAGCCGCAGCGTGCGGCTCGGCCTCGCCGTGGTGCTCGGCCTGGCGCTCGGCGTGGTCGCGGCGCTGATGCTCAGCCGGATGGACACCAAGCTGCGCAGCCGCAACGCGGTCGAGGAGGCGTTCAACCTGCCGGTGATCGGCGAGGTGCCGCACCTGTCGCGCCGTCAGCGGCGGGTGCGCGAACCGCTGGTGCGCGCCCGGCCGTCCGACCCGGCCGCCGAGGCGTACCGCTCGCTGCGCTCGACGCTGCTGCTCACCGGCCCGGACGCGCTGGCCCGCCCGGGCGGCGGCGAGGACCGGGACCCGGCCCAGACCGTCTCGCGCCGGCTCGCCGATCCCGCACCGGTGGTCCTGGTCGCCTCCGGCGGCAGCCGCGACGGGCGGACCATCACCATCGCCAACCTGGCCGCCGCGCTCGCCGAGACCGGCCGGGAGGTGCTCGTGCTGGACTGCGACTTCCGCCACCCGCAGCTGCACGCCCACCTGGGCGTCGGCGACGGGCCCGGGATGGCCGAACTGCTCAGCGGCGAACGGCTCGGCGAGCTGGACGACCTGGTCCGGCCGACCAACGTCGCCGGGGTCTCGCTGATCACCGGCGGCAACACCACCGCCTACCCGGCCGCGCTGGTGCTGCGGGCCGGCGAGGTGCTGCGCCGGGCCCGGCGGCACGCGGACGTCATCCTGGTCGACACCTCGCCGCTGCTGCACGCCAACGACGCCTACGACCTGGTGCAGCACGCGGACGCGGTACTGGTCACCGTGCGCAGCGGAAACGTCACTCCGGAACAGGCCGACCGGGTGGCCGAGCTGCTCTCCCGCACCGGGGTCCCGGTGGCCGGGGTGGCGCTGCTCGGCACCTACGGGCCCTCCGGCCGCCGCCGGCGCACCCCGGCGGGCGGCACCGGGGCGACGGGGACGGCCGGACGGGGCGCACCGCCGCCCGCCGCTCCACCGCGCCCGGCCGGACCGGCGGTGGAGCGCGGCGCGGCACGCACCGGCGAGCTCGGCGGCGGACGGACCACGCCCAGCTGGGCGCGGCGCACGGCCGGGGAGGACGACGGCGGCCAGGGCGAGCCGGCCCTGCTGCGCGAGGCGGAGGAGCGGTGAGCGGGTCGAACGGGTCCCCGGCCGGACCGGCGGACGGCCTCGCGCACGCCCCCACCCGGGTGCTCTGGCTGGCCAAGGGCCTCGGCCGCGGCGGCGCCGAACAGCTGCTCCTCAACTGCGCGCGCCACGCGGACCGTTCGCGCTACCGCATCGAGGTCGCCTACGTGCTGCCGTGGAAGGACGCGCTGGCCCCGGCGCTCGCCGAGGCCGGGGTGGCCGTGCACTGCCTGGGCGGCGTCCCCGGCACCCCGGGCCGGGCCGACCCGCGCTGGCCGCTGCGGCTGCGCGCGCTGCTCGCCGCCCGCCGCTTCGGCCTGGTGCACACCCACATGCCGGTCCCGGCCGCCGCCGCCCGGCTGCTCGCCCCCACCCTCGCGGGGGCCGGTCCGCGGCTGGTGCACACCGAGCACAACGTCTGGGAGCGCTACCGCCCGGCCACCCGCTGGGCCAACGCGCTGACCTACCGGCGCAACGACGCGGTGATCGCCGTCTCGCGCGCCGTCGCCCGGAGCATCCCGCCCGGCCGGCGCCGCCCCGGCGAGTGGGTCACCGTGGTGCACCACGGCCCGGACCTGGCCGGCGCCCCCGAGGGGCCGGCCGCCCGGGCCGCCGCCCGCGCGGAACTCGGCCTGCCGGCCGACGCGTTCGTGGTCGGCACGGTCGGCAACCTCACGCCCAAGAAGGACCAGGCGACGCTGCTCGCCGCGCACGCCGCGCTGCTGCGCCGCCGCCCGGACGCCCGGCTGCTGCTGGTCGGCGCCGGTCCGCTGGACGCCCAACTGCGCGCCAGGGCCGCCGAGCTGGGCGTCACCGACACCGTCGTGTTCGCCGGCTCGCGTGCCGACGTGCCCGCACTGCTGCCCGCCCTGGACGTGTTCACCCTGAGCTCGCGCCAGGAGGGCCTGCCGGTCGCGCTGATGGAGGCGATGACCAGCGGACTGCCGGCCGTGGTCACCCGGGTCGGCGGCATGCCCGAGGTGCTGGACGACGGCGAGCAGGGCTTCCTCGTCCCGCCCGGCGACCCGTCCGCGCTGGCCGGTGCCCTCGACCGGCTGGCCGCGGAGCCGGACCTGCGCGCCCGGCTGGCGGCCGCCGCCCGGGAGCGCGCCAAGCGCTTCGACGTGGCCGGCGCCCAACGCGCCGTCGAGGCGGTGTACGCGCGGGTCCTGCGGCACTGACCGGCCCGGCCGTCCGGCGGCCGAACACCGATCCACCGACGTGTCCCCACAGCCCCGACCACCGATGGGAGAGCGAGTCCGGACGTGAGCGCCCTGCCCGCCCCCGCCGAGCTGACCTTCCGCCCGCTCGCCGAATCCGACCAGCCCGCCGTGCTCGACCTGCTCACCACCTCGCTGGCGGGCGGTCCCACCGGCACCCGCACCACCGAGTTCTTCGCCTGGAAGCACCACCGCAACCCCTTCGGCGCCAGCCCCGGCATGGTCGCCGAGAGCCCCGACGGACGGCTGGCCGGCGTCCGGCTGTTCCTGCGCTGGCAGTGGCGGCAGGACGGCGCCCCGGTGGCCGCCGTCCGCCCGGTCGACACCGCCACCCACCCCGACTTCCGGGGCCGGGGCGTGTTCCGCCGACTCACCGTGGAACTGCTCGACCAGGTCGCCGACGAGACCGCGCTGGTGTTCAACACCCCCAACGCCGACAGCCTGCGCGGCTACCGGGGCATGGGCTGGCAGGAGCTGGGCCGGGTGCCGATCACGGTGCGCGCCGTGCGGCCCGCCGCCTTCGCCCGGGGCGTGCGCGCCGCCCTCGCCCGCCGCCCGGCCGGGCCCGCGCGCCCTGCCGCCGAGGACTGCCGGCTGCCCACCGCCGCCGCCTGGCTGGCCGCCCGGGAAGAGGCCGGGGAGCGCGGCCCGCTGGCCGAGCTGCTGCGCGAGCGCGCCGCCGCCGACAGCGCCGACCACCGGCTGGCCGTCCACCGCACCCCGGAGTTCCTGCGCTGGCGCTACGGCGAGGCCCCCGGCCTGGACTACCGGGTGCTCACCGTCGACCGGGGCGGCGAACTGACCGGCCTGGCCGTCGGCCGGCCCCGGCGGCGCGGCCCGCTCGCCGAGTTCACCCTCGCCGAGGTGATCGTCCGCCCCGGCGACCGGGACAGCGCCGCCCGCCTGCTGCGCGCCGCCGCCCGCGAGAGCGGCTGCGACCACGTCGCCACCCACCTCTCCCCCGGCACCGAGGCCGCCCACGCCGCCCTGCGGACCGGCTACCTGCGGGCCCCGCGCACCGGGATGACCTTCGTCGCCCGCACCCCGGCCGGCCCCACCCCGCTCACCCTGGCCGACTGGCGGTTCAGCCTCGGTGACCTGGAGGTGTTCTGATGCCGGGGGCGCCCAGGGGCCCGGGCGCGACCGGGACGGCGACGGCGGTGCTCGGCCGCGTCCCCTGGCCGTCCGCCGTCGCCGCCACCCTGGTCACCGGCTACGTCACGCTGTTCGTGCTCGCCTCGGTGCACACCTCGTACGACACCTGGGGCGCGCTGCTGATCCTCCCGGCGCTGATGGCCGTCAGCACGCCGGTGCTCGCCCGGATCGCCGCCGCCAACCCCGAACGGGACGTCTTCCGGCTGCTGCTGCTGGCGATGACCGCCAAGCTGCTCTGCGCCTTCCCCCGCTACCTGATGGCCTTCGTGCTCTACGGCGGCGCGGCCGACGCCAAGATGTACCACCAGAAGGGCAGCGACCTCGCCGCCTACCTCGACCAGGCCGACCTCTTCGGCGGGATCCACTACGACCTGGGCATGAAGGTGGCCGGCACCGGCTTCATCATCATCGTCACCGGCGTCGTCTACGCGATCACCGGCCCCTCGCTGATCGGCGGCTTCCTGGTCTTCTCCTGGCTGGGCTTCTGGGGCCTGCTGCTGTTCTGGCGGGCGCTGCAGATCGCCTTCCCGGAGGCGGACACCCGCAAGTACGCCAAGCTGGTCTTCTTCCTGCCCTCCCTGCTGTTCTGGCCGTCCAGCATCGGCAAGGACGCCTGGATGATGTTCTGCCTGGGCCTGACCACCTACGGCACCGCGCGGCTGCTGGACCGCCGCTTCGGCGCCTTCGCCTGCATCGCGCTCGGCTCGCTGGGCACCGCGATGGTCCGCCCGCACGTCACCGCGCTGGCCGGGGCCGGGCTGATGGTCGCCTACGTGCTGCGCCGCCGTCCGCAGCAGGTCAGCGCGCTGGGGCCGCTGCGCACGATCCTGACCGCGGTGGTGCTGGGCGCGATGGTGGTGCTGATGCTCCAGCAGGTCTCCACCTTCTTCGGCACCGACGGGACCGGCGGCGACGCCGTCAGCCAGGTGCTCACGGAGACCTCCAGACGCACCAGCCAGGGCAACTCGATGATCAACGCCACCGCACCCGAGGACGCCGCGCCGAAGTTCAGCCTCAACCCGGCGGGCCTGCCGGTCGCGGTGATCAGCGTGCTGTTCCGCCCGTTCCCGTTCGAGGCGTCCAACATCCAGAACCTCATCCAGTCGGTGGAGTGCTTCGCCCTGCTGGTGATGTTCATCCGGGCCTGGCCGAGGCTGAGCCGGCTGCCCCGGCTGTTCGTGCAGCGCTCCTACGTGGCGTTCGCCGCCGTCTACACCCTGCTGTTCTGCTGGGCCTTCTCGACCATCAACAACATGGGCATCCTGTCCCGCGAGCGGGTCCAGGTGCTGCCGCTCGCCCTGGTGCTGCTGGTCGTGCCGGCCGCCGCCGCGAGCCGCGGGGCCGCCGCCGGCCGCCGTCCGCCACCGGTGTGGCGGGTCGCGCCCGGGCAGTGGGGCGCCCGGCACCGGGCGGAGCCGCCCGCCCTGGCACCACCGCCCGCCCTGTCACCACCGTCAGCCGTGTCACCGTCACCGTCCCAGGGGGGATCGACCGCACCATGACCACCGACACCACCGACACTCTCGCCCTGCCCGCCGCCCTCGGGGGCACACCCGCCTTCCCCGAGGGGCTGCCGCTCACCCGGGTCCAGGTGCCCGATCGCGCCGCGCTGCTGGAACGGCTCGGCGCCGTGCTCGACAGCGGACAGCTCACCAACGGCCGCACCGTCGCCGAACTGGAGGAGGCGGCGGCCGGATTGCTGGAGGTGCCGCACGTGGTGGCGGTCTCCAACTGCACCACCGGCCTGATGCTGGTCCTCCAGGCCGCCGGCGTGGACGGGCGCCGCCCGGTGGTGATGCCCGGCTTCACCTTCTCCGCCACCGCGCACGCCGCGCACTGGGCCGGCGGCACCCCGGTGTTCGCCGAGGCCCGCGAGCGGGACATCACCCTCGACCCCGAGGACGCCGCCGCCCGGCTGGCCGCCGCCGACCGGCCCGCCGCGCTGATGGCCACCCACGTCTACGGCACGCCCTGCCAGATCGAGCGCCTCCAGGAGGTCGCCGACGCCGCCGGGGTGCCGCTGGTGTACGACTCGGCGCACGGCTTCGGCAGCCGCCGCAAGGGCGTGCCGGTCGGCAACTTCGGCTACGCCGAGGTGTTCTCGATGAGCCCGACCAAGGTCGCGGTGGCCGGCGAGGGCGGCCTGGTCGCCACCCACGACGCCGACCTCGCGCGCCGGCTGCGCACCGCCCGCGACTACGGCAACCCGGGCGACTACGACACCCTGTTCCCCGGCCTGAACGCGCGGATGAGCGAACTGCACGCCGCCGTCGGCCTCAACTGGCTGGCCGGCCTGACCGAGCGGGTGGCCCACCGCAACGCGCTGGTCCAGGAGTTCGCCGCCGTCACCGCCGGACTGCCCGGGCTGCGCCTGGCCCTGCCGGAGGAGGGCGACACCTCCACCTTCAAGGACCTCACGCTGATCCTGGACGACGCCGCCTTCGGCCTCACCGCCCGCGGGCTCGCCGAGGCGCTGCGGGCCGAGGGCATCGACTCGCGCCGCTACTTCCACCCGCCGGTGCAGCGCCAGCGCGCCTACGCCCACCTCGGCCGGGCGGACTCGCTGCCGCTCACCGACCGGCTCGCCGACTCGGTGCTCACCGTGCCGCTCTGGTCGCAGATGGACGCGGCCACCGTGCGCCGGATCGCCGAGGCGGTGGCCCGGATCCAGCCGTACGCGGAGCGCCTGCGCGCCGCCTGACCGGGCGGCCGCGGCCCTCGGTCGCGTTACGCGGATCGGGTGAACGCGGTTGGACCGCGGGCCCGCGCGGTCGGCAGGATGTCCGGCCGGGGCCCGTGGTCCCGTCCCACCTCACCCGTACGGATTTGGAGTTCCCGGTGCTCAAGGGATTCCGCAGCTTCCTGCTGCGTGGAAACGTCGTCGACCTGGCGGTCGGCATCGTGATCGGCGCGGCCTTCACGGCCGTGGTCACCGGGTTCGTGTCGGCGTTCCTCACCCCGCTGGTCGGGGTCGCCACGGGTGCGGTCGGCGACTTCACCCAGAAGACCTTCGAGGTGGCCGGCACCCGCTTCCCGTACGGGGTGTTCGTCAACGCGCTGATCAGCTTCGTGCTGGTGGCCGCGGTGATCTACTTCGTCGTGGTGGTGCCGGTGGGCAGGCTCCAGGCCAGGCTGGAGGGCGCCAAGCCGGCGCCGGTCGCCAAGGCGGACTGCCCGGAGTGCCTGAGCACGATCCCGGTCCTGGCGGTGCGCTGCTCGTTCTGCACCTCCGAGGTGGCCGGCCGGCCCGGCTTCCCGGCCCAGGCGGGCCCCGCCGAGCAGCCCGCCCCGGTGCACTGAACCGACCCCGACCGGCCCGCTCACGGCCTGACGGGGTCTTTATTCCCGAAACATTCACGAGCCCCCGTCGCGCCCCCGGCGGGGGCTCGAATGCGCCGGTTCGCGCCCCGCTCGCAGAAGTTTCTTCGACGGTCCCCGAACCGTCCACCGTCCCGTCACCACACGGGTCTTCGGCGCCTCAGTACGGACCCCGTTCGACCCCTCGGACCCGCCGGACAGTGGCCGGAAGTCGCCGCCGGAATGTCCGCTCTTCCTACTTTCGAGACCTTTGTTCGGGCGAAGCTTGTGTAAACACTCGAACTGCTCGGCCTCCCAGTCTCCTCAGCAGGCTCGTTGTGGGCTTACCGTATGCCCCATGACCTCGCCCCGCTCCTACGACGGAGTCGGCTACCCCTCTCCGTCCTTCTCCTCCGGCACGCCCATCTACGACAGCCTCGTCGCAGAGCGCGGTGTCCCTCAGATCGCGCCCATCAACGTGCCGGCCGCCCTGCCGCCGGCCCTGTCGACCGGTTACGGTTCCGGCCTGTCCGGCCCCTCCTACGAGAACAACCGGTACGGCACCGGGTACGACAGTCCCGGCGGCAACCTCCCCGCCCTGCCGCCGGCCCGCCTCGCCCTGGGCCCCGGCCCGAGCAGCGCGCCGTCCTCCGGCCCGGCCACCGCGTACATCCCGGCGCAGCCCGCGCCCGCGTACGCCGCCGCGCCGCAGCCACCGGTCCCCGGCTACGGCGGCCCGCAGCCGTACCTGCCCGGCCAGCGCCCGCAGACCCCGGCCCCCGGCTTCAGCCAGGCGGCCACCGGCGGGTACCAGCCGTCCGGCGGCCAGAGCTTCGGCGGCCAGAACACCTTCGTCGGCGGCCACGGCGGCCCGCAGACCTTCGGTGCGCAGCCGGTGGGCGGCCCGTCCGGTCCGCAGGGCGTGCCGCAGCCCCAGGGCCCGCAGTCCTTCGGCGGCCAGCAGGGCTTCGCCGGCCAGGGCGGCCAGCCCGGCGGCTTCGGCGGCTCCGGCGACCAGTCCTTCGGCGGCGCCCAGCTGCGCCCGGCGGTCACCCCGGTCGCCCCGGTCCGGCCGATGCAGCCGCAGCGGCCCGGCCCGTACGGCGAGCCCGGTCAGTTCCAGCAGGGCTACCAGCCGCAGGCCCAGGGCTACTGACACCTCCGGGCCGGCCCCACCCGGCCCGCACCCGCACCACCTAGCACCACCCGGCGCACCCACATCCGCCGGGCGTACGGAGAAACGGGTCATCCACGGACCGCCCGGAACGCCGCCCCACCCGGCGTTCCGGGCGGTCCGTGCGCGTTCGGGGTGCCGACGGCCCCGGACCGCGGCTGCCGCCGGTCCGGACACGGCTGGCAGGATGGGGGAATGCAGCTCACCGGACTCCACGTCTACCCCGTCAAGTCCATGTACCGCCTGAGCCCCGAGAGCGCCCGCGTCGAACCGTGGGGCCTGGCCGGCGACCGGCGCTGGATGCTCGCCGACGCCACCGGGCGGTTCGTCAGCCAGCGCGAGAACGCCGCCCTGGGCCAGATCCGCACCGAGCTCACCGCCGACGGCGCCCTCGTCCTCACCGCCCCCGACGGCTCCCGCGCCGAGATCCCCTCCCCCGCCGGCGCGGTCGGCGACCCGCTCGCCGACGTCGAGGTCTGGGGCACCCGCTTCCGTGCCGCCGAGGCCGGCAAGGAGGCCCAGCTGTGGATCGCCGAGCACCTCGGCGACTACCGGCTGGTGCACCTGGACGACCCGCGCGCCCGGCCCGTCGACCCGGCGTTCTCCTCCCCCGGCGACACCGTCTCGATGGCCGACGGATTCCCGCTGCTGCTCACCACCACCGCCTCGCTGGCCGAGCTCAACGCGCTGATCGCCGCCGAGCACCCGGACGGCCACGAGGAACTGCCGATGGAGCGGTTCCGCCCCAACGTGGTGGTCTCCGGCGGCGAGCCCTGGGCGGAGGACGGCTGGCGGCGGATCCGGATCGGCGGGCTGGCCTTCCGGGTGGTCAAGCCGTGCGGGCGCTGCGTCGTCACCACCACCGACCAGGAGAGCGGCGAGCGGCGCGGCCCGGAGCCGCTGCGCACCCTGGCCCGGCACCACCGGCTGCTGAAGAAGGCGGCGTTCGGGCAGAACCTGATCCCGGAGCGTCCGGCCGGCGTCGAGGGCGACGTGCTCGGCACGCTGCGGCTGGGCGACGAGGTCGAGGTGCTGGAGGGCGGCGCGCACTGGCCGGCCGACGAGCGGGGCTGACGTCCCCGTCCCCGCTTCTCCGCACCCGTTTCCGCACCCGCGTGCCGGAACCGGACGTGTGCGCGCTCGTTGAAGCAGGTGCCGGGGCACACGGCGGTGCCGCGGGCGGACCGGAGCACCCGCGCGGGCGCGCTACGGTGGGCGGACGACCCGCGCACCCCGGTGCGCCGCGTCCGGGCGCGCCGCGTCCGCGTGCGTCCGGTCCGCAGATCGCCGGCTCGATGAAGGTGGGGACGACAGACCGTCATGGCTGAGCACAGGGTCCGGGTCACCCAGGACAGCGCATCCCGCTGGCGGCGCCGCGCCGGCGAGTACGACACGCTCACGGAGGCCCTGGCGGCCGCGGAACCGGGCGACACGGTGACCGTGCGGCCGGGCACCTTCCGGGAGAACGTGGTCGTGGACAAGGCCGTGACGGTCGTCGCCGCCCAGGGCCCCGGCACCGTCCGGATCGACCCGCCGGGCGGGGTGCCGCTCACCGTCACCGCCGCGGCGGCCGTCCGCGACCTGGTGATCGAGGGCAGCGACCGCTCCTCCCCGGCCGTCCTGGTCACCGGCGAGGAGGCCACCCCCGCCTTCACCGGCTGCCGGGTGGAGACCCGCTCGGCCGCCGGGGTCGAGGTGACCGGCGGCGCCCGGCCGACCCTCAGGGGCTGCGTGGTGGCCAACCCCGACGGCCTCGGGCTGCGGCTGCGCGGCGCCGGCACCGCCGCCGCCTTCGAGGACTGCGAGGTCGCCGCCGCCGGCCAGGCGGGGCTCGCGGTGCTGGGCGGCGCGACCGCCGCGCTGGAGCGCTGCCGGGTGCACCACGCCTCCGGCGCGGGCGTGCTGCTCTCCGACCCGGGCAGCGCGGCCGAGCTGACCGGCTGCGAGATCTACGAGATCCGCGGCAGCGGGGTGCAGGCCGAGGCCCAGGCGGGCGGGCGGCTGGTCGACTGCGAGATCCACCGGGTCACCGGCAACGGGCTCACCCTGGACGGCGAGGCCGAGCTGGTGCTCACCGGCTGCCGGGTGCACGACGTCCCGGAGAACGCCGCCGATCTGCGCGGCCGTGCCCGGCTCAGCCTCGTCCACTCCACCGTGCGGGACTTCGGGCGCGGGGCGCTCTCGGTCTGGGACCAGGGCACCGAGGCGAGCGCCGAGTCCTGCCAGATCCACGGCTCGAACGGCGAGTACCCGGCGCTCTGGGTCAGCGACGGCGCCCGGCTCACGCTCACCGACTGCGCGCTGCACGACCTGCCGGACGCGCTGTTCGTGCTGGACCGGGACTCCGCGGCGGTCGCCGAGGGCTGCTCGTTCAGCCGGATCCGCAGCTCGGCGGTGTCGGTCAGCGGCGGCGCGACGGTGACGCTCACCGGCTGCCGGGTCCAGGAGGCGGGCACCGGCCTCTGGTTCCGCGACCACGGCAGCGGGGGCGTGCTGACCGGCTGCGAGATCTCCGACGTGGCGACCGGCGTGATCGTCACCAAGGGCGCCGACCCGGTGCTGCGGGACTGCACCGTCCGGGCCGGTTCGGACGCCGGCGTCTACGTCTCCGCCCAGGGCCGCGGCACCTTCGAGGACTGCCGGGTCTCGCACGGCAAGGGCTTCGGCTTCCACATCATCGACGGCTGCCGCACGGTGCTCACCCGGTGCCGGGCCGAGCAGAACGAGCGGGCCGGCTTCGAGTTCTCCGAGCCCGGACCGGTGGTCGACGGGTGCACCTCGGACGACGTGCCGCCCGCGTCCGCCGCGGCCGCCGAGATCCCCGCCCCGCGCACCCAACTCGCGGCCGCCACCACCTCCTTGGCGTCCTCCGCGCCCGCCGCGGCGGTGATCGGGCCGATCCCGGACTGCCGGCCCGCCGACGAGGCGCTGGCCGAGCTCGACGGGCTGGTGGGCCTGGCCACCGTCAAGCAGGAGGTGCGGACGCTGATCGACCTCATCTCGGTCGGCCGGCGGCGGCGGCAGGCCGGGCTCAAGGCCCCCTCGCTCCGCCGCCACCTGGTCTTCACCGGCGCCCCCGGCACCGGCAAGACCACCGTGGCCCGGCTGTACGGCGAGATCCTGGCCTCGCTGGGGGTGCTGCAGCGCGGCCACCTGGTCGAGGTGGCCCGGGTGGACCTGGTCGGCGAGCACATCGGCTCCACCGCGATCCGCACCGCCGCCGCCTTCGACCGGGCGCGCGGCGGCGTCCTGTTCATCGACGAGGCCTACGCGCTGGCGCCGGAGGACGGCGCCCGCGACTTCGGGCGGGAGGCGATCGACACGCTGGTGAAGCTGATGGAGGACCACCGGGACGAGGTGGTGGTCATCGTGGCCGGCTACACCGCGGAGATGGAACGCTTCCTCTCCGCCAACCCCGGTGTCTCGTCGCGGTTCTCGCGCACCATCACCTTCCCCGACTACTCGGCCGAGGAGCTGCTGGAGATCGCCCGCGCCCAGTGCGCCGAGCACGAGTACGCGCTCGCCGACGCCACCGAGCGCGCCCTGCTCGACCACTTCGCCGGCATCGAGCGCGGCCCCAACTTCGGCAACGGCCGCACCGCCCGCCAGGTCTTCG
The DNA here is from genome assembly GCF_040298605.1 of Kitasatospora sp. NPDC001527. NCBI lineage: Bacteria > Bacillati > Actinomycetota > Actinomycetes > Kitasatosporales > Streptomycetaceae > Kitasatospora > Kitasatospora sp. NPDC001527. The sequence continues at coordinate 22,355 of NZ_JBEPAM010000031.1, read as the reverse complement.
AGACCATGGTCGAGCGGCACGCCATGCGGATCGCCCAGCTCCCCGACGCGTCCACCGAGGACCTCCAGCTGCTCGTCCCCGCCGACCTCCCGTCCCCCCGCCTGCCGTAGCGCCGACCCGGCGTCGGCCCGTCGGCCCGTCAGCCCGCCGGTCAGCCCGTCCAGGCGCCGCCGGACAGGAAGGACTCCAGGCCGGCCAGGTAGGGCGCGATGTCGATCCGCTCGCCCGCCAGCCAGTCGTCCGAGTAGTACTTGTCGAGGTAGCGGTCACCCGGGTCGCAGATCAGGGTGACCACGCTGCCGCGCTCCCCCGCGGCCCGCATCTGCGCGACGATCCGCAGCGCGCTCCACAGCCCGGTCCCGGTGGACGCGCCCGCCTTCCGGCCGAGCACCTGGTCCAGCATCCGCACCGCCGCGATCGAGGCGGCGTCCGGGACCTTCATCATCCGGTCGACCGCCCCGGGCACGAAGCTCGGCTCCATCCGGGGCCGCCCGATCCCCTCGATCCGCGAGCCCTGCTCGCACACCGCGTCCGGGTCGTCGTGCACCCAGCCGTCGAAGAAACAGGAGTTCTCCGGGTCGGCGACGCAGATCCGGGTGTCGTACTGCATGTAGTGGACGTACCGGGCGATGGTCGCCGAGGTGCCGCCGGTGCCGGCGGTGGCCACGATCCAGGCCGGCTCGGGGTGCGGCTCCAGGCGCAGCTGGGCGAAGACCGATTCGGCGATGTTGTTGTTGCCCCGCCAGTCGGTGGCCCGCTCGGCGTAGGTGAACTGGTCCATGTAGTGGCCGCCGGTCTCCTCGGCGAGCCGGGCCGAGGCCTCGTACACCTCGTCCGGCCGGTCCACCAGGTGGCACTCGCCGCCGTGGAACTCGATCAGGTCGATCTTGGCCTGGCTGGTGGACTTGGCCATCACCGCGATGAACGGCACCCCGACGAGCTGCGCGAAGTACGCCTCGGAGACGGCCGTGGAGCCGCTGGACGCCTCGATGACCGGCTTGCCGGGGCGGATCCAGCCGTTGCAGAGCCCGTACAGGAACAGCGAGCGGGCCAGCCGGTGCTTGAGCGAGCCGGTCGGGTGGGTGGACTCGTCCTTGAGGTAGAGGTCGATGCCCCACTCCGCCGGGAGCGGGAAGCGCAGCAGGTGGGTGTCGGCCGAGCGGTTGGCGTCCGCCTGGACCTTGCGGACCGCCTCCTTGAGCCAGCGCCGGTACTCCGGGTCGGAACGGTCGACGTCGGCCGTCGGGTCGATCCCCATGTGCCACTCTCCTCGTGCGAGTCCTTGGAAGCCCCCCTCCGATTGCTCACAACGAGTGTACGAGTGTCACGATAAGTAACATTAAGCGAAGCTCCAGGCTCCGCTTATCGACCGCCTATCCGGCGGTCACCGCCTGCGGGTCCGCCAGGTACGGCAGCCAGCCCAGCTCGGCCGCCCCGGCCAGCGCGCTGTGCCGCAGCTCGGCGCCGACGATCGGCACCCGGCCGCTGCGCCCCCACAGGCTGCGGTCGGCGACGACCGCGCGCAGCCGCTCCGGCGCCGCCTCCAGCAGGTCCAGGTGCAGCCCGCTGAGCACCACCCGGTCCGGGTTGAGGATGTTGGCGACCCCGGCCAGGCCGAGGCCGAGCCGGTCGATGACGTGCTCCACGGCCGCCCGGGCCCGCTCGTCGGTGGCGGCGGCCCGGCAGAGCTCGCCGGCCTGGTCGAGCAGCGGCCGGTCCGGGTCCGGTGTCAGCCCGGCGGCGGCGAACAGCGCGTCCGGGTCGGTCTCGGAGTTGAGGCAGCCCCGGTTGCCGCAGCCGCAGGGCCGGCCCTGCGGGTCGACGGTCAGGTGGCCGACCTCCAGGGCGAGTCCGGCGCTGCCGGTGTGCAGCCTCCCGTCGATGACCAGCGCCCCGCCGACGCCGCGGTGGCCGGAGGTGACCAGCAGCAGGTGCCGCGCGCCGCGGCCGGCGCCGTGCCGGTACTCGGCGAGGGCGGCCAGGTTGGCGTCGTTGGCGATCGCGGTGGGCAGCGGGTCGAACGCGCGCGGACCGTGGTCGGCGCGGCCCACCTCGACGTCGTACAGGTCGGCGACGGGCGTGCCGCTGGGCCAGGCGAAGTGCAGCGCGGCGAGCGCGGTGCCGTCCGGCTCGGTGACGGGGTTGGGCAGCGCGAGCGCCGCGCCGAGGCAGCGCCGCTCGGTGCCGCGGGCGAGTTCGGCGCCCGCCTGGGCGACGGCGCGCAGCATCCGCACCGGGTCGGTGGCGGCGGGCAGCGGCAGGTGGACCGGCGGGTCGAGCAGTCCGCCGAGACCGGCCAGGGTGACGCTCAGGCCGTCGGCGTGGATCTGCCCGGCGACCACCACCGGGCCGGCGGGGTCGATGGCGAGCCGGTGCGAGGGGCGGCCCCGGCCGCCGCCGGCCGGGCGGGAGTCGACCGTGATGAGCCCGAGGGCCTCCAGCTCGGCGGTGACGGCGCCGGCGGTGGCCCGGGTGACGTCGAGCGCGCGGGTGAGCGCCGAGCGGGTCGGGGTCTGGCCGGTGTGGATGAGCTGGAGCGCGGGGCCGAGCAGCGTGCGCCCTCGGTCGGGGGCCGAGCGGCGGTGGGCGTCGCGCTGCGCGTCGTGGTCGGCCCCGGTCCCGGGCTTCGGGCTTGAAGGTGAGAGCTGCACGGACCTATTGTTACTTTGTGCCGCTCCGAAACAAAATCTGTCCCTCCGGCCCCTCGACCCGGCCGTCCCCCCAGTCTCTCAGCACCACGGCGAAATCCCCCAGCCCTTTCGCGCACTCCTTCGCCTCCTGGGGTGCGGCCCGGCTCGCCCTCACCGCCTTCTTCGCCGTCGACGGACTGCTCTTCGCCGCCTGGGTCGTCCGCATCCCGGACGTCCGCAGCCAGGTCGCCGCCTCGCACAGCGCCCTCGGACTCGCCCTGCTCTGTGTCTCGGCGGGCGCCGTCGCCACCATGCCGGTGGTCGGCCGGCTCTGCCTGCGGTTCGGGTCCCGGCCGGTCACCGTCGCCTCGCTCGCCCTGCTCGCGCTCTCCGTGCCGCTGCCCGCGCACACCCACTCGGTGGCGGCGCTCGGCGGCGTCCTGCTGCTCTTCGGCGCCGGCTACGGCGGGGCCAACGTCGCCATGAACAGCGCCGCCGTCGAGATCGTCGGCGAACTCGGCCGCCCGGTCATGCCCAGCTTCCACGCCGGGTACAGCCTCGGCGGCCTGCTCGGGGCGGCGATCGGCGGCCTGCTCGCCGGTCCGCTGACGGCCACGCAGTGGCTCACGGCGGCGGGGGCCGCCGGGCTCGCGGTCACCGCGGTGGCCGGCGTCGCACTGCTCCGCAGCCCGGCGGCGCGGCCGGTCGCCACCAGCCCCGCGCGCGGCGCCGCCGCCCCCGCCGGTGCCTCCACCGGCTCCTCCGCCGGCCGCCTGCTCGTCGTGCTGCTCGGCCTCACCGCGCTCTGCACCGCGTACGGCGAGGGCGCCGTCGCCGACTGGACCACCCTGCACCTCACCGACGACGTGCACGCCGGCGCGAAGGTCGCCGCCGCCGGCTACGCCGCCTACGCGCTCGCCATGACCACCGGGCGGATCGGCGGCACCTGGCTCTCGGTGCGCCTCGGCCAGTACCGGGTGATGTTCCTCGGCGGCCTCACCGCGGCGGCCGGGATGCTGCTGGCGGCGCTCGCGCCGCTGGTGCCGCTGGCCGTGGCCGGCTTCGTCCTGGTCGGCCTCGGACTGGCCAACATCTTCCCGCTCGCCATCGCCCGGGCCGGCGCCGCCGGCGGCCCGCAGGGCGTCGCGCTCGCCTCGACGCTCGGCTACGCCGGCATGCTGATCGGCCCGCCGGTGATCGGCTTCCTCGCCGACGCGACCAGCCTGCCGCTCGCCCTGACCACCGTCGCCGCCGCCGCGAGCGCCGCCGCCGTCCTCCCGCTGACCGCCCGCCGCCGCTGAACCGCCGGCCCGGCCCCGTGCGAGGATCGCGCCATGACGAACACCACGGACCCGGTCCGGTTCCTGCGCGCCGCCGACCGGCCGGCCATGCCGTGGCGCAACGGCGGCGGAGTGACCAGGGAGGTCGCCGGGCACCCTGCCGGCTCCGGGCTGGACGACTTCGGCTGGCGGGTCAGCCTCGCCGACGTCGCCGCCGCCGGGCCGTTCTCCGCCTTCCCGGGCGTCGACCGGGTGATCACCCTGGTCGAGGGCCCGGGCATGGCGCTGACCGTCGACGGCACCGAGCACGTCGTCGACGCACCGCTGCGCCCCTTCGCCTTCCCCGGCGACGCGGCCACCGACTGCCGGCTGCTCGGCGGCCCGCTGGTCGACTTCAACGTGATGACCCGGCGCGGCCGGGCCGGCGCCGACCTCGTCCTCGCCGGCACGCCCCGCCCGGTCACCGTCCCGGCCGGCGCCACCGTGCTGCTGGTCTGCCTCACCGGCACCGCGACCCTGGACGGCACCGCGCTCGCCCGCTACGACGCCGCGCTGCTCACCGCCCCGGCCACCCACGCCCTGGACCCCGACGGCACCACCGCCGTCGTCACCCTCCGCTCCCGGACCGCACCCCGGGCGGGCGGGGGGGCGGGGGGGGGGGCGCCCGCCCTCCCGCACGACGCGTCACCCGGTCCGCCCAGCCGCGGAACACCGGGGTGGCGTAGGCCCGGCCGCGCTCAGGCGTCCGACTCGCCCGGCAGCCGCAGGTCCCACCCGGCCAGCGCCCGCAGCTGCGCGGCGGTGACGTCGTCCGGCAGCGGCCGCGGCGGTTCGTTGCGGAACGGCGGCTGCCAGCCCTCCTCCGGCGTCCAGCGGCGGACCGCCTTCGCCGGGGCGCCCGCGACCACCGTGTGGTCCGGCACCTCGCCGCGCACCACCGAGCCCGCCGCGACGACCACGTTGCGGCCCAGCCGGGCGCCGGGCAGGATCACCGCGCCGGTGCCGATCCAGCTGCCGGAGCCGATCTCCACCGGCTCGTTGCGCGGCCACTGCTTGCCGATCGGCAGGTCGGTGGCCCGGTACTCGTGCGCCTGGTCGGATATGTAGACACCGGGGCCGGTCCACACGTCGTCACCGAGCACGATCGACTGGTGGCCGACGATGTGGCTGTCCCGGCCGATCACGCAGCCGCCGCCGATCCGCACGATCGGTTCGGGGCCGAGGTCCAGCCCGGGCAGGAAGCCCGCGCTGATGGTCACCCGCTCGCCGATGATCGAGAACGGGCCGATGGTGATCCACTGCTCGTTGAAGACCGCGCCGAGCGGGAACGTCAGCTTCGTCCCGGCGCCCAGCTCGCGGAACCGGTACGGCCCGGGGTTCTCGCTGGACACCGCGCCGGCCCGCTGCACCCACTGCCAGCCCCGGTGGACGAGCCGGCCCGCGGCGCGTCGGCCACCGGCCCGGGCGGCGCTGAACAGGGAACGCGTGATCGGCATGCGCTCACGTTACCGGTCCGTAGGGTCCGCCCGGTGAGGAGGCGGTCAAGGTCACACGGCCCGGCCGGCTCGAAACTTTGTTCGTAAAACCGAGTCCGGAATCCGCCACTGCTGCCAGACTCACGGTCATGGAGATCACCACGCACCTCGACGTCCTGCGCCGCGAGGGCACCCTGCTCGCGGACGCCGCCGCCCGTACCGACCTCGCCGCCCCCGTACCGACCTGCCCGCAGTGGCGGCTGCGCGACCTCGTGCTGCACACCGGCCAGGTGCACCGCTGGGTGACGGGCACCGTCCGCGACCGGCTGAGCGCCCCGATGGACGCCGAGCGCCAGCAGGCCGCCTGGGGGCCGGAGCCGGACGACGCCGACCTGGTCGCCTGGTTCCGGGCCGGCCACGCCGCGCTGCTCGACACTCTCACCGCCGCCCCCGCCGACCTGGACTGCTGGACCTTCCTCCCGGCGCCGAGCCCGCTCGCGTTCTGGGCCCGCCGCCAGGCGCACGAGACGGCCGTGCACCGGATCGACGCCGACGCGGCCGCCGGCGCCGAGGGGCCGCACGTGGACCCGGAGTTCGCCCAGGACGGCATCGACGAGCTGCTCGCCGGCTTCCTGACCCTCGGCCGCTCCAAGGTCCGCAGCGAGCGCCCGCGGACGATGCAGATCAGCGCGAGCGACGGCCCCGGCCGATGGCTGCTGACCATCAGCGCGGATCCGCTCACCGTCGAGAGCGCCGAGCGGCCGGCCGACCTGACGCTCACCGGCCCGGCCCGCGACCTCTACCTGCTGCTCTGGAACCGCCTGCCGGGCGGCACCGGACGGGTGGCCGCCGCCGGGGACGACTCGCTGCTCGACCTGTGGCGCGAGGCCGCGGTCATCGGCTGACGGGCGGGCGGGGGCGCGTCAGCGCACCCAGCGCGCCGGGCGCTTCTCCAGGAACGAGCGCATGCCCTCCTGCGCCTCCTCCGAGCCGAACAGCCGCGCCGACAGCTCCACCAGCGCGTCGGCGTCCCGCTCGAAGGAGCGCACCACCTCGGCGTTGGCCAGCCGCTTGGACTGCGCGAGGCCCTGCGGCGACCCCAGCCGCAGGGCGTCCAGCAGGCCCTTGAGCGCGACCTCGGCCGCCTCCGGCGCGTCGACGGCCTGGGTGACCAGGCCGATCCGGGCGGCCTCGGCGGCGTCGAAGACCTCGCCGGTCAGGTAGTAGCGGGAGGCCGCGCGCGGGTCCAGCTTGGGGCGCAGCGGCAGCGAGATGACGGCCGGCGCGAGCCCGAGCCGGACCTCGGTGAACGCGAAGGTGGCGGCCGGCCCGGCGAGCGCCAGGTCGGCCGCGCCGACCAGCCCGAGCCCGCCGGCCCGCACGTGCCCGCCGATCACGGCGATCACCGGCTTGGCGCAGTCCACGATCGCCCGCTGGAGGTCGACCAGCCCGCGCGGCCCGACCGTCGGATCGGCGCCGGTCGCCTCCGAGAGGTCCGCCCCGGCGCAGAACACCTTGCCCGCGTGCGTCAGCACCACCGCCCGCACCTCCGGATCGGCCGCCGCCCCCGCGAGCCCGGCCGTCAACTCGGCCATCAGCCGGGTGGAGAGCGCGTTGCGGTTGTACGGCGAGTCGAGCGTCAGGGTGGTGACGGCGTCCTCGGTGGTCACACGGACGAGGGGCGCTTCGCTGGTCATCGGTGCGGTCCTGCTTTCCGGCTGAGGGTGGGTCGGAACGGACGCCCGCCACCCGCGGGCCGCGGACGCCCGCACGACTCTGACATGCCCGCCCACCCCGCGGGAAGTGCCCGGCTCGACGCCGTGGTCCCCCGCGCCGCGCCGGATCAGAGCCGCGAGGTGTCGAGGTCCAGGCCGAACGGCTCCGGGAGGCGGACCGGCGTCCCGAAGGGATGCGGCCCGTCCTCGACCGCGTAGCCGAGCCGGGTGGGGTCGCTGAACAGCGTGCAGGTGCGGGCCTGCCGGTCGACCAGCAGGTACAGCGGCGCGCCGTACTGGCCGTGGCGGCGGCGCTTGACCGTCCGGTCGGTCTCCGCGTTCGACGGCGAGCCGACCTCCACCACCAGCAGGGTCTGGTCGGGGAGCAGCGCGCCCTCGGTCTTCGCCGCCAGGTCCGCCGGTACGACCGCGAGATCGGGGACGTACCAGTTCTCCGATCCGGGCAGGTCGAGGTTGCCGGAGCCGGACACCAGCCCCAGCGCCTCCAAACGGGGCGTCAGCTGCCGGCGGACGGCCTCGGCGGCGCTCTCGTGCGCCCACGACGGCGACATCGGAGTGATGACTCCTTCGATGATCTCGGCGCGATCGCCCGCGACATGCTGGATCGCGTACTTCAGCGCCCGCTCGGGATCGGCAACCGCGCTGTAGTCGCCGGGGATGTGGGGGGCCGTGCTCATGACGCTCTCCTCCGGGCCGGACGCTCTCGTCACCGCAGGTACGGGATCAGCATACCGACCGTAAACGCCTGGTGTGGTGACCGGTCGTCGGCCACGATGGGCGCATGACCATGGAATCGCAGCGCAGGGCCGCCCCGCTCACGTACATCGCGGAGCCGCCGGGGGTCGCGCCGGGGACGGGGTACACGCAGGTCGTGTCGGGGAGCGGGCGGCTGGTGGCCGTGTCGGGGCAGGTCGCGTTCGACGAGGAGCGGCGGCTGATCGGGGAGGGGGACCCGAAGGCGCAGGCGCGGCAGGTGTTCGAGAACCTGCGGCGCTGTCTGGCGGCGGCGGGGGCCGACTTCTCGCGCGTCGTCAAACTGACGTACTTCGTCACCGACATGGCGTACATGCCCGCCATCCGCGAGGCCCGCGACGAGGCGCTCGGGGACGTGCCGCTGCCGGCCTCGTCGGCGATGCAGGTCGCGGCGCTGTTCCTGCCGGAGGTACTGATGGAGATCGAGGCCTTCGCGGTGGTACCGGAGTAGCCGCTCAGAGCGCCACCGCCGCCTCGCCCCGCCGCCGGGCCCACCGGACGGCGGGGCCCATCGCGAGGCCCGCGCCGGCGAGCAGCGCGCCGAGGACGGCCCAGCCGGCCAGCCCGTGGCCGATGACGGCGGTCGACACGACGGCCGGGCCGATCATCATGCTGGCGGAGCTGCCCGCGTTGAAGACGCCCTGGTAGGCGCCGTGTGCCCGCTCGCCGGCCAGGTCGTAGCTGAGCGCCCAGGTCCCGGCCTGGCCCAGCACCTCGCCGACCGCCTGGAGCGCGACACCGGCGAGCACCACCACGGCGGCGAGTTCGGCGCGGGCGCCGTGGGCGAGGGCGATCACCAGGCAGGACGCGGCCAGGATCAGCCCCGCCCGGCCGCAGGCCCGCGCGGCGGCGGCCGGGTGCTCGGTGCCCCGGGTGGCGCGGACCTGGAACGCGATGACCAGCACGGTGTTGACGGCCAGGGTGGCGGCCACGGTGATCCGGGGCGCGTCGGTCTGCTGGACGATCCACAGCGGCACGCCGACCTCCAGCATCGCGAACTGCAGGGCGAGCACCGAGCTCAGCGCCGTCACCAGCAGGAACGGCCCGTCACGCAGCGCCGGGTTGGGCTCGCGGGCCGGCCGCCGCGCCGTCCCCCGCTCACCACGCACCGCACCCGCCTTGCCCGCCTTGCCCGCCGCCTCACCCACACCGCCCGCGCGGCCCGGCACCGGCAGCCGGTGGAACATCACGGCGGCCGCCAGGTACGAGACCGCGTCGGCCACGATCGCCACCAGGTAGCCGGCGCGCGAGTCCACCTGGAGCGCGATCGCGCCGACGCCCGTGCCCAGGCCGAGCCCCACATTGGTCACCACCCGCAGGTAGGCCCGGCCGGCCACCCGCTCCCGGGCGGGCAGCACCTCGGCGTACAGCGCGTTGCGCACGGCGGCCCCGCCCCGGTCGGCGACGGCGACCAGGCAGGCGAGCACCACGAAGGCCGGGTAGCCGCCGACCAGGGTGTAGCAGGCGGTGCCGAGGCCGGTGAGCGCGGTCAGCGCCACCAGGATCGGCCGGCTCCCCCAGCGGTCGGCGGCCCGCCCGGCGGGCACGCTCGCGAGGGTGCCGCAGAGTCCGGCGGCGGTGAGCGCGAGGCCGAGCTGCGCCGCGCTCAGGCCGAGGAAGCGGGTGAAGAACAGCACGCCCACGGAGAGCGAGAGCCCGCTGCCGAGGGTGTTGAGCAGGGTGATCCGGGCGAGCCGGCGCACCGTCGGGTCCGGGTGCAGCAGGCGGGAGGCCCTGGACGCGGGCAGCGCGGGGCTCGGTGCGGCGTTCGGCGCCGGTGGGGTGGTCATGCCCACGATCCCACCCCGGCACGGCCCCCGGGCCGTACTGATTTAGGCTCGGCCTAAAACGTCAGGGGGACGGCGTGCACCGGTTCAAGCTCGATCTGGCGGACCTCGCCACCACCTGGTTCGCCTGCTCGCCGATCCAGGAGGCCGCGCTCAGTCTGCGGATGTGGACCCACCCGGGCGTCTACCACCTGCAGTCCCCCGCCTTCGAACGGCTCCGGCCCTCCTTCGCGCGGCTGTCGAACCGCGAACTGCTGCTCTCCCTGGTCTCCGCCAACCGCTGGGTCCCGGACTTCCTGACACCCCGTCCGGTCACCCCCTCCCCGGACTTCCGCAGTGAGCTGGCCACCGTCCGGGCGCTGCCGCCCGAGCAGTTGCGGCCGGAGCTGGAGCTGACCTTCCTGCTGGACCCCCGGCCGATGCCCGCCGGACTGGCGGACGGCCTGGCCGATCCGGCCCGGCTGCTGGCCCGCATCGCGGACGCGCTGGAGGAGTACTGGGAACACTGCCTGGCGCCCGCCTGGTGGCCGCAGGCGCGCGCCGTCCTGGAGGCGGACCTGGTCTACCGGGCGCGGGTGCTGGCCCAGCAGGGCGCGGCGGCGCTCTTCGCCGACCTCGACCACCGGCTGCACTGGGCGGACGGCATCCTCTCGATCAACCGGAACTGGTCGGACTGGGACGGCGAGATCACCGTCGACGGGCGCGGGCTGGTCCTGGTGCCGACCTTCTTCGCCCGCGGCGCGATCACGATGATCAGCAACGACCGCGCCCCGCAGGTCAGTTACCCGGCCCGCGGCCAGGCGGGGATGGCCGGCCCGCGCCCGCCGACGACCCCGCGCGCGCTGGAGCAACTGCTCGGCGCGCCCAAGGCCCGGCTGCTGGCACTGCTGGCCGAACCGGCCTCCACCACCGACCTCGCCTACCGGCTGGGCGTCACCCCGGGCGCGGTCAGCCAGCACCTGGCGGTGCTGCACGCGACCGGCCTGGTCACCCGCGCGCGGCACGGCCGCTCGGTGCTGTACGCCCGCGGTCCGCTCGGCGACGAGCTCTGCGGCGGGCCGCGTCCCAGCTGACCGGCCCGGTCCGCCGGATCCGGCCAACTCCTGAGTGGTACAGACCTGTTGACGCATTGGTCTGTACCTCCTACAGTGCCCATGCCCCCGTCTCCCCACGGCGGCGGGCATGTCACACCCCCGGTACCACCCCCGTACGGTTCGGCGTCACCCTGTCCAACCCCCACAGTCGCAGGGAGAACCATGTCCGTTCGATCCCGCACGCGCCGAGGCCGCCACCGGCTGCTCGCGCTGCTCTCCGTCCTGCTCCTCCCGCTGGCCGCGATCACCGCCCTGGCCACCCCCGCCAGCGCCGCCGGGAAGCTCACCGCCGCCTTCACCGGCGAGAACAGCGGTTCCTGGTGGAAGGGCACCTACATCGTCAGGAACGACAACACCACCGCCGTCAACGGCTGGACCCTGGAGTTCGACCTCCCGGCCGGCGTGACCATCCAGAACAGCTACAACGGCACCGCGACGGTCAACGGCCGCCACGTCACCGCCGTCGCCGCGTTCTACAACGCCAACGTCCCCGCCGGCCGGACCACCGAGCCGTACAGCTTCTGGTTCGTCGCCAACGGCCCGATCGGCACACCGACCGGCTGCCGGATCAACGGCGACAAGTGCGACGGCAGTTCGGACGTCCTGCCGTCCGCCCCGGGCACCCCGACGGTGACCGACTCGACGGCGCACAGCCTCGCGCTGAAGTGGCCCGCCGCGACCGGCGGCGACTTCCCGGTCGCCTCCTACGAGGTGCTGAACGGCACCGCCGTGGTCGGCACCAGCGCCACCACCGACACCGTGGTCACCGGCCTCACCCCGGCGACCAGCTACACCCTGACCGTCCGGGCCAAGGACACCCGCGGCAACCTCGGTCCGGCGAGCGCGCCGGTCACCGCCTCCACCTTCGACCCGTCCACCGATCCGACGCCGCCCACCGCGCCCACCAACCTCCGCACCACCGCGGTGGGTTCGAGCGACGTGACGCTCGCCTGGAACGCCGCCACCGACAACCTGAAGGTCGCCGCGTACGACGTCTACCAGGACGGCACGCTGGTCCGCACGGTGACCGGCTCCACCCTGACCGCCACCGTCGGCAGCCTCTCCCCGTCCACCTCCTACACCTTCACCGTCAAGGCCCGCGACGGCGCCGACAACGCCTCCCCCGCCTCGGCCGCGCTCAAGGTCACCACCTCCGACCTGGTCGGCGCCGGCAAGTACGCCCGGGTCGGCTACTTCACCCAGTGGGGCATCTACGGGCGCCAGTACTTCGTGAAGAACCTCGACACCTCGGGCAGCGCCGCCAAGCTCGACGTCATCAACTACGCGTTCGAGAACATCGACCCGGTCAACCTCACCTGCTTGGCGGGCGTCACCAAGGGCACCACGTCCAACCCGCAGGACCCCGACCAGGGCACCGGCGCGGGTGACGCGGACGCCGACTACGCCCGCCCGATGAGCGCCGCCCAGTCGGTCGACGGCGTGGCCGACGACGGCTGGGGCAAGCTGCGCGGCAACTTCAACCAGCTGAAGAAGCTCAAGGCCAAGTACCCGCACCTCAAGATCGTCGCCTCGCTCGGCGGCTGGACCTTCTCCAAGTACTTCTCCGACGCGGCGGCCACCGACGCGTCCCGGCAGAAGTTCGTCAAGTCCTGCATCGACGTGTGGATCAAGGGCAACCTGCCGGTCTACAACGGCGCGGGCGGCGACGGCGTCGCGGCCGGCATCTTCGACGGCATCGACATCGACTGGGAGTGGCCCGGCTCGCCCGACGGCCACGCCGGCAACCACTACAGCGCCAACGACAAGGACAACCTGACGGCGCTGCTGGCCGAGTTCCGCAAGCAGCTCGACGCGCTCGGCGGCTCGCACAAGCTGCTGACCGCCTTCACCCCGGCCGACCCGGTCAAGATCAACCAGGGCTGGGACCTCTCGAAGATCTTCAACTACCTGGACATCGCCAACATCCAGGGCTACGACTTCCACGGCGCCGGCAGCGACAACTCGTGGGAGCCCAACCGCACCGGCCACCAGGGCAACCTCTACGTGGACACCCAGGACCCGTACACCACGCACTTCAGCGTCGAAGGGGCCGTCAAGCCCTACCTCGACGCCGGGGTCAACCCGCGCAAGCTCACCATCGGCCTGGCCTTCTACGGCCGAGGCTGGCAGGGCGTCGCGGACGGCGGCGTCAAGGGCGAGTGGCAGAGCGCGACCGGCGCCGCCCCCGGCCAGTTCGCCGAGGAGGCCGGCACCCGCGGCTACAACAACCTGATCACCACCTTCCCCAACCTCTCCGTCCAGCACGACGAACAGTCGGTGTCCACCTACGGCTACACCGGCGCCGGCGGGCAGTGGTGGACCTTCGACGACACCTGGTCGATCGGCAAGAAGACGGCCTGGCTGAAATCCAAGGGCCTGCTCGGCGCGATGATCTGGGACATGACCGGTGACACCCCGGGCGGCACCCTGATCAACGCCGTCGACGGCGGCCTCAAGTAGCACCACGGATCGGAGCACACCGGGTCCGGCGGGGCACCAGCCCCGCCGGACCCGGTGTCGTGCCGGGCGCCGCCGGATCAGCGCGAGGCGAGGGCGGCCAGGCGGCGGGCCGAGCGGTACTGGCGCAGCACCTGGGCGAAGGTGAGGTGTCCCTGGGTGGTCCGGGCGAACGCCCGCCAGGCCGGGTCGACCAGGCAGACCGCCGCGTGGAACAGGTACGGCCGGCGCTCGAAGGCGTTCAGCATCTGCTTGCCGGCCCGCATCTCCACCCCCAGGCCCGCCTTGATCGCGAACGCGTAGTTCAGCGCCTCGCGCCGGACCTCCGCCGCCGTCCCCGCCTCGGCCACCTTGACCGCCCACTCCCCGGCCAGCCGGCCCGAGCGCAGCGCGTACGAGATGCCCTCGCGGGTCCACGGCTCCAGCAGCCCGGCCGCGTCGCCGGCCACCAGGACCCGGCCGCGCGACAGCGGCGAGTCCTCGGCCCGGCAGCGCGTCAGGTGCCCGGACTCCACGCTCGGCGGGAAGCCCGACAGGCCCAGCCGCCGGATGTAGTCCGCCAGGTACTGCTTGGTCCGCTCGCCGTCGCCGCGCGCCGAGATCACCCCGACGGTCAGGCTGCCGGACTCGGTCTTCGGGAACACCCAGCCGTAACTGCCGGGCAGCGGGCCCCAGTCGAGGTGGATCCGGCCGGCCCAGTCGGCGGCGACGTCCGCCGGGACGGGGATCTCCGCCTCCAGACCGAGGTCGATCTGGTCGAAGGAGACACCGACGTGCCGGCCGATCCGGCTCGCGCTGCCGTCCGCGCCGACCACGGCACGCGCCTCGAAGCTGCGCCCGTCGGAGGCGGTGACCAGCGCCGTCCGGTGCTCGCCGCCGCGCTGCTCGACCCCGGTGACGGTCACTCCGGTGACCAGCACCGCCCCGGCCTGCTTGGCCGCCTGGACCAGGCGCAGGTCGAACTCGTCCCGGTTGACCAGGCCGAACAGCATCCGCTTGGAGCGCCGGGTCCGGGTGAACCGGCCGCCGTAGGCGAAGGTGACGGCGTGCACCCGGTCCTGGAGCGGCAGCCGGAAGTCCGGCGGCAGGCTGTCCCGGGAGGGGCCGATGATGCCGCCGCCGCAGGTCTTGTACCGGGGGTGCTCGGCCTTGTCGAGCAGCAGCACGCGCCGGCCCTGCACGGCCGCGGCGTGCGCGGCGGAGGAGCCGGCCGGCCCGGCACCGACCACGACGACGTCCCAGACGCCGTCCAACGGGTCCGGCCGGTCGGGCCCGTCGGCCTCGGCGTCGATCGGGCTACGAGAATCGGGGCTTCCGGAGTCAGTCACGGGCAGCAATCCTATGCGGCCACCCCCGCCACCGTCGGCCGCACCGCCCCGAACGCGCGACCGAATCCCCGGTCGGAGGTACCCGGCGCACCGCTCCCCGCGGGCGCCGCCCCGGTCGGCCTATGATCGGCATTACCCCCCGTCAACGCCGGTTCGACCGCACCACCCCTTCGGGCGAACCGGCCCGCACCCGGAGCACCCGATGCCGCAGCAGCCCCTGGCCGACGCCGTCCGGTCCCTCATGGACCGCGCCCGCACCGACCTCGCCGACCTGGTCGCCTTCCCCTCGGTCGCCGACCCGCGCCAGTTCCCGGTCGAGGAGTGCGAGAAGGCCGCCCGCTGGGTCGCCGACGCCTTCGCCGCCGAGGGCCTGACGAACATCCGGCTGCTGGACACCCCCGACGGCACCCGGTCCGTCTACGGCGAGCTCCCCGGCCCGGCCGGCGCGCCGACCGTGCTGCTCTACTCGCACTACGACGTCCAGCCCCCGCTCGACGAGGACGCCTGGCTCAGCCCCGCCTTCGAGCTCACCGAGCGCGACGGCCGCTGGTACGGGCGCGGCGCCGCCGACTGCAAGGGCAACATCCTCATGCACCTGACGGCCCTTCGGGCGCTGCGCCAGGTGGACGGCGGCTACCCGGTCGGCCTGAAGGTCATCGTCGAGGGCTCCGAGGAGCAGGGCACCGGCGGCCTGGAGCGCTACGCCGAGGCCCACCCCGAACTGCTCACCGCCGACGCCATCGTGATCGGCGACACCGGCAACTTCGCCCCCGGCCTGCCGACCGTCACCGCCTCGCTGCGCGGCATGACCGTCGTCGACGTCTCGGTCCGCACGCTGGCGGGCAACCTGCACTCCGGTGCCTTCGGCGGCGCCGCCCCGGACGCCCTGCAGGCGCTGGTCAAGGTGCTCGCCTCGCTGCACGACGAGAACGGCGACGTCGCGGTGGCCGGCCTGGCCACCGACCAGGCGTGGAGCGGCGTGCAGTACCCCGACGAGCAGTTCCGGGCCGACGCCCGGGTGCTGGACGGGGTCGCGCTCACCGGCACCGGCACCGTCGCCGACCGGCTCTGGGCCCGGCCCTCGGTCACCGTGCTCGGCATCGACGCCCCGCCGGTGATCGGCGCGACCTCCTCCGTGCAGGCCTCCGCCAAGGCCTCGGTCAGCCTGCGGGTGCCGCCGGGCATGGACACCGCGGCCGCCCAGGAGGCGCTGGTCACCCACCTGGAGAGCCAGGTGCCGTTCGGCGCCCGGGTCACCGTGGAGCGGCAGGGCAACGGCGCGGCGTTCAGCGCCGACACCTCCGGCCCCGCCTACGAGGCGATGGGCGAGGCGATGGCCGAGGCCTTCGGCATCCCGATGGTGGCCTCCGGCGAGGGCGGCTCGATCCCGCTCTGCAACACGCTGCGCACGCTCTACCCGCAGGCCGAGATCATCCTGATCGGCGTCGAGGAGCCGACCACCCAGATCCACGCGGTCAACGAGAGCGTCGACCCGCTGGAGCTGGAGCGGATGGCCCTCACCGAGGCACTGTTCCTGCGCCGCTACGCCGAGCTGCGCTCCGTCTGACGCTCCACCGCTCCGCCGCTCCGCTCCCGCGCGTCCGGCACCACCGGGGCCGCGCCGTCCACCCGTGACGGCGCGGCCCCTGCCGCTACCCGGGCGTGCCCGCCGTTCCCGCCGCACCGCGGCGGACCGCCGCCACGGCCGACCGGGCCAGCGCCCACCCGACCGCACCGGCCGCGAGGCCGGCCCCCGCCCCGAAGCACAGCTCCGCGAGCGGCCCGCGCCGCAGCGGCGCGAACCGGTGCACCACCCCCGCCGCGGTGGCCGCCCCCAGCACCACCGCGCCCGCCCGCCGGGCCTGGTCCGACAGCTCCACGGCCGGGCGGACCGGCTCCACCGCCCCGGCCGCCCGGACGGCGTACCCCGCCACCGCGGCCAGCGCGGGCGCCGAGGTGCCGTACTGCAGCACCTCGTACAGCGGCTGCCCGCCCGCCACCGGCCGCTCCAGGGCCGGCACCAGCCGGGACCCGAACCGGCCCGTGTGGGTGAAGCCGTCCCAGCCGACGTGGCTCGCCGCGCCGGCCGCCGCCGAGAGCGCGAACCACCCGAGGTCCGCGCCCGAGGGCCGCCCCCGCCCGGGCCGGCGGGCCGTCAGCGCCTCGGCCGCGCCCGCCCACCGGCCCGGGAGCAGCGCGACCAGCGGCCCGCGCACCAGCCCGTGCCAGCCGGCCACCAGGGCGGCCGCGAGCGCCACGTCCACCGTCGGCACCGCCCACCAGCGGTGGGTCACCCCGCCGTGCCGGTACACCCCGGGCAGCAGCGACTCGGCGAAGAACGGCACGTCGGGCGCCAGCGACCCGGCGACCAGCGCCGACGCGACCAGCGGCCCGCGCTCCCCCGCCGCGCGCAGCAGGGGCAGCACGGCGGCGGGGTGGCTCAGCGTGAACGGCATGTGCTCATCCTGACGCCACCGGCCCGGCGCCGTCCCCCGCGCCCGGTGCGCCCGCGGGGCGCGCGCCGTCCGCGCTCACGCCGCGTCGGCGGTCCGCGCCAGCCCGACGCCGGCCCGGTGCCCGGCCTCCAGGTAGCGCAGCTCCCCGCAGCGGCGGGCGTCCAGCGCGGCCGCCAGCCGCCGGTACCGGCCCGGGGGCAGCAGCGCGGCGGCCTCCTCCAGGCTGACGAACCGCCAGCCGCGCAGCTCCTCCTGCTGGAGCAGCAGCCCCTGCCGGGCGGTGGCGTCCAGCAGTCCGCCGTCGAAGACCAGGCGCAGCCCGCCGCGGCGCGGGCCGGTGCGCGGCTCCCAGTCGACGGCGAGCAGGCGCAGCACCGCCGGGTCGAGCCGCAGGCCGAGCTCCTCGGCGGTCTCCCGCAGCGCGGCGTCGGTGGGCGCCTCGCCGCGCTCGACGACGCCGCCGGGGAACTCCCAGTCCGGCTTGTAGACCGGGTCGACGAGCAGCACGCGGTCCTGCTCGTCGAAGAGCAGGACGGCGGCGGCCACGGTGTCCCCGGTCGGGTCGGGGCTCTGCACGATCGGGCAGCGGGCCGAGCCGTCGGCGACCAGCTGGGCGAGCCGGGCGGCGGTCTCGCGCGGGGTGAGGCCGGAGGTGTCGACGAGCCGGGCGTCGCGGCGCAGCCAGCGGCGCGCGGCGCGATAGCGCGGCAGGTGCTCCAGGCACCACCGGCGGATCCGCTCGCTGTGCTCCGGGTCGTCCGGGATCTCCTCGCGCTGGGCTATGCGCTCGCGCAGGATCGTTTCTTCAGGGTCCAGGACGAGGTGGTGCACGGCGATGCCGTGGGAGGCCAGCGACCCGAAGATCTCGTCCCGGTAGTCCTCCCGCAGCAGCGTCATCGGGACCACCAGCGGCCCGGGGACCTCACCGAGCAGCGCCGCCGCCGTCTCCGGGACGAGCCGGCGCCAGGCCGGCAGGTCCTGGAAGTCCGACACCGCCGCCATCCGGTCGGCCGGCAGCATCGCGCGCAGTCCGAAGCCCACCAGCTCGGGATCGAACAGGATGCTGCCCGGCAGCATCTCCACCAGTTCGCGGCAGGCGCTCGTCTTGCCCGCCCCGAACGTGCCATTGACCCAGACGATCACTCACGCCCCCTGATCCTCGACCTCCCCCGGCGCCGTGCGCACCCGGGTGGCGCCCCCGTCCGTCGAACCAGCGCCACCCGAGGTGGTACCCCCGCCGCGCCGGTCCCCATACCTCCACGTCCGGCCCGCTCCTGGCGGTTCCGCATTCCGCTTGACAGGGGCATGTGCCCAGTTCAGAGGGCCTGCGACGATTCCCGTACGACCCCTGCCACGCCGGAGCGCGCGACCCCGGGCCGCCGGAGTCCGGCCACATGGCGCGCGCCCCCGCCGCACCTCCCGCGCCCCACCGTGCGCAGGGCTCACGCCGCCGCGCCGGTACCGGGTACCGGCGCGGCGGCGTGAGCACGGCTCAGGGCCGGCCCATGTGGGTCGGGTAGTAGCCGCTGCTGAGCCGCGAGACCCGGATCGAGGTGCCGGGCCGGGCGGCCTCCACGTACTGGTTGTTGCCCAGGTAGATCGCCACGTGGTGGATGCCGCGCGCCGTGCGGTCGTCGGACCAGAAGAGCAGGTCACCGCGGCGCAGCTGCCCGGCCGTCACCGGCGTGGTGGCCGCGTACTGGTCGTTGGCGACCCGCGGCAGGGAGACGCCGGCGCGCCGGAAGGACTGCTGGACCAGGCCGGAGCAGTCGAAGCCGTCCGGCCCGTTGCCGGCCGTCCGGAACGGCTTGCCCAGCTGCGCGAGCGCGAAGTCCACCGCCGACTCGACGTCACCGCCGGACGCCGGAGCCGCGTCCGAGGACTCCGCCGAGGACCCGGCGGAGGACGCGGCCGCCGAGTCCGCCGACGAGGAGCCGGAGGCCGCCGCGCCCGCCTCCGACCCGCCGGTGCGCTCCAGGTAGACGTCGTAGTGCGAGGTCCAGCGCCACTGGCCCTGGCTGTTGCGGAACCAGTACCGCGACCCGTCCCACCCCTGGGTGATCCCCCCGGAGGAGCCGGCCGCCCTGGTGGTGGACGTCCCCGGGGCGGTGCCCGACGCCGGGGCCGAGCCGCCGCTGCGCGCCAGGTAGACGTCGTAGTGCGCCGTCCAGCGCCAGTGGCCCGAACTGTCCTTGAACCAGTACCGCGACCCGTCCCACCCGGCGTGGGCCGGCGCCGGCTCGGCGGCCGCGCTCCCCACGCCGGTGCCGAGGCCGATCACGCCGGCGCCGGCCGCGATCACGGCCACCATGCCTATCCCCCGGCGGACCCGCGCCGCACGGGAAGGACGGCCCCCCGCCGCCGGCCGGGGGGAGGAGGTGGTGGGCTGCCCGGTCGCGTCGTCGGCGGCACCCGGTGCGCCGGTGTTGACGGTCGTCATGCTGCTGTCTTCCTTCGCTGATCGCGCCGAGCGCGCCGAGCGCGCCGAACGCTGGGAGCTGAACGCTGGACGCGGTGCTCGGGGCCCCGTCGGCCCCGGCCGCGCCGCATGTCACGTTAAGCACGCGTCCGGTCACAGCGCGCAGTGGAGTGCGCCAAAGGAAGGCTCACGCAAGGTGAGCGACCGTCACCCGACCCGGCGCCGGGTGACCGCCCGTCACCCGTCCGCCGCGTCCGTCAGCAGTTGCTTCTTCAGCACCTTTCCCAGGGCGTTCCTGGGCAGTTCGGGCACCAGCACCACCCGGCGGGGCCGCTTGTGCACCGAGAGCCGCTCCGCCACGAAGGCCGTCAGCTGGTCCCCCGTCACGGAATCCTCCGGAACGACGAACGCCACGATCGCCTGGCCGAGGTCCTCGTCCGGCGCGCCGACCACCGCCGCGTCGGCCACCGCCGGGTGGTCGCGCAGCGCCGCCTCCACCTCGCCGGCGCCGATCCGGTACCCGCCGCTCTTGATCAGGTCGACGGAGGCGCGCCCGACGATCCGGTGGAAGCCGTCCGGGCCGATCACCGCGACGTCCCCGGTGCGGAACCAGCCGTCGGCGGTCCAGGCCTCGGCGTCGGCGTCCGGCCGGTTGAGGTACCCGCGGAACAGGGTCGGCCCGGCCACCTGGAGCTCGCCGACGCTCTCGCCGTCGTGCGGCACGGGCCCGCCGTCCTCGCCGACCAGCCGGGTGCGCACCCCCGCGACCGGCAGGCCGACGCTGCCCGGGCGGCGCTCGCCGTCGGCCCGGGTGGAGACGGTGATCAGCGACTCCGTCATGCCGTAGCGCTCGATCGGGGCGTGGCCGGTCAGCGCGGCGAGCCGTTCGAACACCGGCACGGGCAGCGGGGCGCTGCCGGAGACCAGCAGCCGGGCCGAGGCGAGCCGGCCGGCCGCCTCCGGATCGCCCGCCAGCCGGGACCAGACGGTCGGCACGCCGAAGTAGAGGCTGCCGCCCGCCGCCGCGTACCCGGCGGGGGTGGGCCGTCCGGTGTGCACCAGCCGGCTGCCGGTCCGCAGCGCGCCGAGCACGCCGAGCACCAGCCCGTGCACGTGGAACAGCGGCAGGCCGTGCACCAGGGTGTCCTCGGCGGTCCACTGCCAGGCGTCGGCGAGCGCGTCGAGGTCGGCGGCGACGGCGGAGCGGCCGATCATCGCGCCCTTGGGCGCGCCGGTGGTGCCGGAGGTGTAGAGCACGAAGGCGGTCGCCGCCGGGTCCGGCTCGGCGTACGTGGTGGCGGAACGCTCGCGCAGGTCGACCGGGAGCCCGGCGATCCCGGCGTCCTGCGGCGGGGTGTCGGCGGCGGCGTGGGCGAGCAGGGCGGCGCCGGAGTCGCGCAGGATGTGCGCGCGCTCCTTGGGCCCGGAGTCGGGCGGCAGCGGCACCACCGGCACCCCGGCGAGCAGCCCGCCGACGACGGCGGCCACCGTCTCGGCGGTGGGCCGGGCGAGCACCGCGAGGGCGGGGGCGCCGGCCACCCGGTCGGCGACGGCGGTGGCCGCGCCGAGCAGCTGCTCGCGGGAGAGCCCGGGGCCGTCGGAGATCCGCAGCGCGTCGTCCGAGTCGCCGAAGCCGCCCTGAAGCGCCGTCAAGAGTGTCATGCGTCTGCCCTCGCCCCTGTCCACGATGTCCCGATGGTCGACGGCGCGCGCCGGTCCGCGACCCGCGCCGCCGACCGACTCTACGGGCCGCCGGCGGCCGGCCGTGCGTCCGGGCGAACGACAACGGGGGCGCGCCCGGGGAATTCCCGGGCACGCCCCCGTGCCGACGACCGCGGACGGATCAGCCCTTGCGGGCCTTGACCTCGGCGGTGAGCCGCGGCAGCACCTCGAAGAGGTCGCCGACCACGCCGTAGTCGGCGAGCTCGAAGATCGGGGCCTCGGGATCCTTGTTGACGGCCACGATGGTCTTCGAGGTCTGCATGCCGGCCCGGTGCTGGATGGCGCCGGAGATGCCGTTGGCGACGTAGAGCTGCGGGGAGACCTGCTTGCCGGTCTGGCCGACCTGGCTGCTGTGCGGGTACCAGCCGGCGTCGACGGCGGCGCGCGAGGCACCGACGGCCGCACCGAGGGCGTCCGCCAGCTCCTCGACCACGCCGAAGCCCTCGGCGGCGCCGACGCCGCGGCCGCCGGAGACCACGATCGCGGCCTCGGTCAGCTCGGGGCGGCCGGTGGAGACCCGCGGGGTGCGCGAGACGACCTTGGCGGCGTTGCCGGTGAACGCCACGGTGACGTTCTCCACCGCGCCGGCGGCCGGAGCGGCCTCCGGGGCGACGGCGTTCGGCTTGACGGTGATCACCGGGGCGCCGTGCGACACCCTGGACTTCACCTGGAAGGAGGCGGCGAACACCGACTGGGTGGCGACCGGGCCGCTGTCACCGGCCTCCAGGTCGACGGCGTCGGTGATGATGCCGGAGCCGATCCGCAGGGCGACGCGGGCGGCGACCTCCTTGCCCTCGCCGGAGGAGGTGACCAGCACCGCGGCCGGGCCGGCGGTCTTGGCGATCTGGGCCAGGGCGTCCACCTTGGGGACGACCAGCTGGTCGGCGAACTCGGCGCCGTCGGCGACGTACACCTTCGCGGCGCCGTACTCGGCGGCCTTCGCGGCCAGCTCGGCGGCCTTCTCACCGGCGCCGAGGACGACGGCGGAGGGCTCACCGATACGGCGGGCCAGGGTCAGCAGCTCCAGGGCCGGCTTGCGGACCGCGCCGTCGGCGTGGTCCACGAGAACCAGGATCTCAGCCATGATTCATTGCTCCTGATCGATCGTTGGATGCGCGGGAACGCGGGGTGACTAGATGAACTTCTGCTCGGCGAGGAAGCCGGCCAGCGCCTTGCCGCCCTCGCCCTCGTCCTTGACGACCGTGCCCGCGGTACGCG
>NZ_JBEPAM010000030.1:0-99763 GCF_040298605.1 Kitasatospora sp. NPDC001527 | reverse complement strand
GGGCGCCCGGGGCGCCCGCCCCCCCCCCCCGCCCGGCGGGGGGGGGGGGGGGGGCGCCGCCCGGCGGGCCCGGGCCCCGGCCCCGCGCCCCCCCGGCCGGTCCGCGGGCCCGTTCAGGCGGGCGTGCGTCGGCGGGTGTGCTCAGCCGACCGGCCGCGGTTCGGTCGGCGGGCCCGGGTCGGGCTCCGGCGGCGGGAACGGCGGCACCGGCGGCGGCGCCGGGTCGGGCTCCGGCCGCGGCGCGGGATTCGGGTGCGGGTGCGGATGCGGGAACGGCTCGGTGTCGGGATGGCCGGGCGGTGGGACGGTCGGGACGGTCATGGCGCTCTCACCTGTCTCGTCGGACCTCACCGGCCCAGCGCGTGGGACAGCTCTCGCTTGTTCATCTTCGAACGGCCCTTGATGCCGCGCTGCCTGGCCTCGTTGTACAGCTGGTCGTAGGTCGGCCCGCCGGCGCCCCGGTGCGAGCGCTGCCCGCCCCGCCGGCCGGAGGACATGTCGTGGGTGGAACTGCGGCTCGCGGTCCTCGACTCGCCGTGCCGGGCGCGTTCCTTGTTGACCGTCCGGGCGGCGATCTCCTTGGCGCGCTTCTCGCTCTGGCCGCGATCCAGCGCGCTCTCCTTGATGTGCTCGTACTGGCGCTCCCGCTTGGGGCTCGATCCTCGGGGCATGGCGGCGCTCCTTTCCGGTTCCGCGTCCTCGCGCCCGCGTCTACCCGGCGGCGGGACGGCAAACCACCCCCGCCGCCACCGCGGCACCGGGCGTTCCGCGCGTCACGCGCCGCGCGACGGTGGCACAGTGGGAGGCGGGGCGGCGCCGCCGCTCCCGGCGGCCGGGCCCGCCCGTCGGGCGATCCGGCCGTGCGGCCGATCCGGACGGTGGACGGATGGACGAGCACCAGGCTCCGGGCCGCGCCCCGGTGGCCGGCGCGGGCCGCGCGGACCAGCCCGACCAGGTCCTGCGGCAGCTGCTCGCCGGACTGACGGCGGTGCGCGACGGCGACTTCCGCACCCGCCTCGGACCGGACCTGCCGGGCGTGCCCGGTGAGATCGCCGCCGTCTTCAACGGCATGGTGGAACAACTCGCCCGGGTGACCTCCGAGGTGACCCGGGTGGCCCGGGAGGTCGGCTCCGAGGGGCGGCTCGGCGGCCAGGCGCACGTCCCCGGCGCGGCCGGGACCTGGCTGGAACTCACCGACGCCGTCAACGCGATGGCCGGCGACCTCACCCGGCAGCTGCGCAACATCGCCCAGGTGACCACGGGGGTGGCGCGCGGCGACCTCACCCAGAAGATCGAGGTGGACGCGCGCGGCGAGCTGCTGGAACTCAAGAACACCGTCAACACGATGGTCGACCAGCTCTCGGCGTTCGCCGACGAGGTGACCCGGGTGGCCCGGGAGGTCGGCAGCGAGGGCCGGCTCGGCGGCCAGGCCGACGTCCGTGACGTCTCGGGCACCTGGAAGGACCTCACCGAGTCGGTCAACGGGATGGCGGACAACCTCACGGCGCAGGTGCGCGCCATCGCCGAGGTCACCACCGCGGTCGCCGGGGGCGACCTCACCCAGAAGATCCGGGTCGACGCGCGCGGCGAGATCCTGCTGCTCAAGGAGACCATCAACACGATGGTCGACCAGCTCTCGGCCTTCGCCGACGAGGTGACCCGGGTGGCCCGGGAGGTCGGCACCGAGGGCAACCTCGGCGGCCAGGCCACCGTCCGAGGCGTGTCGGGCACCTGGAAGGGCCTGACCGACAACGTCAACGTGATGGCCTCCAACCTCACCGGCCAGGTCCGCTCGATGTCCGAGGTGGCCACCGCCGTCGCCCGGGGCGACCTCTCCCGCAAGATCACCGTGGAGGCCAAGGGCGAGATGGCCGCGCTCGCCGGCGCGATCAACACCATGGTGGACACCCTCTCGGTGTTCGCCGACGAGGTGACCCGGGTGGCCCGGGAGGTCGGCACCGAGGGGCGGCTCGGCGGCCAGGCACGCGTCCCCAACGTCGCCGGGACGTGGAAGGACCTCACCGACAACGTCAACTTCATGGCGCACAACCTCACCAGCCAGGTGCGCAACATCGCCCAGGTGACGACGGCGGTCGCCGGGGGCGACCTCACCCGCAAGATCGACGTGGACGCGCGGGGCGAGATCCTGGAGCTCAAGACCACCGTCAACACGATGGTCGACCAGCTCGGATCGTTCGCCGACGAGGTGACCCGGGTGGCCCGCGAGGTCGGCACCGAGGGCCGGCTCGGCGGCCAGGCCGAGGTGGAGGGTGTCTCCGGCACCTGGAAGCGGCTGACCGAGAACGTCAACGAACTCGCCGGCAACCTCACCCGGCAGGTGCGCTCGATCGCCGAGGTCACCAGCGCCGTCGCGGCCGGTGACCTCACCCGCTCGATCACCGTGGACGCCTCCGGCGAGGTCGCCGACCTCAAGGACAACGTCAACTTCATGGTGGAGTCCCTGCGCGAGACCACCCGCGCCAACCAGGAACAGGACTGGCTGAAGACCAACCTCGCCCGCTTCACCGCCGCCATGCAGGGCAAGCGCGACATCCGCGCGGTCGCCGAACTGATCACCGACGAGCTGACCCCGCTGGTCGGCGCCCAGTACGGCGCCTTCTACCTGGCCGAGGAGGACGGCGAGTCCACCGGGCTGGCCCGGATCAGCGCCTACGGGCCGCCGACCGGCGGCGGCGCCCCCGCGCGGGTGCGGCTCGGCGAGTCGCTGGTCGGCCAGGCCGCCCGCAGCCGTCGCACCGTCGCCCTCGACGACCTGCCGGCCGACTACGCCACCATCGCCTCCGGCGCGGGAGCCACCCACGCCCGCTCGGTGGTGATCCTGCCGATCGCCCTGGAGGAATGGCTGCTCGGCGTCATGGAGTTCGCCTCCGTCCACCCGTTCAGCGCCGTCCACCGTGACTTCCTGGAGCAGTTCGCCGAGGCCTGCGGCGTCAACATCGGCACCCTGCTCGCCAACGCCCGCACCGACGAACTGCTCGGCGAGTCCCAGCGTCTCACCGCCGAACTCCAGGCCCGCTCAGAGGAGTTGCAGAAAGGACAGGAGGAGCTCCGGCGCTCCAACGCCGAACTCGCCGAGAAGGCCGGGCTGCTCGCCGACCGCAACCGCGACATCGAGGCCAAGAACCTGGAGATCGAACAGGCCAGGCAGGAACTTGAGGAACGCGCAAGACAGTTGAGCCTCACCTCGATGTACAAGTCGGAGTTCCTGGCCAACATGAGCCACGAACTGCGCACCCCGCTCAACAGCCTGCTGATCCT
Organism: Kitasatospora sp. NPDC001527; assembly: GCF_040298605.1. NCBI lineage: Bacteria > Bacillati > Actinomycetota > Actinomycetes > Kitasatosporales > Streptomycetaceae > Kitasatospora > Kitasatospora sp. NPDC001527. Next base: position 96,484 of record NZ_JBEPAM010000030.1, on the reverse strand, counting down.
CGCCCAGCTCCTGGCCCAGAACGCGGCCGGCAACCTCACCCCCAAACAGGTCGAGTACGCGGGCGTCATTCACTCGGCCGGCTCCGACCTGCTCCAGCTCATCAACGACATCCTCGACCTCTCCAAGGTCGAGGCCGGCAAGATGGAGTTCAGCCCCGAACCCTTCACCCTCCAGGAGCTGCTGGCCTACGTCGAGGCCGCCTTCAAGCCGCTCGCCGACCAGAAGGACCTCGCCTTCCGGATCACCGTCGAGGACGGCGTGCCGCCCGAACTCGTCAGCGACCAGGCCCGGTTGCGCCAGGTGCTGCGCAACCTCCTGTCCAACGCCATCAAGTTCACCGACGACGGCCGGGTCGACCTGCGCATCGAACGCGTCGACGCCGGCGCGCTGCCCGCCGAACTCGGCCAGGCGGAGGCCGCGGTGGCCTTCCACGTCGACGACACCGGCATCGGCATCGACCCGGCCCACCTCGACTCCATCTTCGGCGCCTTCCAGCAGGCCGACGGCACCACCGGCCGCCGCTACGGCGGCACCGGCCTCGGCCTGTCGATCAGCCGCGAACTCGCCCGGCTGCTCGGTGGCGCCCTCACCGTCCGCTCCACGGCCGGCCGGGGCAGCCGCTTCAGCTTCTACCTCCCGCTCGCCCGCCGCGACCGGCCCCCCACCGCCCCGGCCGCCGAGGCCCGCGTCCTGGTCGTCGAGGCCGACCCGCCGGCCCTGCTGACCCTGCTCACCCGGACCGCCGTCGAGGCCCACGGCGACGACCCGCCCACGGCCGTCCGCACCGCGGGCGACGAAGGCACCCTGCGCGCCGCCATCGCCGACGGCCCGTACCGGTGCGCGCTCGTCGACCTCGCCCGCACCGGCGATCTCGCCGCCGTGCTGCTCACCGCCCTCCCGGAGAGCACCCCCGTGCTCGGCTACCACGGCGACGGCGGCTCCGCCGGGAGCTTCGGCACCACCGTCGACCGCCTCGAACTCCTCACCGGGCTCGACGAGGTCCGCGAACGCCTGATCGCCCTGCTGGGCGGCCGCCACCCCGTCGCCCCGGGCCCGGCCGGGCCCGGCGCCGGCGCCGACGAGCCGCTCGCCGGGCGCACCGTGCTGATCGTCGACGACGACATCCGCAACGTCTTCGCCCTCGCCGCGGCCCTAGAACAGCACGGCCTGACCGTCCTGCACGCCGCCGACGGGCGCGCCGGACTCGACCTGCTGCGCGACCACCCCGAGACCGACCTGGTGCTGATGGACGTGATGATGCCGGGCCTCGACGGCTACGCGACCATCGCCGCCATCCGGGCGGACGAGCGCTTCGCCCGCCTGCCGGTCGTCGCCGTCACCGCCAAGGCCATGGCCGGGGACCGGGCCAAGAGCCTCGACGCCGGCGCCGACGACCACGTCACCAAGCCCGTGGACACCGAGCAGCTGCTGGCGCGGATGCGGCACTGGCTGGACACCTCATGACCGCCGGGCCACCGGACGGCACCCCGCGCGACGACACCGTGCGCGACCCCGCCGCGCCCGGGAGCCCGCCCCCGGCGAGTGGAATCGCGGCGGATGCGGCGGACGCGGGGGACGCCGTCGCCCTGCAGCTCGCGGGCGCCGTCCGGCGGCTCCAGCACGCCGCCGAGCGGATGCGCGGCGAGGAGGGCACCCGGGCGCTGGTCGACCTCGCCACCGGGATGCTCGCCGAGCGCCTGACCGTCCCGCCCGCCGAGGCCGCCGCCCGCCTCGCCCGGCTCGCCCGGGAGGCCGGGGTGCCGGTCGTCACCCTGGCCGCCGACCTCGTCGGCCGCTCCGCCGAGCCGGCCGGCCCCGAACCGGGCGCTCCCGGCCGGGCCTGGCCGCCCGATGCCCCGGGACCGTCCGGACGCCCCGAGCCGCCCGAGCCGCCCGACGCCGCGGCACCCCCCGTCCGGGCCCTGGCCGCCGTGCCCGACCTGGCCGGCGCCGTCGAGGCCGTCCTGCGCCAGGGCGCCGCCCCGCTCGGCGCCCACGCCGTCCTGGTCTGGCAGCGGCTGCCCGCCGGCGCCCTCGCGCTCGCCGCCCAGTCCGGCCTGCCGGCCGACGAGGCCGAGGCCTGGAACCGGGTGCCGCCCGGCGTCCCCGCCGCCGTCCGCCAGGCCCTCGCCTCCGGCGCCGAGCACTGGCCCGACCAGCCGGCACCGCCCGGCCCCTGCGTCGGCGGTCCCGACACACCCCGGGCCGTCCTCCCGCTGCTCGGCGACGGCCGCCGCCGCGGCGCGCTGGAAGTCCTCTGGCCCGGCCCCGCGCCCGCCCTCGGCACGCCGCAGCGCCGCCAGCTGCGGGCCCTCGCCGACCTGTGCGCCACCGTCCTCGGCCGTCCCGAACCCGCCGTCGCGCCCGAGCGGCAGGCCGACCTCCTCGACGGCCTGGTGAACCCCGCCCTGCTGCTCGAACCCGTCCTGCGGGACGGGCGGACCGTCGACTTCACGATCCTGCGCACCAACCGGGCGTTCCGCGACCCGCTCGGCCGCCCCCGCAGCGGCCTGGACGGCACCTCCCTGCTGGAGGCCTACCCGGTGGCCTGCGCCACCGGCCTGCTGGAACCGCTGCTGCGCGCCCACGAGACCGGCGAGACCCGCACCGACGACCGCCTGCACCTGGTCTTCCAGGGCGGCGGCATCACCCAGCCCACCACCCTGCGGATCGCGGTCGCCCCGCTCGACGGACGGCTGCTGCTCAGCTGGCAGCGGGACACCGACCGGCCCGGCGAGACCGACCAGACCGCGCTGCTGCGCCAGGCCCAGCGCCTCGCCCGGGTGGCCGGGTTCGAGGAACAGCCCGGCACCGGCCGGATCCTCTGGAACGCCGGCCTGCCCGAGCTGTTCGGCCTGCCGCCCGGGGCCCCGGCCGTCCCGCTGGCGCGCCTCGCCCGGCACGTCCACCCGGACGACGAGCCCGCCGTCCGGCGGCTGCTGGACACCGTGCAGCACCGCCTGCGCACCGCCTCCGCGGTGTTCCGGCTGGTCCGCCCGGACGGCTCCCAGCGCTACACCCGGGTGGTGGCCGAACCGGTCCTGGACGCCGACGGCGCGCTGAGCGCCGTGCGCGGCGCCTACCACGACGTGTCGGCGCAGCACTGGACGGAGGTCGCGCTCGGCGCGACCCGGGCCCGGCTGGCCGACAGCGAGCAGGAATCGGCCGAGCGCGAGCGACTGGCGCTGCGGCTCCAGCAGGCGATCCTGCCCGCCGCGCCGCCGCCGCTGGGCGCCACCGGGCTGCGCGCCGCCGTCCGCTACCGGCCCGCCGCCAAGCGCGAGCGGGTCGGCGGCGACTGGTACGACGTGCTGGTGCTGCCCGACGGGCGGGTGCTGCTCGCCGTCGGCGACGTGGCCGGCCACGGGGTCGGCGCGGCCACCGGCATGGTCGCGCTGCGCCACGCGCTGCGCGGACTGGCCGTCACCGGCGCGGGCCCCGGCCGGCTGCTGGAGTGGGCCAACACCGTGGCCCTGCGCGAACCGGGGCAGGTGACCGCCACCGCCGTGTGCGTGCTGCTCGGGCCGGACGACGGCTCGCTGCGCTGGGCCCGGGCCGGCCACCTCCCACCGATCCGGCTCGGCCCGGACGGCGCCGAGGTGCTGCCGCTGCCGCACGGGGTGCTGCTCGGCGCGCTGGCGGACGCCGAGTACGAGGAGGACACGGCCCGCCTGGAGCCGGGCGACGTCCTGCTGCTCTACACCGACGGTCTGGTGGAACGCCGGGACCGTCCGGTCGAGGAGTCCGTCGACCACCTCATCCGGGCCGCCGGCCGGCCCGGCCCCGACCTGGAGCGGTACCTGGACCTGCTGCTGGAGCTGAGCCCGGCGGACACCGACGACGACACCTGCCTGGTCGCCGTCCGGGTCGAACAGGGCGGCTCCGCCGGCCCCGGCGCCCCGCGTTAGGCCGGGGCCCGCCCGGGTAGGCGCGCCGCACCGGAGGGGCATGGGCACCGACGGGGGAGAGGACCGAAGGGACACGCCATGTTGCTGTTCGGACTCCTGCTGGTCGCCGCGACGGCGGCCTTCACCGGTCTGCTGATCGCCGACAATCTGTCCGGCGGGCCGGAGTACCAGGTGACCATCCTGGGCAACCAGCTGGTGACGCTGGACAGCCTGGGCATCTTCCTCGCCGGGCTGGCGCTCGCGCTCCTGTTCTGCCTCGGGCTGGCGCTCGCCGCCGCGGCCCGCCGCCGGGCGCGGACCGGGCCGGTCCGCCGGACGGCCGTCGCGGAGCGGGCGCCGCGCACCGACGGGCGGACGGCCGGCGAGCCCGTCGCCCGGGAACGGACGGAGGGTGAGCCGGTCGCCGGAGGCCCGGTGGCCGCTGCCGAGGGCGCAGAGGACACCGGGACCGCCGGGACCGCCGGGACCGCCGGTGACCAGGGTGACCGGACCGGCGGCATCCCCCGCGAACCCGCGCGCCGCAGCCGGCTGCGCCGGATCCTCGGCCCCTACCGCTGACCGCCGGCCCGCCGGTGAAGGAGGAACGACCGCCCGCCCGGGGCCACCCCGGCCGCCCCGCCGACCCCCGGGTACCGGGTGCCGCTAGCTCTGCTTGACGGCGGAGATGTCGAACTCCAGGACGACCTTGTCGCCGACCAGCACGCCGCCACCCTCCAGCGCCGCGTTCCAGGTGACGCCGTACTCCTTGCGGCTGATCGTCACCGAGCCCTCCAGGCCCACCCGCAGGTTGCCGTACGGGTCGACCGCGTTGCCGGTGTACTCGAAGTCGATGGTGACCGGACGGGTGGTGTCCTTGATGGTGAGGTCGCCGGTCACCCGGTACTCGGTCTCCGAGCGCGGCTCGACCGAGGTGGTGCGGAAGGTGATGTCGGGGTAGGTGGGGGCGTCCAGGAAGTCGTTGGTGCGCAGGTGCTGGTCGCGCTGCTCGACGCCGGTGTCGATGCTCTGGGACTTGATCGTCACCTGACCGGCCGACTTGGCCGGGTCACCGCCGTCGAGGTGGGCGGTGCCCTCGAACTCGCCGAACGAGCCCCGGACCTTCGTCACCATGGCGTGGCGCGCCACGAAGCCGATCCGGGTGTGGGCGGGGTCGAGGACGTAGTCGCCGGTGAGCTCGGGGAGCGAAGCGGTCATGGGGGTGCCTCCGTGGTGTGGGTCCGCAAGGACGGTGGCACGGCCGGCCGGGCCGCGCACCCCAGCATCATCGCGTGCGCGACGGCCTGCGGCAGGTTGCCCCGCAGTCGACGCGGCCGACCGCCGCCGGGCGGAGCCCTGCGGCGGTTTGGTAATATTCATAATCGAATCTTGACTATTACAGGGGGTGGCGGGTGGACGAGCCCACCGTCAACGAGCTGGTGCGGGAGTGGGTCGAGGGCTGGATCGTGTCGCGGGGTGCGGCCGACCCGGTGGACGAGCCCTGGGGATGGACCGTCGACGTCGGGCAGCCGCGGCAGGTGGCCCGGCACGTCCTGCCGGAACCCACCGAGGCCGACGTCCGGAAGCTGGTGGCGGCCACCACGGCGCCGTGGACCTGGCTGAAGCTCTTCGCCGACGACGACACCGTGCGCCCCTGGCTCGGCCCCGGCTGGTGCTTCGACGTCCCCGGGTACCTGATGAGCGTTCCGCTCGCGGCCGGACACCCGGCGGTGCCGGCCGGATACACCCTCACCAGCTGGTGGCGCGGCGACGTGGTCCGGGTGCTGGTCCGCACCGGGGACGGCCGGTTCGCCGCGCGCGGCCAGCTCGCCGTCACCGGCACGACCGCCGTCGCCGACCAGATCGAGACCGACCCGGAGCACCGCCGCCGGGGGCTCGGCTCGCTGGTGATGCGCATCCTCCAGGACGCCGGGCACCGGCGCGGCGCGGTCACCGGCCTGCTGGTCGGCACGCCCGAGGGGCGGGCGCTGTACACCGCCCTCGGCTGGCGCGAGCGCGCCACCATGGCGAGCCTGTACTACGCGCCGCAGGACGCGGAACCCGCGAACGGCTGAACGCCGTACCGGTCCGGACGGGGAGTCCGGACCGGCACGGCGCCGCGGCAGCGGTTCGGCGCCGGTTCAGCACTGGGGCCGCTTGCCGTGGTTGGCGCCCTTGCGGCGGGCCCTCTTCTTGCGGCGACGCTTCGAGGACATCGGGCCTCCTAGGTGGTTCGCCCCCGTCCCAAGGTCTCACACCGCGGGCCCGCCGTCGCGCCGGTCCGCTGCGGCCGGCCCGGACCCGGCCGGGTCAGACGGCCTGCCAGAGCGCCGGCGCGTTCGGCGGCTCCCAGCCGGCCTGCGCCTGGTGGCCCTGGAGGCAGCGGTAGGAGGTGCTGCCGTAGGTCACCGTGGCACCGGCCTGGTAGACGGTGCCCGCCGCCCAGGTGCCGCCGGGGTTGCCCGGGCCCGGGCCCGGGCCGGGGCCCTGCGAGTCCGTCTTCAGGGTCAGCCCGTAGCCCTGCAGGATCGGGTTGACCGGCTGGAAGTACGTGGTGCCGCCCTGCGAGCAGTTGCCGGTGCCGCCCGAGGTCACGCCCTGCGCCTGGGTCCCCGAGATGAAGGAGCCGCCCGAGTCACCGGGCTCGGCGCACACGCTGGTGCGGGTCACACCGGAGACGGTGCCCTCCTGGTAGGTGACGCTGGTGCCGTGCTGCTGGATGGTCCCGCAGTGCCAGCCGGTGGTGGACCCGGAGCGGCAGACCGAGGCGCCGACCTGCTGGAGCACCGAACCGGACACCGCGCCGGACGCGCTGTTCACGTACGGGGTCGCCGTCCAGCTGCTGTTGGCGGCGATCCAGGACATGTCGTTGCCCGGGAAGACCGAGGCCTGGAAGCTGCCCTGGGAGACCCGGTTGGCGCCGGTCGTGGTGGCGCCGGCCCGGCCGCAGTGGCCCGCGCTGACGAAGCCCTGGGTCGTGCCCCGGGTGATCGGGAAACCGATCGAGCAACGGCTGCCGGAGCCGATGTAGTAGGCGTCGCCGCCGCGCAGGTCGTAGAGCGGACGCGGGGCCTCGGCCACCGTCTCCACCCGGACCGCCGCCCGGTCCACCCCGGCGGCGGTGACCAGCCGCTCGGCCGCGGCCGGGTCGGTGGCCTGCACCACCACGGTGTTGTCGCGCACGTCGACGTAGCGCACCGGCGCGGCGAGCGCGTCGGCCCGGCCCGCGGCGCCGCGCTCGGCGGCCCGGTCGAGCGCGGTCAGCGCGCCCTCCAGCGCGGCCAGCGGGTGCGCGACGACCACCGGCCGGGCGCCCGCCGCGCGGATCGTCGCGGCGTCGGCGGCCCGGGTGGTGGCCACGGCGAGGGCCGCGTCGGCGCCCTCCACCCAGGAGCCGGCCCAACTGCCGCCCAGGCCCTGGGCGAGCGCGCCGGCCCGGGCGCCGGCCCTGGCCTCGTTGGCGATCCGCGCCCGCGCCTGGCCGGCCGTCAGGCCGAGGTCGCGCCGCAGCGCGTCTATCACCTCGGGCGCGGCGGCGGCCACGCCCAGGGTGTCCGGCGCGCCGGCCGCGGCCGAGGCGGCCCGGACGGCGGCGGTGGATCCGGGGTTCGGGGCGGCGGCGCCGGCGGTGCCCTGGAGGGCGGTCAGAGCGAGGGCGGCGGTGGCCAGGACGGCGCACGCGGCCCTGGCGGGTCGTCGGAGCATGGGGGTCTCCCGCGGTCAGGGTGTGGGGGTTGCGGGAAACCGTAGGAGCCCCGTCCGCCGGCGGGGGAGATGTCACCCGGGGGTACAGCCCCGGGCTATACCCCACCGGGACCGCACGGCCGGCGACCGGCCGGCTCCGTGGTACAGAACACCTTTTGATGGACCGTTTCGTCAAGACCCCCGGCCGCCGGTGCCCGGCGGCCGGAGCCCTCAGCGCGGCTCGACGAGCCCCAGCAGCCAGAAGTTCGCGTACCGCCCGGCCGCCGTGGCCGTCGGGTCGGTCGGCCGCCCGCCCCGCCCCAGCCGGACGGTCACCGTGTCCAGGGCGACCGACGCGCCGCAGGTGTAGCCGAGCGGCGCGTACGTCTCGTCGGGCCCGCAGAGCACCGACACCACGCGCCGGGCGGGCGGGAAGCGCAGCACGATCTGCCGGTGGTCGGCGGACAGCACCTCCAGGTTGAGCACCAGGTGCGCGCCGCCGACCAGGTACCAGCCGCTGCCGGGCCGGTCCTGGCGCAGCGCCCCGGCGAGCAGCCGCAGCCGGCCCCCGCCGAGACCGGTGAGCCCTCCGAAGCCGCCCATCGCGCCGATCGCCCCGAGCCCGCCGAACACGCCGTGCTCACCCTGCTCACCGGACCCGCCGGGCCCGTCCGCCCCGCCCGCCGGCCGCTGGGCCGGTGCCCCGTCCCGCCCCCGGTCGGCGCCCCCGTCCGGCGGTTCGGCCGGTGCCACCGCCGCGGTGGCGAGCACCACCGCCGCCGCCACCGCCGCCACCGCCCTGAGCCGCCGCACGGTCCCCCCTCTCCACGCCGACCGCCCATCCGACCACGAACCACCCCCGCCCGGCCGCCCGCCGTGCCGCCCCACGCCGAGGACCACCCGCCCGGGTGACCTCCGCCCCGCCCGGCGGGCCCGCAGCGGGCCCCTGGGCTCCGTCGTCGACATGTTGATACGGGCTTCGAATCCGGCATAACCTCGCGGAATGGTGCAGAGCAGGGCAAGCGACGTCGACGGCTACCTGACCGAGGTGCCCGAGGAGCGCCGGGCTGTGCTGGCGAAGGTGCGGCAGCTGTGCCGGCAGGAGCTGGAGGGCTTCGACGAGGTCATGGCGTACGGGATGCCCGCATACGAGCGGGACGGCGCCTGCGAGATCGCGTTCGCCGGCCAGAAGCAGTACATCTCCTTCTATCTGATGCGCGGCGACGTTCGTGAGGCGTTCGGGGAGCGGCTGGCCGGGCAGGACATGGGCAAGAGCTGTCTGCGGTTCCGCAGGCCCGAGAACATCGACTTCGGCCTGTTGCGGGATCTGCTCAGGGCCACCGCGGCCCGGCCCGGCAGGATCTGCTGACACCGCCCGGCCGGGCCGGGCCGGTGCGCCTACCAGGCCTCGCCGGCCGCCAGCCAGCGGGCCCGCGCCTCGTGCTCGGCGTCTAGGTGGCCGTCCAGCCGCCAGCGCAGCACGTCGTAGTCCGGCAGGTGGCTCCACGCCTCGGCCGCCGTCAGCAGGTAGCGCCAGAGGACGCTGAGCCGCGCCCTCAGCTCCTCCACCACGTCGTCCGGGGACGACGGCCCCTCGTTCCCCTCCGCCGCCTCGGCCGCCCTCGCGGCCCGCTCGGCGAGCGCGCCGAGCACTTCCCGCGCGGTCCCGGTCAGGGCCGTCACCGTCCGGGACAGCGCGTCCCCGACCCGCTCCTCCTCGTTCCCCGGCGCGTCCGCGCCCTCCCGCAGCAGCACGATCCGCCGCCCGATGAACCCCGCGAGGCCGTCGATGTCCTCGGTGGTGATGTCGGCGGTGTACCGCAGCGCGGACCGCTGGGTGTCTGTCATCCGGGTGTCCCCTCCCTGGGTCGGCCCGATCCGGCCGACCGCCGGATCCGGCTTGCAGCCTCGGATATGGCACCCCGGCGGGAGCGGTAAACCTCCCCGGGCACTCCCACCCGGGGCACGGCCGGGCACACCCGGGCGGGCGGGGGCGCACCGGGTCGCCCCGGCGGTGATCGTTTACGGGTGGCGCATGCGCCTGCCACCTGGGAACATCGGCGGATGCTCACGCTCGCCGATGATCTCGGCCACCTCTCCTACGTCGTCACCGGCGACGGCCCGCCCGTGGTGCTGGTGCACGCCGGCATCGCCGACCACCGGATGTGGGACGCGCTCGTCCCCGAACTCGCGCGCCGGTACACCGTCGTCCGCTACGACCTGCGCGGCTTCGGCGAGTCCGCGCCCCCGGCCGGACCGTTCCGCGAGACCGACGACCTGCGCCGCCTCCTGGACCACCTCGGTCACGAGCGCGTCCGGCTGGTGGGCGCCTCCTGGGGCGGCCGGGTGGCCCTGGACTTCACCCTCACCCACCCCGGGCGGGTGCGGACGCTGGCCCTGCTCGCCCCGCCGTGGCCGGGCTACGACTGGTCCGCCGGGATGATCGCCTACGACGAGGCCGAGACCGCGGCGCTGGCCGCCGGCGACCTCGACGCCGCCGTCCGGGTGAACCTGGACATGTGGGTGCGCGGACCGGCCCGCACCTGGGACGAGGTGCCGGCGCACGCGGCCGACCGGCTCCGCGAACCCCTGCGGACCTCCCTGGTGAACCAGGCCGCGGTCGGCGAGCACTCGCAGGGCCCCGCGACCGGTGACCTCGCCGCCGTCGGCGTCCCCACCCTGGTCGCCACCGGCGGGCTCGACGTCACCGACTTCCAGGACATCGGCCGCCGCTACGCCACGGCGATCCCCGGCGCCCGCCTGGTCGAGTTCCCCACCGCCGGCCACCTGATCGCGGTGGACGCCCCCGCCGAACTCCTGGACGTCCTGGTGCCGTTCCTCGACGGGCTCCGGTCTTCCGGGGGTCGATGACCGGCCTGCCCGGGGTGTTCAGGTCCGCTCGGGCGTACCCGCCCGGTGTCGGAGCGGTGCATGCCGGCGGTGCTCGAACCGCTGGGGTTCACTGATCGCTGACGTGGCCGCGTGCGGCCGTTCGGACGCGAGGAGGCCGGCGGATGGGTACGGCTGGGCTGGGTCGGGACGATCTCCGGTCGCTGCTGGTGGCGCCTGCGACGGCGTCCGCGCGGATCGGTCTGGAGATCGAGTGCGGCGTCGTCGACCCACGGACCGGGCTCGCCGTCCCCTACCGGGGGCCGAGCCGAGCGCCTGCGCGCCCACCGTCCCGCCGAACCCTCCATCCCGGCCAGTCATCTCAAGCGCGGACTCTCGAAGGTCGCCAGCGCGCTCCACGACGAACTCGGCCTGCGAACCGCGCCCGCCACGTACGAGGACGTTCGCGACGTCGCCGCACGGCTGGACGCCGCCGAGGCCACCGGGACCCGCGCGGACAGCGTCGGCCGCGGCCGGTGACCTGGGCCGCGGACGCGAACGCGTTCAGGGCCGGGTGAAGGTCAGGTGGGTGACGCCGCTCGGGGTGGTGACGGACTCGACGTCGAAGCGGTCCTCCAGGGACTCCAGACCGTCCCAGAGCCGTTCGCCGCGGCCGAGCAGGATCGGGACCAGGGCCACGTGCAGGTGGTCGACGAGGTCGGCGGCGAGGAAGGCCCGGACGGTGGCCGGGCCGCCGCCGATCCGGACGTCCAGGCCGCCGGCGGCCTCCCTGGCACGGGCGAGCACCTCGTGCGGGGAGCCGTCGACGAAGTGGAAGGTGGTGCCGCCCGCCATCTCCACACTGGGCCTGGGGTGGTGGGTCAGCACGAACACCGGGGTGTGGAACGGGGGGTTCGGCCCCCACCAGCCGTTCCACTCGTGGTCCTGCCACGGACCGCGCTGCGGGCCGAACTTGTTCCGCCCCATGATCTCCGCGCCGATGCCCTCGCCCCAGGTGCGGGCCAGGGCGTCGTCCACGCCGGTTTCGCCGCCCTCCTGGCCGAGCATGGCGCGGAAGGTCCGGGTGCGGAAGAACCAGTGGTGCAGCCGGTCGCCCGCGTGGCCGAACGGGGCCTCCTGGCTCTGGCCCTCGCCGGTGCCGTAGCCGTCGAGCGAGACGGAGAAGTTGTGGACGCGTACCAGGGACACGGGGACACCCTCCGGTGGGCGGCGCGGGGCGGCGGCGGGCCGCGGCCGGTCGGGGCCGACTCTACGCGCGCGACGGTGCTCAGCGCCGCAGCCAGCCGGTGAGCGTGTCCCACCAGCCGCGCCGCGCCCCGGGCGGCGGGACCGCTTCCGGCTCCGCCGAGGGCACCGGATCCGCCGGCTCCAGGGGCTCCGGCGGAACCGGGACGGCGGCGTTCGCGCCGCTCGTGCGGTTCGTGCCGTCCGTCGCCGGCGGGCGTTCGCGCGGTGTGAACTCCACCGGCAGCTCCACCAGGTGGCGCGACAGCCAGGCCGACGTCCAGGTCAGCTCCGACTCCGGGACGGCGAGCCGCAGGTCCGGCAGCAGGGTGAGCAGGCAGTCGATCCCGGTCTCCGCGATGGCCCGGCCGATGTCCTGGCCCGGGCACTCGTGCGGGCCGCCGCCGAAGGACAGGTGGGAGCGGTTGCCGTGCAGCGGCCTGGTCGGGTCGGGCCGCACCACCGGATCGACGTTCCCGGCCGCCAGGCCCAGCAGCAGCATGTCGCCGGCCTTGATCCGCCGGCCGCCGAGCACGGTGTCGCCGGTCGCCCACCGCCCGGCGACCAGCGACATCGGCGGGGCGTCCCACAGCACCTGGTCCAGCGCGTCCGGCACGGTCATGTGACCGCCCGACAGGTGGGCGCGGAACCGCTCGTCGGTGAGGATCATCTTCAGCGTGTCGGCGATCAGGTTGACGGTGGTCTCGTTGGCCGCGAGCAGGACCACGCGCAGGTGTTCCATCACCTCCTCGTCGGTGAGCCCGGCCTCGTGCCGCATCAGCCGGGTGCACAGGTCGGGGCCGGGGTCGCCGTGCTTGCGTTCGACGGTGCGGCGCAGCGCGGCCACCACGTGGTCGTTGCTGGCGATGGCCGTCTCGGTGCCCTTCATCAGGTCGCGCGCCGCCTCGACCAGGCGCGGTCCGTACTCCTCGGGCATGCCGACCAGCTGGGTCATCACCAGCATCGGCAGGTGCTCGGCGAACCGGCTCACCAGGTCGGCCCGGCCGCTCGCGCCGAACTCCTCGACCAGCTCGGCGGTGTACCGGGTGACGAAGCGGCGCACTCCGCGCCGGTCCGTGCCGTTCAGGCCGTCGGTGACGGCCCCGCGCAGCCGGCGGTGCTCGGCGCCGTCCGCGAAGACGCAGAGCGGCTGCCAGGCGATGACCGGCATCAGCGGAGAGTCGGTGGCGACCTTGCCCTCCCGGAAGGCCGTCCAGCGGCGGGAGTCACGGGAGAAGCGCGAGGGCGTGCGCATCACGGTGAGGTTGGAGGTGTGGCCGAGGACCAGCCAGGCCGGGAGGTCGCCGTGCAGCAGGACGGGCGCGACCTCGCCGTACTCGGCGCGCAGCTGCTCGTACAGCCCCGCCGGGTCCGCCTCGGCGGCCGGCCCGTAGAGCCGGCGCAGCCCCGCGACGGGCAGCTCGTCGAGGGCGGGTTCGTCGGGACCGGGTTCGTCGAGCGGGTCGAACACGGCCTGCTCCCGGCCGCCCGGGTCGCCGGCCCGGTGGGCGGGGCAGCCGGCCGGCGGGGCGAGGAGGGCGTCGTCACGGAACGGTGAGGTCACGATGGCTCCGGGGGTCGGTGGGGGGTGGGGAGGGGAAGGGCGGAGGCGCTCACCGCGCGGGCGGCGGCCCCGCGAGGTCGTAGAGGTAGTGCATCAGCGCGAGCAGCACGTCCCGCCCGGACTCCCGGACCCGGGCGTCGCACGCCACGATCGGGACCTCGGGCGGCAGGTCGAGCGCGAGCCGCAGCTCCTCGTCCGGGCAGGCGGGGGAGTCGGGGAAGGCGTTGGCCGCGACCACGAACGGCACGCCCCGGTCCTCCAGCCGCCCGATCACGTCGAAGCTGATCTCCAGCCGGCGGGTGTCGACCAGGACGACCGCGCCCAGCGCCCCCTCGAACAGGCCGTTCCACAGGAACCAGAACCGCTCCTGCCCCGGTGTGCCGAACAGGTAGAGCACCAGCTCGTCGCTGATGCTGATCCGGCCGAAGTCCATCGCGACGGTCGTCTCGGACTTCCGCTCGATCCCGGCCAGGTCGTCGACCTCCGCCCCGGCCTGGGTCATCGTCTCCTCGGTGGTCAGCGGGCGGATCTCGCTCACCGAGCCGACCAGGGTCGTCTTGCCGACGCCGAAGCCGCCGACGATCACCACCTTGACGGCCGCGGCGGCCGAGTCCGGCAGCAGATCCTCGTCCGCCGGCCCGAGCTCCGTGTCAGAGCCGCTGAAGTCCATGCATCACCGCCTCCAACAGGGCACGGTCGGGAAGGAGCGCGGCCGGGACGGAGGCGCGCGCCTCGACCCGTTCCTCGGCCACGAGGTCCGCCAGCAGCAGGGTGACCGCGCTGACGGGAAGCCGCAGGTAGGCGGAGATCTCGGCCACGGAGAGCGGCGATCCGCACAGCCGCAGGATCGCCGCGTGCTCCGGCGGCATCGAGGGGGTGGGTTCCGCACGGGCGACGATCAGCGTGACCAGGTCCAGCGCGGCCCGTCCGGCCGGCTGGGGGTGGCCGCGCGTGATCACGTAGAAGCGTTCCGGGGCCTCGTCGCCCCAGTCCCGGCCGGTGGTGCTCATGCGACGGGCTCGCCCCTTCGCGGAGGCGTCGTGAGGTGCTCGCCGATCCGGGCGACCAGGTCGCGCATCCGCTGGCCCATCAGCCCGGCGTCCACGCCCTCGTCGGCGAGCACCGCGAGGTAGGCGCGGGCGCCGGCCGCCATGAGGTAGAAGAAGCCGCCGCCCATCTCGATCACCACCAGCCGCATCCGGCCGTCCCCGTGCGGGAACTCGTGGGCCACGGCGGCGGCGAGGCTCTGCAGCCCGGCGCAGGCGGCGGCGAGCCGGTCGGCGGCGTCGGGCTCGGTGCCGTGCTGGGCGATCCGCAGACCGTCGGAGGAGAGCACGATGACGTTGCGGACGAGCGGGACCTCGTCCGCCAGCTGCTTGAGCAGCCAGTCCAGGTTGGTCCGTGGCTGAATCACCGCTCGTCCCTCCGCGTCCCCTTCGGGTCTCCGTTGTCGTGGCCCGCGTCGTCGTGTCCGGCCGGGCCGGTGCCGTTGATGCCCTCGGTGAAGGCGGCCAGCCAGAGGCCCGGCTGCACCGGTTCGGCCGGTTGCCCGGGCACACCGGCGGCGCGGCCGACGGGGGTGCCGCCGGGCGGCGTGCTCCCGGTGGGGGCGGCGGGCCGGGTGCCGAAGCGGACGGCCGGCGCGGTGTGCCGGCGGCGCCGGGGCAGGCCGTTGGCGGTCCGCTCGGTGACCGGCGGGGCCTCGTCCCCGCCGGTCACCGAGCCGTTGCGCGCTGCGCCGGGCGAGCCGTTGCGCGCCCCGCTGAGCGGCCCGGGCGGTGGCCCGGTGAGCGGGCGGCGCGGCGGCGGAGAGGTGTGCGGCCGGCGGTCGTCCACCGGCTCCGGCCCGGACGAGCCGGTGACGCCGATGCCGTGGGCGCGCCCGGTCGCGGGGGCGGTGGTGATCAGCTCCTGCGGGACCACCAGCACCGCCCGCACCCCGCCGTAGGCCGAGGGGCGCAGCGAGACCTGCAGGCCGTACGCCTCGCAGAGCCGCCCGACCACCGCGAGGCCGAGCCGCGGCGTCTCGCCGAGGTCGTTGATGTCGATGCCGGCCTGCGCCTCCGCCAGCATCCGCTCGGCCCGGGCCCGGCCCTCCTCGCTGAGGCTCAGACCGCCGTCCTCGATCTCGATCGCGATGCCGGTCTGCACCTCGACCGCGGTCAGGTGCACCAGGGTGTGCGGCGGGGAGTAGCGGGTGGCGTTGTCCAGGAGTTCGGCGACCGCGTGGATGATCGGTTCGACGGCCGGGCCGATGACGGCCACCTCCGAGACCGGGTGCAGCTCGACCCGCTGGAAGTCGAGGATGCGCGACATGCCGCCGCGCAGCACGCTGTACAGCGGCACCGCCTTGTTCCACTGGCGGCCCGGCCGGGCGCCGCCGAGCACCGCGATGCTGTCGGCGAGGCGGCCGATGAGGGCGTTGCCGTGGTCGAGCAGCAGCAGGTCGTCGAAGACGGCGGGGTCGTTGCCGTGCGCGTGCTCCATGCTGCGCAGTTCGGCGGCCTGCCGGTGGACGATCGCCTGGACGCGGCGGGCGATGTTGACGAAGGAGCGCCGGGCGGACTCGCGCAGCGCCTCCTCGTTCTCGACCGTCTCCAGCACGGCGCGCACCAGGGTCTGCTGCGCCGCCCGGAACTCGGGGCCGACCGTGACGTCCTGCAGGGTGTACGCGTCGACGACGTGGTCCAGGCCCTCGCCCATCGAGAGCCTGGTCATCGCGGCGGGCAGGACGGACTTGGCCAGCCGGATGTACTCGGTCTCCTGCCGGGTCAGCCGGCGGAGCAACTCGCCCTCGCGCTGGACCGCCCGGGCGCGCAGCTCCTCCGCCGCCCGGCCCCGGCGGGCGGCCTCGGCGGCGACCAGGACCACCGCCAGGGTGCCGACCACCGCGCACAGCGCGACCCCGGTCCGGGCGTCGGGGGAGGCCGCGGCCACCGTGACGGCGGCGACGGCGGCCGTCGCGAGGGTGGGCAGGAGCCAGACGAGCACGGGGGCGGAGCGCCGGCGTCCGGGTGACGAACCAGCACCAAGCATTCAGCATCCTCAGAACGGTCGAAGCGGGGAAGGGGACGGGCGGTCGGCCCGGGGTTGTGCGGTCGGGGTGGGGCGGGTGGCGCCGGGACCCGCCGTGGCCGTGCGCTGCGCGCGCCGGCGGGAGCGGTCCGGCCGGACTCCCGGGCCCGCGACCGGGCCGGTGTCGGCCTCAGGTTTACCGTGCGCCGCGCGCCGTGAACGGGCCCCCGCGCCCAGTTCGCCAATGCGAGCGGACTCCCGGTGAACTTCCTGCGAACTGGCGCCGTTTCGTGCTAAAGCACGCGGTCGTGCGCCCCGGCGTACCGGTGCCGCGGGCGCCCCGCGGCGGCTTCCGTCAGCCGCGGCGACGGGCCGCCGGACGGGTCGCGGGCGGGCGGGCGGGGAACCATGGCCCAACACGCCCGACTCCGGGGGGACGGATATCGAACGGATCCCGGCCGGTGAGCGGTCCGGCCGCCCACCTGCTCGACCTGGTGGCCACCGCCGTCGGTCTCGCCGTGGCCGCCGCCGTGGTGGCGGGCTTCGAACTGGGCGGTCCGCCCATGGCCGGGTGCGCCGCCGTGTTCGGCGCGGCGGTGCTCCTGGTGGCGGTGCACTCCGCCGGCGGCGCGCTGGTCCGGCGCTTCCCGGCGGGCCGCTCACGGGCTTTCTGCCTGCGGGCGCTCCTGCTGCTCCCGCTGCTGCTGGCCGCCGAGCCGGCCGCGCTCTGGCTGGCGGTGCGGCTGGCCGGCGGGGTCGGCCTGTCCGCCGGCCCGGCTGGACCGGGGGCGACGGTGGTCGCCGCCGTGGTGGTGATGCTCGTCGGCGTGACGGTGCGCCACCTCTGGTCCGTCCTGGCCGACCGCGACGGGGACGGGACGGCGCTGCGCGGCGTCGCCCGGCACCTGCTCGCCGTCGCCGGACTCGCGCTGGTGGTCGCCGTGCTGGACGGCGCCACGCAGGCGAACGGCCCGGGCTGGCGGCAACTGCTCACCCTGGTCGCGCTGGGGGCGGTGCTCGGCCCCAAGTTCAGCCGGCTGTCGCTGCCGGGGCGCGGGGTGCGCCTGCGTTCGGCCGCCGGACTGGCGGTCGCGACGACGGGCAACCTGCTGAAGCTGTGGCTGGTGAGCTGGCTCAGCACCTGGATGGAACTGCCGCTGAGCATCGCCGGGTTCGGCGCCTTCGCCGCCGCGGCGCTGATCGTCGCGGTGGTGATGCTGCCCACTTCGGTGGCCGACCGGCGCGCGGCGGACCCGGGCGGGGCCTCCCTGTCGGGGGCGATGGCCGAACTGTACGGCCCCCTGCCGCCCGGGTTGTGAAGGGGCCGGGACCGGGCGTTCCAGCGACCGGGCCAACGGCCTCTACCGACGGATCGTCAGACCCCTCACCGGGCCGGGCGTTCAGGCGGGGCGGACGGCGCGCGGGCCCGTCACCGCGGCGCCGAGGGCGGTGACCCGGGCGCGCAGCCCGCGGTCGGCCGTGACGACCAGGCAGCCGCGCCCGGGGCGGGCGGCCAGCGCCGCCGCGACCAGGTCGACGATCAGATCGTCGCCGCTGCCACCCGCCGCCTCGACCCGGACCTCCGGCGTCGCCGCGACACCCCGGGCGGCCCCCTCGACGACGAGGACCACCTCCAGCGGACCGGTCCGTGCCCACGGCGGCAGGCCGGCCCGGTCGTCGCCGGCCACCGCGCCGAGCCCGCCGCCGGCCAGCGGCGCGAGCGCGTCGCGCAACCGCTGCGCCGCGCCCCGCCGGTCGCGCCACCATCCGTCGGGCACCGAGCCCACGACGTTGGCCCCGTCCACCACCAGCAGCGGCACACCCCGCGCGGCCTCGTCCGCCTCGCTCTCACCCATGGCCGGCACGTCTGTCACGAACCCCCAGCCCCGCCGCTCCGCCGCGACCCGACCGGGCCGGCGCCATCGGCGAGCAGGAGCCGGCGGTCGCGCCAGGCCTGCTCCCACTGGCGGGTCACGGCCGGGTAGACGATCAGATGGCGCAACGGTGCGATGAGCAGGAGGTAGCACCGGCCGAGCAGGCCGTTGGGCTTGACCAGGACGGCCATCCGCAGTTCGTGGCCACCGTCGCCGGTCGGCGCCCAGCCGAGGTGCATCAGGGTGTGGACGGTGCGGTTGGCCAGCTCGCGGACGTCCTCGTCGGGGAGCCGGTAGGCCGGGGTGAACGGCAGGCCGTCGGGCTCGCCGGTGTCGACGGTGTCGGCCAGCTCGCGGGGCAGCCGTTCACGCAGTGAGCGGACCCGGGTGCCGAGGCCGGCCGCGGCACCGTCCCAGCCGAGCAGGGCGCCGAGCTTCCAGCGCACCGCGAACAGGAAACGGGTGGCCCGGGACTGCCGGGCCGAGCCCCCGCCCGCCCGCATCGCGGCGAGCATCACGTCGAAGTCCTCCGGCCCGGCGCCGGGGGTGCGGAAGGCCCAGACGTCCTCGGTGCGGAAGTCGGGCGCGAACTCGTGGACGCGCCACGGCCGACGGGTGTGGGCACTGCGCGGAAGTCGCATGCCGGGGACCGCCTCTCTGCGCGGGGCGCCGCCTGCGGGCCCCGTCCGTGTGCCAGCGTATATGAGCAGATCAGGCGTCACACGGGGGTGGGTGTGCGGGGGCCGGGTGAGCCGGAGCATGGCCGCTCCGACCCGGCCCCCGGGCCTGCGCGAGGCCTCAGAAGTCCGGCAGGCACTCCTCGGCGAACCGGCCGCCGAACACCCGGTGCGCGTGGGTGAGCATCCGCCGGGCGTAGACGCCGTCCCGGGCCAGGCAGGAGTAGCCGTCCAGGTCGACGGTGATCACGCCGGAGGTGTCGGCCAGGTAGACGTCCAGCCCCGGGTACATCAGTTCGACGCTGGGGATGTCGTCGACGTCCAGGGCGAACACCGGGTACTCGCCGTGCTCGTCGCCCGCCCCGGTCGCCAGAACGCGGCGCGAGTCCGAGCCGCCCGGGAGCAGGAAGCACTCGTCGAAGCGGTCCGAGACGGTGGCGAAGCAGGAGCCCCACAGGTCGCCCAGCTCGTCCCGGGCGAGGTCGCCCAGCGACCGGGGGGTGAAGCGGCCCGCGCCGTCCAGCCAGCCGAACCGGCGCAGCAGGCCGGCGTCGAAGGCCAGCCAGCGGCGCAGGCTCGGCGGCAGCGGGCGCCCGCTCGGGAAGACGGCGCCGGCCAGCAGCCCGGCCGGCAGCGGCTCGGGCTCGCCGGTCAGCCACGGCCCGGCCCAGGGGCCGTAGTCCAGGATCGGCCGGTGCGGGTCGGCCGCGACGGCGGCGATGGCGCGCTCGGTGAGCGCGACGCCGTGCGCGTCGCTCGGCGGGATCGGGGAGGCGGGGTTCATCGGGCTCGGTGTCCTGTCCGGGAATCGCGCGGCTGGTGCTCGGTCGCGCCGAATCTACGGCCCGTCACCGACACCCGCGCCACCGCCCGCGCGCGGCGGGTGGCGGGGCGGGTGGCGGGGCGGGTGCCGGGTGCCCGAGGTGTGGTGCGGGTCAGCTCCCGGTCGGGGTGGGGGTGGGGACTCCGGGGCCGGTCGGGGGCGTGGTCGGCCGGGGCAGGCAGGGCTGGGTCGAGGTCGGCGCGGGCACACCCGGGGTGGGGGTCGCGGTGGCGCACTCGTTGGGGTACATCGGCCCGATCATCGAGACGCGGCTCACCCGGTAGGGGGCCTGTCCGTACCAGCCGTGGAAGGTGACGGTCACCTCGTGGACGTTGCCGATGGTGAGGGTCGTGGCCAGGGACTTCGTCTCCGGTCCGTCGGCCCAGAGGGTCACCTCGCCGGTGCCCGTTCCGGTGCCGGAGATGGTGGCGAAGGTGTACGCGCCGGACACGTAGGCCGAGAACGCGTAGGCGGTGCCCGGCACGACCGTGACCGACTGCGAGCAGCCGGCGTAGTCCTGCCCGCTGGGACGGCCCTCCACCCCGAGGTCGGTCTGGACGAACTCGCCGTCGCAGGACCAGCCCAGGGCGAGCGGGTAGCGGAAGTCGCCGTTCTTGATCCAGTCCAGCGGCGCGGGCTGGGCGGTGGCGGAGCCGTTCGCGGCGAGGGCGGCCGTGCCGGCCAGGGCGAGGGCGCCGAGGACGGCGCCGAGCCGGCCGCCGCCGTAGGCATGGCGGGGGCGGGGGCGGGATGAGCGCATGGCGATCTCCGATGTGGGGGAGTGCGGCCGGAGCGGGGGCCGTCAGGGGATGTACGTGCGCTGGCAGGACGGGGACGGCGTGGGGGACGCGGGGCCGTCGGTCGCCGTCGGCGACGGGGTGGCCGGTTCGCCGCACGGGTGCGGTTGGTAACCGGGCCCGGTGAAGGACACCCACCGCACGTCGTAGGCGGTCTGCTCGTACCAGCCGTGGAAGTACACGGTGAGCTCGGTGGTGTCCGGCCCGGTGGTGACCGGCACCGACAGGCTGTTCCAGCTGGTCTGGCTCGACCAGGTGGAGGCGTTCTCCCCGCCCGCGCCGCTGACGCCGACGAAGGCGAACGGGCCGCGCACCGTGGCGTGGAGCAGGTAGCTCGAATTCGGCAGGACCCGCACCCGCTGGGAGCATCTCGCGTTGCTCTCGGCGGTCGGACGGCCGGACACGTAGTGGTCGTGCGGGATGCTGCTGGGCCAGACGTTCCCCTCGCACGACCAGATCCACGGGTACGAGTCGAAGCCCCCGTTGAGGATCAGATTGACGTACGGAAGCGGTTCCGCCGCCGAGGTGGCCATGCCGACGGTGGAGGCGGCGGCCGCGGTGAGCGCGGCGACCGCGAGGGCGGCGGACGGACCGCCGCGTCCGCGCCGGCGGGTGGGGCGGGGGTGGATGGGTGCACGCATGCCGTCTCCGGGTGGGGGAGTACCGATGGGGCAGCGGTGCGAGGGAGTGCGCCACACCATGGTGGATCCGGACCGCCGCCGTCAAGGGGTGGCAGCATCCTTCAACCATCCTTGTCGTGGCATTCGTTGACGATCCGTCACGGAATGCGATCGGGCGTTCTCAGCGCGCCGGGCGCAGCCACCGGTGGAAGGCCAGGCGGAGGCGGCCGGTGGCGGGGCGGCCGGCCAGGACGGCTTCGAAGCGGCGGTGGTCGCGGACCGCCCGCAGCACCGCGACGTCCCGGGTCCCGGGGAGGGGAGGCGCCGGCTCGGCGTGCTGGGCGGCCCGGTAGCCGTCGAGGAGGTGCTGCTGCAGTGCGCTCATGCGCCCACCCTGCCCGCGGGCCGCCCCGCAGGTCCCGTCGATTGACGGCCCTGGTCAAATGACGTGCGAGCGCCTCGGGCCGCTCCGGCACCATGGGGGGATGAGCGTGACCATCGACATCACCGGACTGCCCCACGAGCGGATCACCTTCTGCCCCTCGCCGCTGGCCGAGCTCGGCAACGCGCTGCACGCGCTCGCCGAGCCCGCCCACCACGCCCGGCTGCACGCGTGGACGACGGCGACCTCCGCCGCACTCGCGCCGGAACTGGCCGACCGGTTGCTCGAGGCCGACTTCATGTGGCGCTCGACACGCTCCGACTTCCTCATGCCGCCCCGGCCCCGGGAGACCCTCGCCGAGGAACTGGACGACCTCGACCGCATGGACGACGAGACGTTCGTCGGCGCGGCCCTGGAGATCTCCTGCAGCACCAGCCACTACCCCAAGGGCCTGCCCTCACCCCTGGTCGACGCCCGGTCGCGGCGCCGCGCGCTCGACCTCGCGGCGGCGCGCGGCCCGCGCCAGGCGGCCTTCGTCGAGCGGATGCTCGCCGAACCCGCCGCCACCCGCGCCTGGATACGACGCCTTCTGGAGGACTGCGAGCAGGCGTTCTTCGCCGACACCTGGCGCCGGGTGCGCGTCCAGCTCACCGCCGACGCCCAGCACAAGACCGACCTGCTGCGCCGCAAGGGCCTGGCGCAGGCGCTCACGGCGGCGTCCCGGGCGCTGAGCCTGGAGGAGGACGAGCACGGCAGCCGCATCGTCGCCGACAAGCTGGTGCACGGCCGCACCGAGGCCCGCGACACCGCCGTCACCCTGCTGCCGAGCGTCTTCGGCTGGCCGCACCTCTTCGCCATCTACGCGCCGGGCTGGCAGCCCGTCATCCAGTACCCGGTCGCCGACCGCGAGGTCGGCGGCACCGAGTCGGTGGAAACGGTCACGCTGCGCCTCGACGCGCTGACCCATCCGATGCGGATGATGCTGTGCCGCAACCTCGCGCGCGGCGTCTACTCGACGAGCGAGCTGGCCGACGCGTACGGCATCACCGCCCCGGAGGTCTCCCGCCACCTCACCGTGCTGCGAAAGGCCGGGCTGCTGCGCACCCGGCGCCGGGGGCGCTACGTCCTCCACCAGCTCGACCTCTCGGTCGTGGCCCGGCTCGGCAGCGACTTCCTGGAGTCCGTGCTGCGGTAGGCCGTGTCAGGCGCTCAGCTCGGCGGGCCCGTCGGGGCGGGGAGGTCGAGGTGGCCGCGGAGGGTGTCGGACCGGTAGGCGGTGCGGAAGGCGCCGCGGCGCTGCAGTTCGGGGACGAGGGCGCGGGTGATCGCCCGGAGGTCGTGGGGGAGGCGGGCCGGGCGCAGGCGGAAGCCGTCCAGGCGCAGGCCCGCCGTGTCCACGGTGCGCCAGGCGAGCAGGAGGTCGGCGAGTTCGGCGGGGGTGCCGGTGAAGATCTCGGCGTCGGAGGCGAGCGGGGCTCCGTCGAGCTCGTCGAGCCGCTCCTTCCACCGGGCCGCCTCGCCGGGGCGGTCGTCGAGGAGGACCAGCAGGTCGGCGAAGACCTTGAGCGGGCGCTCGGCGGGCCGGCCGACGGCGCGGGCGGCGGCCGCGACCTCGGTGAGGACGGCCGCGGTGTCCTCGGGGGAGTGCGGGGTGACGAAGACGACGTCACCGCCCTTGGCGGCCAGCTCGTAGGGGATGCGGGCGTGGGCGAGCACGGTGACGGGGAGGTCGGGCGCGCGGCCGGACCAGAGCCCGCGGACGGCGGCCAGCGACTCGGCCGCGTCGTCGAAGAGCGCGGCAAGGCGGCCGGAGATCGTCTCGGGGGAGGCGAGGTCCGCCTCGGCGAGCGTCGCCGGGGCGCGGCGGCCGAAGTGGGCGGCGTCGTCCGCGCGGGCGGAGATCTGCGGCCGCCAGCCGGCCCGGCCGAGGCTGGCGTGGTCGAGGGTGGCGAGCGCGGCGGAGAGGTGGAACGGCTCGGTGTGGGTGACGTTGGTGGTGGGGACCAGCCCGATCCGGGAGGTCAGCGGGGCGACCCGGCCGGCGATCAGGACGGCGTCCAGCCGGCCGCGCACCTGGTCGGTGCGGTCGTCGGGTCCGCGCAGGCTCACCGACTGCACGGCGAGGGCGTCCTCGAAGGTGACCAGGTCGAGCAGGCCGCGCTCGGCCTCGGTCACCAGGTCTCCCCAGTACCCGGCGGTGAACAGCTCGCCGGGTCGGGCGCCCTCGGCGCGCCAGGCGGCCGGGTGCCAGCCGGCCCCGTCCAGGGCGACGGCGAGGTGCAGCGGCGGCAGGGACCGGTCCGAGGGGGCCGGCGGTGCGGCGGGGCTGGTCATGCGGCGGTCTCCCGGCTCGCTCGGCGGGCCCGGTCGAGCCCGAGGTGGTCGCGGAGGGTGGTGCCGGTGTACTCGGCGCGGTACAGGCCTTCCGCCCGGAGCAGCGGCACGACGTGGTCGACGAACGCGTCCAGAGCTCCGGCGGCGGGGTGCGGGGTGAGCAGGAAGCCGTCCGAGCCGCCGCCCCGCACGTACCCGGCGAGCGCGTCGGCGACCTGGCGCGCGGTGCCGACGACGTGCGCCGCGGGCACGCGCGCGGCGGCGCGCTCCCGCGCCTGCTCCGGGGTGTCGCCGAGCACGGGGACGAGGGAGACGAGGACCCTCAGCTCCCCGGGGGCGCGGCCGTGGGCGGCGAGCCGCTCGGCGAGGTCGGCGCGCAGTGCCCGGGCCTCGGCCAGAGCGGTGTGGGGCACGACCACCACGTCGGCGTCGGCGGCCGCCGCGGCGAGGTCCCGCGGGGAGGCGACGGTCCGGACGATCACCGGGTGGCCCTGCGGCGCGCGGGGTGTGGTGAACCGGCCGGAGAGGTCGAAGTGCGCCCCGTGATGGGTGAACGCGCCCGCGCCGGGGCGCACGAACACGCCGCCGGCCTGGTCGGCGGGGACGTCGTCCTCCGCCCAGCTGTCCCACAGCGCCCGGGCGGCGCGCAGGAATTCGGTGGCGTGGGCGGGCCGCTCGGCCTCCGGCGGCGGACCGCCGTGGCGCAGCCGCCCGCCGGCGCCGCCGTCGGGGCCGGCCGTCAGGCTCCAGGCCGCGCGGCCGCCGCTGAGGTGGTCGAGCGAGGCCAGCCGGCGCGCCAGCTCGTAGGGCTGGTGGACGGCGGGGTCCAGGCCGGCGGCGAGGCCCAGCCGGGTGGTGGCCGCGGACAGGGCGCCGAGGGCGGTGAGGACCTCGGGTCCGGGCGGAGCGGTCTCGGGGAGCAGGAGGAAGTCGAACCCGCCCCGCTCGGCGGTGCGGGCGACCCGGGCGAGCCCGTCGAGGCCGGAGGGGCCGCCGGGATCGGCGGGGCGGGTGGGGTCGGCGGGGCCGGGGGCCCCGGGTGGGAGTACGGCGAGGTGGAGCTGCTGCGCGGACACGACGACGATCGCCTCCTGTCGGCCGCCCGTCCGCCGCGCGTTCGTCGGCGCGGCCGGGCCCGTTCATCCTGCGCGGCGGCCGAGCGCCCGGGCAACGCCCGCAACCAACTGTTCACGGACGGAAACCGGGCGTCATGAAGCGCAAGCCATCGATGCGATTCAGTCATCGGAAGGCCGAAATTGTCATCAGGCTTCAAAAGTGGGGGTGGAATTAGGAATTCCGCCAGAATCGATGCCAGCATGCGAGGTGTGAAGCGTGAAATGTCACATGGCTTCACGTTGCCGTCCCTACCCATGAACGGGAATCACCCGATGAACCGGCTCCTTGCCATCCTCGCCACCAGTGCCGTCCTGACCGCCGGCGGCGCCGCCGCCCAGGGCACCGCCTTCGCCGCCGACGTCTCCGTCGGCCCGTCCGGTCCCGGCCTCTGCGTCACCGGCTACCGCGGCGTGGTGGTCAACGAGATCTGCGCCACCGTCAGCGGCGACCAGGTCACCTTCTACGGCCAGTCCTCGCCCGGCAGCGTCGGCTGGACGGCCCGTACCGTCCCCTACCGGATGACCGCCACGGTCGTCGGCGGTGCCACGCTCGCCACCATCACGCCCTCGGTCCTCATCGACCACTCCAGCACCCCGGTGGGCCGGATCACCGCCACCGCGCCGTGCGGTTCGACCGTCACGGGCAAGCTGGAGACCACCGAGTGGGGCTGGCCGCCCGCCACCGCCACCCTGACCGTGCCGGTCGGCTGCTGAGGCACCCGTCCCGACCGCACGACAGGGGCCCTGCCCGCTCACCCGGGCAGGGCCCTGCGGCTTGTCCCGCTCGGCCGGCTGCCTCGGTGCCTTCTCGGCGGTCACCGCCCTCTCGGCCTCGGCCCCGCCGCGACCGGCTCCCGCTCGGCGCGTTCGAACCGCCGCCGGCTCGTCCCGGCCCTGGCCGGCATGATCCCCGTCGGGCGGGTCGGGACCTACTCCTTCGCGTTCGCCGCCCCCGCCGTGCGCTCCCGGTGGGGCCTGTCCCCGGGGGGCATCGCCGCCACCCCGGGGATCTGACGCACCGTCAGGACGGCGGCGAGGGCGAGGAACAGCGCCCCCACCAGGGGGAGCGTCCAGGAGGGGGCGAAGGAGAGCGCGGCCCCGCCGATGCCGCCGCCGAGTGCGACGCCCAGGTAGGAGGAGGCGCTGCTGACGGAGACGGCGATGGTGGGTGCGGTCGGCGCCCGGTCCATGACGCGCTGGACCTGGGCGCCCGGCACGATCCAGTACAGGACGCCCCAGGCGGCGGTCGCGGTCAGGAAGACCACGGTGGCCGGACCCTGGGCGACCCGGGCGAGGAGCGCGGCCAGCGCCAGAGCGGCGAATGCCGCGATGACGCCGAGCACACCCGTGAGGTACGCCCGGTCCGGACCGCGGCGGCCGCTGATCCGGCCTCCCATCGCCGTACCGACGGACGCGGCCACGCCCCAGGCGAACAGCACCGCGCTGACCCCCGCCGCACTGAGGCCCGTCACATCACGGGCGAACACGGCGAGGTAGGTGTAGACGGTGAAGCTGCCGGCCACCGCGCAGGCGTTGGCCAGCACGGCGAGCAGCACGGCCGGCTCGGCGGCGACCCGCAGCCGGGCCACCATCGTGATCGGCGGCGGGGACGGCGTGGCGGGCAGTGTCAGGGCGAGCCCGACGATCCCCAGGCCCGCGAGCCCGGCAATCAATCCCAGTGTGGTGCGCCAGCTGCCCAGGGCGCCGATCAGGGTACCGACCGGCACTCCCAGCGCCGTGGCCACCGACAGGCCCCCCATGACCAGGGCCAGCGCGCGGCTGCGGTGGCGCTCGCCGGTCATGGCCGTCGCCGCGGCCACCGCGGTGTTCATGAACACCGCGGCGGCCGCGCCCGTGAGCACCCGGGCCACGAGCAGCGTCGGGTAGTCGGGAGCGAGCGCGCCGAGCAGATTGGCGAGGAGGAAGGACCCGAGGGAGCCGTACAGCATGACCCGCCGGTTGACGTTCGCGGTCAGCGTCATCAGCACCGGCGCGCTGACGGCGTAGCTGAGGGCGAAGACCGTGACCAGTTGGCCCGCGACCGAGACGGAGACGTGGAAGTCGTCCGCGATCGATCGCAGGATGCCGGTGGTGACGTACCCGTCCGTGCCGATGGCGAAGGCGCCGAGTGCGAGGACCAGGACCGCCGACCGGTGTGTCATGCCCCCCTGCTTCTGCGGGTGTTGCTGGTTCACTGAGCGCTGTTGCCTTCCATGAGGCCCTTGTCGGCCAGGCAGCCGGTCATCAATTCCGTGGTGACGAGCAGGGCGCGCGAGCGGAGCGGGTCGGCCTCGAAGCGGTCGGCGAAGACCCCGCGGGCCAGGTCGCGGCCGGTGAGGCCGACCGGGCCCGCGTCCGCCACGGCGGCCAGCAGGGCCGGGAGCCGCTGCTCGGTCACCGCCACGTCGTCGCCGGTGCCGATCTCCCAGAAGCCGTCGGGCAGGTCCAGTGCCCGGCCGCGGTAGAGCCGCACGGCGGCGTCCACCGCCTCGCCCCGCGCGCCGGGGACGGCGGTGAGCACGTCCCCGAGCGAGAGCGTGCCGGAGAGGTCCGTGAAGGTGACCCGGCCCGTGCCGCCGGAGCGGCTGACCATCCCGCAGGCGAAGTAGTGCGGCTGCTCGAAGCGGCGCATGTGGGCGTCGACGGTCTCCAGTACCTCGGCGGGCCGCAGCTCCGGGTTGTGCCGCTGTGCGTGCAGGGCCGTCAGGGCGGCCCGCACCTCCGGGACCGTGCGGCCGTCGGCGACGACGCTGACGTCGTGGCCGGCCTCCTTGGCGAAGGCCTCGATCTCGGGCAGCAGCAGGGGGCCGGAGGCGTCGCCGAGGCTCTGGAACCGGGTGATCAGCAGCCCGTCGCGGGGGTCGAGCAGGCCGACCGCGCGGCGCAGCAGCCGGCGGTTGAGGTCCAGACCGTCGGGCCCTCCATCGCCGGCCGCGGAGTACCGCAGGGAGGGCGGCACGGGCACGTAGGGGAGATTGGCCACGACGCAGTTGAGCGTGTCGCCGGGGCTGTGGCTCTGGAAGAAGTCGCCCTGCCGCGTGCGCACGTGGTCACCGAGGCCGTTGAGGGCGGCCGTCAGGGCGGTGGCGTCCAGGCAGTCCTGCTGGAGGTCGGCGCCGGTGACCTCCGTGCAGGTCAGGGCGAGGGCGCAGGTGGTGATGCCGGACCCGCAGCCCACGTCCAGGGCGCGTCCGGTGGGGCGGGCCCGCAGGATGGTGTCGACGAACCGCAGCGAGTCCTCGCCGATGTAGACGTTGCCGGCGCCCTGTCGCCCGGCCCGGTCGCGGGCGGCGAGCAGGCCGCGGAAGGCGGTGACCTCCCAGCGTCCCGGCCCGCCGGTGTCGTCGGTGAGACCGAGCGCGGTGAGGCGTTCGGCGAGGGAGGTGTCGAGGCCGCGACCGGGCCGCCGGCCGTGGTGGAGCAGGTTCCACAGGGCCGTGCCGGTGTCGTGGGACGGGGGAGCGGTGGCCTCGGGAGGCCAGGGCTCCCAGGGCAGCCCCGAGCGGCGCCGGGCGTGCTCCACCCGGTCGGCGAAGGCGGTCCGGCGCAGCAGGTCGGTGAGGGGGCCGGGGTCGGGTGCGGTCATGCGGCGGTGACACCGTCCCGCTCGCGGGTGGCCCGGCGGGCGGCCGCCGCCGCCACGAACGCCTCGAACACCGGCCGGGAGGGGCCGACTTCGGGGTGGCCCTGGATACCGAGGGCGAAGCGGTGACCGGTCAGGCTGATCGTCTCGACCACGGCGTCGGCGCTCCAGCCGGTGGCGACGACGCCGGCGCCGAGGGTGTCGACGGCCTGGTGGTGGAAGCAGGGGAGGTCGCTCTCGGCGCCGAGGAGCGAGCCCGGCAGGGCATCGGTGCGCAAGGTGAGCCGACTGGGGGCGAACACCGGTTCGGCGGGCATGTGGTCGTCGTTGCCGACCACGTCGGGCAGGTGGGGCATGAGGGTGCCGCCGCGCAGCACGTTCATCAACTGCATGCCGCGGCACACGCCGAGGACGGCCCGGTCGTCCTGCAAGGCCAGGCGCAGCAGGGCGCTCTCCCAGATGTCGCGCTCCGGCGCCGACTTGCCGGCATGCGGGCCGGGCTCGGCCCGGTAGAGGGCGGGGTCGATGTCGGCACCGCCGACGAGCACCAGCCCGTCGAGGTCGGCCATGACGGTCGCGGCCTCGGGCTCGGCGCCGGAGGGCGGTAACAGGACGGGGACCCCGCCGGCCGCGGTCACCGCGGCGACGAAGTCGGTCGGGACCAAGGAGGCGTGGCGGTGCCACCCGCGCCAGGAGGCGTCCTCCTGGTAGGTGGTGATGCCCACCACCGGCTTGCCGCTGGTCTCTCCCGTCACCGCGCCGCGTCCAGGACCCAGGCGGAGCCGTGCTGGGTGAACCCGATGTGCGGGTAGTACTCGGTGGCCGCCGGCGCCGACAGCAGAACGATCTTCGCCCGGGGCGCGGCCTCCTGGACCCGTCGGATGAGGTCCACACCGATACCGCGCCGCTGGTGGGCCCGGTCGACCGCGATGTCGCTGAGGTAGGTGACGTAGGAGCCGTCGCTCACGCAGCGCGCGATGCCGACCAGGCGCTCGTTGACGCGGGCCACGACGACCAGGTTGGCGTTGCGGACCATCGCGGTGAACCGCTCGGTGTCCTCCACCGGGCGTCGCTCGGCCAGGCCGGAGGAGCGGTACAGGTCGGCGACCTCGGCCACGTCGAGGTCGGCCGCGTCGATGACTTCACACTTCCACATGGAGCAGTTCCTCCAGTCGTTGCCGCATGACGTGCCGAGAACGCAGGAAGCGGCTCGGGTCGTACACGTCGTCGTCAGTGACGATGCCACGGTCGCGCAGGGTCTCGCGCAGGTGCCGGCCGGTCTCCCAGGTCTCGGTGGCCGCGTCCTGCACCGTACGGTACGCCTTTTCCCGTTCGGATCCGGCGGACATCAGGTGCAGCATCACCGTCGAGCTGTAGATCAGGCCGTCGGTCTGTTCGAGGTTGGCACGCATCCGGTCGGGGAAGACGCGCAGCCCCTCGATGAGCTCGGCGGCGCTGGTGACCTGGTAGTGCGCCGCGATGAGGCTGTCGGGCAGGACGACGCGCTCGACGGAGGAGTGGGACAGGTCCCGCTCGTGCCACAGCGCGACGTCCTCCAGGGCGGCGCCGAGGCCGGCGCGCAGCACCCGGGCCAGGCCGCACAGCCGTTCGCTGGTGGTGGGGTTGCGCTTGTGCGGCATGGCGCTGGAGCCCTGGTAGGCGCTGGACCGGGGCTCCTCCACCTCACGGACCTCGGTCCGCTGCAATAGGCGCATCTCCAGGCCGATCTGTTCGACCACCGCGCCCAGGACGGCCACGGCGCCGAGCAGTTCCGCGTGCCGGTCACGCGCCACGACCTGGGTGGGCACCGGCTCGACGCCCAGCCCGAGGGCCTCGCACACATAGGCCTCGACGAACGGGTCCACGCTCCCGTAGGTGCCCACCGGGCCGGAGACGGTGCCGACGGCGACCGCGGCGCGGGCGGCCCGCAGGCGTTCGACGGACCGGTGGACGCTGAAGGCGAAGCCGGCCATCTTCTGTCCGAAGGTGGTGGGCTCGGCGTGGATGCCGTGGGTGCGTGCCACGCAGATGGTGTCCCAGTGCTCGACGGCCCGCGTGGTGAGGGCCCGCAGCAGCCGCCCGGCCGCGCCCAGCAGGAGGTCGCAGGAGGCGGCGAGGGTGTGGCCCAGCGCGGTGTCGACCAGGTCGTAGCTGGTCATGCCGAAGTGGACCCAGCGTGCCGCATCGTCGGGGATCGAGGCGGTGTACGCGGCGAGGAAGGCGAGGACCTCGTGATCGCGGGTGCGCTCCTGGTCGCGCACCTCCTCGGGGGTGGGCACACGGCCGGCCCGCACCGCGGCGAGTTCGGTCTCGGACACCGTGCCCAGCCGTGCCTGTGCCTCGCAGGCGAGCACTTCGACGCGGACCCACGAGGCGTACTTCGCCTCGTCGGTCCACAGCCGGGCCATCTCCGGGCGTGAGTAGCGCGGGATCACTCGGGCCTCCGCGCCAGGACGGCGCACGTGCGGTTGTTGGCCCGGATGGGGCCCCTGGCGAGCTCGGCGGTGAGCGCGGCGAGGCCCGATTCGAACTCCTCGTCCGGGATGAGGTGGAGGGAGGAGAAGGCCTTCTCGCGATACTTGGTGGCGTCGGTGAGCTCGTAGGTGCTCTCGAAGACCCGGCTGCCGCCGTCGGTGAAGCCGGCGGCCCGCCCTTCGGCCCGCAGGACGTCGATCGCGTGGTGGCGGCCGAGTTCGACCTCGACGGTGGAGGGGAAGTACCGCGCCACGGGGACGCGGGAGCGGATGATCTCCTCCGAGTCCGTCGCGGTGCACAGCACACCGCCCGGCTTGAGCGCGCGCAGCGCGCCCTCGAAGTAGCGGCGGGGCTCCCGGACGTAGTGGATCACGTCGACCGAGAAGATCAGGTCGAGGGACGCCTCGGGCAGGTCGAGGAGGTCCATCTCCTCGGCGCGTCCGGTGCGCAGTTCGAGCTCGGCCTCGTGGGTCGCCGCGGCCTTGAGCATCTCCGGGAAGGGGTCGACGCCCAGCGCGCGGGCGCCGGTCAGCCGCTGGAGCGCGGCGACGTGGTTGGCGGTGCCGCAGCCCATCTCCAGGACCGTCGAGTCGCCGCTCAGGCCGGCGAATTCCGCCAGGAACTCCACCAGTCCGGGGTAGGGGCGGCGGTGCCTGGCGTACTCGGCGGCCAGTCGGTCGTAGTCCAACTCGGTCAAGCGAACTCCTTGGCGGTGTACTGCTCGTGGACGGTGCGGGCCTGCCACAGGTACCAGACGCTGTAGGCGTAGGTCGCCGCCCACGCCTGGGGGGTGCGCAGGGTGTTCTCGTACTTCAGCCATCCGGCCAGCGAGCAGGCCGCGCCGATGTACAGGCGGCAGCGCACGACGGGCTCCGGCTCGCTGCCGGGGGCGGTCCGGACCAGCCGGCGCTCGATCGACCGCAGCCGGTCGGAGAACCGCAGGGGCAATCGCAGGGAGCCGACGTCGTGCGGCCGGGCGGGGTCGAAGGCGTCGCCGAAGAGAGCCTCCGGTTCGCCCTCCCGGGCGGCGTGCAGGATGGCGGGCATCGGCAGCAGGCCGTGCAGCAGCGTGGCGAGGTCGAAGACGGGGTCGCCGTAGCCGATGTCGGGGCGTTGTCGGTGCTCCCAGACGGTGCGCGGGTCGATGAAGACCGGGCCGCCCCCGGAGCGCCGGAGCATGTTGGTCGGGTAGATGTCGCCGTGCACCTGGCTGCCGGTACGCGGGAGCAGGGCGGGGGCGTGTTCGTGGAGCCAGGAGGTCGCCGCCGTGTAGCCGGGGATGCGGATGCCCTCCGGCAGGGTCAGTTCGGCGGCCAAGTGCTCGTCGAGGTCGCGGTCACCGAAGCAGAGGCGGAAGGTGGAGCGGAAGGCGGGCTGCTCGCGCAGGGCGTCGAAGCGCTCGCGGTAGAGGTAGTCGGCGCTGGTGGGGCGCTGTTCGCCGGCGGTCAGCCGGTACCAGCCCGCCAGTTGGTCGAGGTAGGGGGCGAGGATGTCGGCCGCGTCGGGTGCCAGTTCCGTGCGGGCCTCGTCCTCGAAGAGACGCTTCTCCAGGTCGGCTGCCTCGACGGCCTCCATGAGGCTGGTGCCCTGCCGGCCCTGGATCTGCACGCCGTGCAGCCGGGGGAAGAGCGCGTCCCGGCCGATGCGGGCCAGGTCGTCGTTGGTGCGTGAGGTGAAGCCGGTCTCGGAACGGATCATTCCCGCCTCGCCGGTCTTGGCGACGAGTTCGCTCGCGCCTCCGGCGTCGAACTGGACCACGCCGACGGAGTCGGAGCCCGGCCGGTGGAAGCGGGTGACGGTGGGGGCCGGGCGGGTGGCGGCGGCCCAGGCGCGCAGCCTGGCGGCGACCACCGCGGAGGCGATCACCTCGGCCTCGTCGGTCTCCCCGTCGGACTCCAGGCACCAGCCGTGCAGTTCTCCGCCGAGGAGGAACGTGGTGCGTGCCGGTCGTCCGGTAGGAGGTTCGGCGCCGCGCGGGGGCGCCTCGGCCGGGAGGGCGGCCACGCTGACGCCGAACGGTTCCAGCCGCTCGGCCAGCGCGGGCGCCAGGCCGGTGCTGCCGGGTGCTTCCACGACGATCACGGAGGGGGCCACGGTGTCCGGCAGGAGACCGTGGCCGTCGAGAACGGAATAAAGGTTCGCCAGCTCGGCCGCGGTGGCGGGCCGTGCCGACTCGGTGAGTAATTCGCTCACGTCCAGATATACCTTACCCTTGAAATTGCCCGGCCGGCGGCCGGGATCGATGCGGCCGGAAAGCGGAACCCCGCCCTTCGCTCTTGGCTCCGATCGAGGGCGGCTGTGCGCACTCTTTTGCGGCGTTGCTTCACAGCTGCTGACGGCTCGGCCGGCAGCCGCCCGGCGTCGATGACGCCAATGACGAGCCAGAGGCTCCCCTTGCTCCTGGGGCAGAAAACCACCCGAGAGTGTGACCTTGGTCACAAGATGGTGCCCTGGTTCGCCTGCTGTTCACGGTGCTAGCATCCAAATTTAATGGAATTTGAAGTTGCAACGACCTCGGTGCGGTCCCAGGCGGCGCCGAATAGGGGTGGGTGATTTCAATTCGATCCGACGGTTTCCCCCATTTACTTGAATCGACGGTCGGGCGGGCCCGGCGGTGCGGCACCACGAAGCAGGCCTTGCACGTGGTCCTCACGCTGGACGGACGCCTCCCCGAGGACGTCGGACGCGCGGCTCTCACCGCCGCCGACCTTTGGCTCGCCCAAGAGATAATCGCCCGGGAATTACGCGTCGACCCGGCGGCGACCGGCTCCGACCTGCTGATCCTCGACCGTACCGGACGCATGCTCTTCTTATGGGAAGCGTCCCGCGCCCCGGCCGGCTCTCATATCGTGGGTTCGCTGGTGACCGACGCGGAAACGCGAACGGATTTGCATCGCCGGTATCTGGAAAGTGAAGCCGCGGAAGAGGCGGGCCGCACCGAACTCCACACGTACATGACGGGCCGTCCTTCCGAACGGAACCGGGAGGACCTGGAGCGCATCGGTCATGTATTACTGCACATGGCCCCGGTCCAGGTCTACGTGGGCCACCAGTTGTTCTCGAATCTCGGCAGTTCCGGAAACCTCCCCGGAAAATCGATCGCACCCACCGCTCCCGAGAACGTCCTCGCCCGGCTCGCCGCCGTCCCGGCCGAGGAATGGTCGAAAGAGGAAGCCGCTTTCGTCGCACTGGCGACCGTCCTGCTGAGCAGCGGCACCCAGGCCCGGCTCGAGGAAGCCAACGGCACTCACCTCACCTCCGCCGGTGTCGCCGCATTGCTGACCGGACACATCCGCGGATACGGCGCCGAGCCACCCGACATCGAGGGGGCCTCCACCGTTGCCGGGCTCGAAGCCCTCGCCCGCCGCTGCGCCGCCGAACGGCAGGCCCGCCTCGGCGACGGAAGCGTCTTCTACCGGGTCATCCACGGGGTCAACCTCAACAAGACGGAGCACCTGCTGCGGCCGGCCGTCGGCTACACCGACGTACCCCTCCCGCTGCGCGCCCTGCTGGAACGCGAGGCGGGCATCGGGGCGGTCACCACGACCATCGAGGAGACGGCGTCGGCCTTCGAGGTACTGAGCGACGCGCTCCACGCCGCTCCCGCCCCCGAACGCTTCAGCAGCGCCTACGAGGCCCTGCTCACCCGCTTCATGACGACCCTCGCCGAGGCGACCGCGTCGGACGTCGCCATGGGCCGCGGGCCCCGCTCCTTCGCGCCCCTCGAACCCGGCAGCACCGGCGAGGACGATCCGCTCGCCCTCAGGAGCAACGCCTTCTTCTGCTGCGTCGCGCCCAGTGCCGCCTTCGCCGAGTCCTTCGGAGAGGACCGTGCCGCGCTGGTGAAGACCCTGAGCGCCTACAGCGCCCGCATGCGCTTCAACACCTGGCACTACCTTCCGCACGCCCTCGGCATCCACGACCGCGTGCCCGGGCGCGACGACTGGTTCTTCGCCCCCACCATGCCGGACCTCACGCACCACTCCGACCAGCACCACACCGGACACGTCGCCTTCGACGTGCGCCACGCCATCCGCGTCCCGCTCGGCATCGACCACGCCGGCCGCCACCTGCCCGGACTGTACGACCTGCGCCTGATGCGCAGCGCCGGCGAGCGGTACACCACGGACGACCTGCGGGCGGCCGTCGCCTCCGGCAGAGTCCTCGCCGTGCTGCACCAGGCGATGGGTCGACACCGCGCGACCGTCCGCGACTTCGGCAACGACTGGTTCCGTGCCTTCCATGGATGACGCGCTCCGCTATCTCGACAGCGCCGGGCTGCGCCGTCTGTACGCGGCCCGGCAGCTGTCCCCGGTCGAGTACACCGAGGACACCCTGCGACTGATCGAAGCACTCGGCCCGGTTCTGGGCGCCTTCGTCACCGTGGCCGCCGACCGGGCACTGGCACGGGCGGCCCGCGCCGAGAAGCGCATCCTGCGCCTCGGCGAGGCGGCCTGGGACGACCGGCCGCTGCTCGGCGTACCGCTGAGCGTGAAGGACCTGACCGCGACCGAGGGCATCCGCACCACGCGCGGTTCCCTGGCCCTGCGCGACACGGTGCCGGCCGGGGACGCGCCCGCCGTGGCCCGGCTGCGCCGGGCCGGCGCGATCGTCCTGGGCAAGACCACCACGTCCGAACACGGCTGGAGCGCCGGAACCGTCAACCGTCTCGGGCCGCCGGCGGCGAACCCCTGGGACCTCTCCCGCAGTGCCGGCGGATCCAGCGGCGGCGCGGCGGCCGCGGTGGCCGCCGGCCTGGGCATCGCGGCGACCGGCACCGACGGCGCCGGGTCGATCCGCATCCCCGCCGCCTTCTGTGGCGTCGTCGGCTTCAAACCCAGCCATGGCCGCGTCCCCTACGTGCCGCACTGCCCGGACCGGTTGGCACACCTGGGACCACTCACCCGCACGGTCGCCGACGCGGAGCTGCTGCTGCGCGTGATGGCGGGGCCGGACCCGGGCGACCCGGACTCCCTGCTCCCGCCCCCGCCGCCCGTCCCGCCCACCGCCGCCGACGGGCCGCTGCGCATCGCCTGGATCGAGGGGCTCCGCGCACCGGGCCCCGCCGTGCCGGCGGACCCCCAGCGGGCGGCGGTCGAACGGCTCGCGGCGGCCGGCCACCAGGTGGAGACGATTCCGCCGCCGTTCGACGACGCCTACCCCGCGCTGGTCACCCTGCTGGCCGCCGCCGAGGCGGCGGCGTCCCCCGGCGAGGACGACGTGTCGGCCGACCCGGCGCGGCTGGCGGTCGTCCGGCACGGCAGGACGCTGACCGCCGTCCAGTTGGTGCGCGCCGAGGCCGAGCGGGCCGAGCTGACCCGGAGGCTGGCGTCATGCCTGCAACGGTTCGACGTGCTGGCCATGCCGACCGTGCCGGTGACACCGTTCGCCGTGGACGCCTGGCATCCCGACGAGCCCGCTTACGACGCCCCCCTGGCGTGGCTCTCCTGGGCCCCCGCAGCCTTCCCGTTCAACATGGCGGGCCTGCCGGCCGTCTCCGTCCCGGCCGGCTTCGGCCCTGACGGACTGCCCGTGGGCCTCCAGATCGCCGCCGCCCGGCACCACGACGCCCTGGTGCTGCGCGTCGCCGCAGAAGTCGAACGTGCGAACCCCCGGCGCGACGCACACCCTGGAAAGGACCGGCACCCGACGTGACCGACACCCCCCACCCGGTGGACCACCGCGCCTACGGCGACGTGAGCACCGGCAGCCGGGACTTCATCGCGCGCCACGGCCTGTGGGACGACCACCGGCGCGACGCGGCCGCCGAACTGGAGGCCTCCCTGGAGTCGTTGGACTTCGTGCGACTGGTGTTCGCCGACCCGCACGGTCTGCCGCGTTCCAAGACGCTGACGGCCGACGCGTTCCGCACGGTGCTGCGCAACGGTATGGACCACAGCCCGGGGCCGTTCGTCTTCGACACCGGGCACGCCACAGCCGTCGACTTCACCGTTCCCGGGGGCGGCATCGGCGTCGACGAACTGCTCGGCGCGGGCGACTTCGTCCTGGTGCCCGATCCGCTGACCTTCCGGGAGCTCCCGTACACGGGGCCGCGCACCGGCTGGGTGATCGGCGACGAGTACCTGCGCTCCGGTGCCCCCCACCCGCTGTCCAGCCGGGGAGTACTGCGCCGGCTCTGCGCCGGGCTGCGGGAGAAGGACCTGGACTACGTCGTGGGTCTGGAGGTCGAGTGGTACCTGACCCGGCTCGTGGACCAGCACTACTCCGGCCGGCCCGGCGGCTTCGGGGTGCAGGGCCGGCCACCGGCCGTCCAACCGGTCAACGGCGGTTACCAGTTCAACCTGGAGGGCCTGACCGACGCACTGGAGCCGGTACTCGCTCCGCTGACCCGGGCGCTGATGGACATGGGCCTGCCCCTGCGGTCGGTCGAGCACGAATCCGGCCCCGGGCAGCTGGAGTTCACCTTCGCGCCGCAGAGCGCGCTGGACGCGGCGGACACCATGCTGCTGTTCCGCGCCACGACCAAGCAGGTCTGCGCCCGGCTGGGCCACCACGCCTCGTTCATGGCGCTCCCCGGCCTTCCCGGTTTCGACGCGAGCGGCTGGCACCTGCACCAGTCCCTGGCCCGCGCCAGCACGCGCGAGAACCTGTTCACCTCGCCCGACGGCGAGCACGCCCTGTCCGAGACCGGTGAACGCTTCCTGGCCGGGCTGCTCGGACACGCGGCCGACGCGGCCCTGCTGTGCGTGCCGACCGTCAACGGCTATCGCCGAATGGCCGACCGGTTCTCGCTCGCACCCACCCGCGCCGCCTGGTCGGTCGAGAGCCGCGGCGCGTTCCTGCGGGTCCTGGGCGCCTACGGTGATCCGGCCGCCCATATCGAGAACCGCATGGGCGAGCCCTGCGCCAATCCCTATCTGTACCTGGCGGGGCAGCTCGCGGCCGGGCTGGACGGCATCGAGCGCGAACTCGCCCCGGGAGGCCCGGCCGCCGACCCGCACGACACCGCGCTGCCCCCGCTGCCGCGCGACCTGCGGGAAGCGCTCGGCGCCCTGGCCGCCAGCGACTTCTACCGCGAGGTGCTCGGCGCGTCGCTGACAGAATGTCTGCTCCGTCTGAAGAGTAGCGAGTTGCGGCGGTACACGGCGTGGCAGGCTGGTGCCGCGGCGGACGACGCACATCAATCCGAATGGGAGCACCGTGAGTACTTTGCGACGTACTGAGACCTACCGCACCCGCGTTGTCCGCACGGTCGAGGACCTGGCCCCGGAGACCGACGGACTCGCCGCCGCCGCCGGCGCCTCCGAGTTCTACTACGGCCACGAGTTCCTGCGCGCGTACGAGCGCGAGCCCATCCAGCCGGTGCACGCCGTGCACTACATCGAGGTGCTGGACGAGGACGACCGGGTCATCGCGCTGACGCCCTGCTACGTGCAGGGCGACCCACTGCGGGCCCTGGGAATGGGCCCTGACGAGAAGGCGCTGCTCAGTCACGTCTGGCACTGCAGCGACACCCGGCTTGCCAGCACCCGCACCGACCCCGTCGTCGCGAGGGCGATCGTGACGCGCATGCGGGAGATCGCCGCTTCCGCCGGCCTCGGCCGCTGCGGCTTCATCAACGTGGCCACCGGTTCGCCCACCGCGCTCGCGCTGGAGGGCGCGGGGCTGACCGGCAGCGATCTGGACACCCGCTACACCGTCGACCTGGCCGCCGCGGGCGACTGGCAGGGCTATCTGTCCTCGCTGAGCTACAACGCCCGACGCGAGTACGCCCGGCAGCTGCGCCGCGCCGACGACTGCGGCGTGAAGATCACCGAGCGGGTGCCGGACGGCGAGGAGGACCCGCAGAGCCTGCAGATCTTCGAAGTGCTGATGGCCAACGTCGGGTCGGCGGGCTACTACAGCAAGGAACGCATCGCGGCGTTCCTGCACTACACCCGCAAGGGCGCCCGCATCATCGAGGTGACGATGGACGGCGAGATCATCGCCAAGGCGGTGGTCTTCCTGGAGGCGAAGAAGATCCACGCGTGGGCGGGCGGGTACGACCGCAACGCCGACGCGGCGAAGGAGCGCCCCTTCAGCTCCTACTACGTGCTGATGTCGGCCATCATCAAGCTCGGTCTGCGGGCCGGCGTGCCCACGCTGGAGGGCGGCCGGCGCAACGGCGCCTTCAAGGTCCGCTACGGGATGCGGCCCCAGCCGCTCCAGGCCTTCATGACCGATGTGTGACAGGGGGAAGTGACGCGTCACGGGTGTGCCCGGCGGAAGGGGGCACGCGAGTCGGCCGAGGCCGGCGCCCAGGACCCAGGACCTCGTCGCCGCCGTCCGGCCCGATCCCGGGGACGAGCAACCCGCCGCCCCGATCGGTCGAAGCGGAGCGGGAACGATCCCTGTCGGGTCGGAGAGCCGGCGTGTGTCGGACCGTCGAAGGGCCTGCCAGCCGCAGCCGCAGCCGTCGTCCCGGGGCGGGTGGTGACGACCGCGAGCGGGAGCCACCTGAACGCCCGGTGGCGCCCGCAGCGCGCTGACGCCCGCCCCTGGACCATCCGGCATGACGGTGCCCATGCCGGCACCCTGGTTCCGCCACCGGCCGACGGCCGAGTTGCTCGTGCTCGCCGTGCGGCACCGGCACCGCGGTGGCCTGCCGGGGTCCAGGGGCGGTGCCCCGTTCGTCCGTTCGGAGGCGCACGTGGTTGCGGCCGGCACACGCGAGGTGTGCCGGCCGCAGCGTCGTGCGGTGGTTCAGTGCCGACGGCGGGCGCGGCGGGCGGTGAGGAGGAGCGGGGTCCCCGCCGCGATCAGGGCGGCGGCGCCGACCGCCGCGAGGAGCGGGAGGGTTCCGGCCCCGGTGGCGGGGAGCGGGGGCCCGGCGGGGGGCTTGCCGGGCGTTCCGTGGCCGTGGCCGTGGGTCGGACCGTGCGAGTGCGAGTGCGGGTGTGTGGGTGTGTGGGTGGGCTGCTGGGTCGGCTGGTGCGAGGGGGTGGGGGAGGGCGACGGCGAGGGTGACGGCGACGGTGAGGCGGACGGTTGGGTGACGGTCACCGTGACGCTCGCCGACGCCGGGTTGGAGGTGACGGTGGTTCCACCGGGTGCCGTGCCGGTGGCCTCGGCGGTGTTGTTGATCCGTGCGGAGTGGAGGTCGTGCGTCTGGACGATGTACGTCGCGGTGCAGGTCATCGAGGCACCCGCGTCGAGTGCGGTGGACGGGCAGGAGACCGCGGGCACGGTGCCCTCGCCGTCGAACGCGGTCTCCCGCACGGCGATGGCGGTGAGCGGGACGTTCCCGGTGTTGGTGACCTGCAGGGTGTACGTCACGAGCTGCCCGGAGGAGGTCACCTCGGCCGGTGCCGCCGACTTGGTCAGCGCCAGAACCGGCCTCGCCGCGGCGACGGTCGCGGTGGCGGGTGGCGTCGTCACGTCGGGGCCGCTGGGCGGGGTGCCCGTGGCGGTCGCGGTGTTGGTGACGCGTCCGGCGTCCACGTCGGCCTGGGTCACCGTGTAGGTCGCGGTGCACGTCATCGCCGCGCCCGGGGCGAGGCTGGTCGACGGGCAGGAGATCGCCGGCGGCGTGCCCGTCCCGGAGAACGCGGTGTCCGTGACCTTCAGGTCCGTGAGGGTGACGGCACCGGTGTTGGTCACCACGAAGGTGTAGGCGAGGGTCTGTCCGGGCGTCAGGGTGGTGATCACGGTGTTGCGGCGGTTGTTGCCGCCTCCGCCGCCGGTCGAGACCGTCTTGTCCAGGGTGAGGGACGCCTGCGGGCCGGTGACGGTCGCGGTGGTGGGCGGGGAGGTGACGGGCGGGCCGCTGGGCGGGGTGCCGGTGGCGGTCGCCGTGTTGGTGATGACCCCGGCGTCCACGTCCGCCTGCGTCACCGTGTACGCCGCGGTGCAGGTCATCGACGCCCCCGCGGGCAGGTCCGTGAACGGGCAGGAGATCACCGGCGGCGTGCCGGTCCCGGAGAAGGCGGTGTCGGTCACGGTGACGTCCGTGAGGTCGACGTTGCCGCTGTTGGTCACCACGAAGGCGTAGCCGAGCGGCTGACCGGCCACCAGGGTGGTGACCAGGGTGTTGCGGCGGTTGTTGCCGCCACCGCCGCCCTGGGCGACGATCTTGTCGAGGACCAGCGCGGGCTGCGCCTGTGGGCCGGTCACCGTCGCGGTGGAGGGCAGGGAGGTCACGGGCCCGCCGCTGGGCGGGTTGCCGGTCGCGGCGGCGGTGTTGGTGATCGACCCGGTGGCCGCGTCGGCCTGCGTCACGGTGTAGGCGCCCGTGCAGACCATCGCCTCACCGGGGGCGAGGACGGTCTGCGGGCAGGTGATGATCGGTGGCGCGCCCGTGCCGGAGAACGCGGTGTCCGCGACGGCGACGCCGCTGAGGGTGACGTTCCCGGTGTTGCGGACGACGTAGAAGTAGCTCACCGTCTGTCCGGGCGTCAGGGTGGTGATCACGGTGTTGCGGCGGTTGTTGCCGCCTCCGCCGCCGGTCGCGGCCACCTTCTCCAGCGAGAGGGCGGCGCTCTGCACGGCGATGACGGGGAACTCGGCCTGGGCCGTGACCGCGGCGCCGGTCGGCGGGGTGCCGGTGGCGGTCACGGCGGTGGCGAATCCCCCGGCGTCGATGTCGCCCTGCGTCGCCGTGTACGGCCCGCTGCACGTGGTCGCCGCTCCGACGGCGAGGGAGGTGTCCGAGCACGTGAGGACCGGGGCCGTGCCGGAGCCGCCGAAGGTCTGGAAGCCCGCGGTGACCCCGGTCAGCGGCTCGTCACCGGTATTGGTGACCTGGACGGAGAACGTGACCACCTCGCCCGCACGGCTGAGGGTCGCCGGGCTGAGGGACGGGGCCACCGACACCGAGGGCGTCTGCGCGCTGGCCACCCCGCCCAGCGGGAGACCGGTGGCGAGCAGCGCCGCCACCCCCGCCCCCGGGACCAGCCGGCGCAGGACGGAGCGGATCACCGTCGGCTTCAGGCGTCTCCACCCTTCCGGGGGACCACCCGGTGGCTTCGCCTTGCGGACTCTCATACAGGTCTCTCCCCAACTCGGTCGGAGCGCCGGAGCCTCCGGGGAACGGCGCCCAGGTGCGGGTGACGATCGGCTCCCGCCGGCGGACCGGTGCGGCGCCCGTCCGCACGGGGACACGGAACGCCGGCCGAGCCCGGTCATGCGGGCTGTGCACCATCACGGTGATCGCCACCCCTGGATGACCGCAGGGCCGCCGACGCGTGCGTGCCCCGCAAGTCTCGCCACCCGACGCGAGGGCCGGCTTCCCCGCAACGTCGAGTCGCACCTGATCAGGTGCGAATTTCACTGGCTTGGGCTGCTGGTATCGCACCGCGGCCACCGAGGCCCGGCCGTCCGCCGGGACCGGGCCGCTGACCGGTGCGTGAACCCTCCGCCGAAGTCGGCGGTGGCCGCCGCGCCTGACGGCGTCGGCGCCGGAGGCCTTGCAGGATGAGCCAACGTCACCATAGGGCGAGGAGGGCATGATCAGAAGAATCGCCGTCATCGCTGCGGCCGTCGGCACCCTGCCGGTCACGGGTGCTGGTGCGGGTGCGGCCGGCGCGGACTCCGCTGTCTACCGGGGACACCACGACAACCACCACGGGCACCAGGGCCACCAGGACGGGCAGCCCGTGGCCCTCTGCGCCGCCGGGCCCGGGCACGACGGTGTCGTGGCGAACTGCGGCAAGACGTACGTCCGCACCCCCGACATCCTGGGCGGGCCGCCGAATCCCCTCTCCCTGCCGCCGACCACCTCGTTGAAGGCCGGCTCGGCCTTGAACGGCACGGCGGCCGCGCCGTCGCAGGCGTCGGCGCGCGGGCCGACCGGCGGCTCCTGGCGATGACCCGCGCGATCCGGCACGACCGCACGACAGGGGCCCTGCCCGCTCACCCGGGCAGGGCCCCGCAGTTGTCCGCTGTGGACGATCGTCGCCGGCCGTCGCCGCCCGCACGCGGCCTGGCCGGAGACCTCCGGTGTGGTCAGTGCACCCAGTGCGCGGGGCCGGAGCGGCTCAGCCGGGCCAGCCGGACCAGGGCGATCGGATGGTGTCCGGCCTTGC
The DNA here is from genome assembly GCF_040298605.1 of Kitasatospora sp. NPDC001527. Lineage (NCBI taxonomy): Bacteria > Bacillati > Actinomycetota > Actinomycetes > Kitasatosporales > Streptomycetaceae > Kitasatospora > Kitasatospora sp. NPDC001527. The sequence goes on along the minus strand of NZ_JBEPAM010000030.1, from coordinate 53,559 downwards.
GGGGGGACGGGGAGATCCGGACGGTGGCCGGGGCCGGTCCGTCCGTCGCCTGGATGGCGGGCGCGCTCGGCGCGTGATGACGTGCACTCATCTCTCGGGATCCCTCCTGGTCGGGGAGCGGCTGCCCCGCTCGCTCGCCGGTGCCACCAGGGAACCGGCCGGGACCGGCCGGATCAATGCGGGTGACTACCTAACGCTCCCCGGGAACCCTGCGGGCCCGGCCGTACACCCCGTACCCGGACCCGCCCGGACCCGCCCGGCGCCGCGCCGATCAGTCGGCCCCGCCGTCCGCCGCGTCCTCGGCGTCGGCCCGGGCGAGCGCCTCCGCCGTCCCGGCCCGGCTGGTGGCCAGCTTGTGCAGCACGTTCGCCACATGGTGCTCCACCGTGCGCGGCGAGAGGAAGAGCGCCTGGGCGATGTCCTGGTTCGCGGCGCCCTGCGCGAGCAGCTCCGCCACCTGCCGCTCACGCGGCGACAGCTGCTTGCCGTAGCCGCGGCGCCCCGGGGACCCGATCCCGCCGAGGTCGAGGTCCCGGCGCAGCTTGCGGCACCGGGCGGTGTCGGTGGTCGCCCCCAGCGCGAGGTACACCCGCTCGGCCGCCGCCATCCGCTCCGCCGCCCGGGCCCGGTCGACCGGCGCCAGCGCGGCCGCGATCCGCTCGTCGGCCCGCGCGGCCTCGTACGGCCGCCCGATGTCCTGCCAGCGGTCCCGGGCCCGGATGAAGGCCTCCGCCGCCTCCGGCCCGTCGTCCGCCGCCAGCAGCAGCCCCCGGGCCTGGTCCAGCGCCGCCGACACCGCGGGCGCGCCCCGGTCGGTGAGCGCCTCGGCCGCCTCCGTGGTGACCGCCTCGGCCTCGGCCCGCCCGCCCGTCGCCAGCAGCGCCTCCACCGCCACCGGCAGCAGCTCGGCGGTGCGCGCCCAGGCACCCGCCTGCCGTGCGGTGGCCAGCGCCGGGCCGGCCGTCGCGACGGCCCCGGCGGTGTCGCCCTCCAGCAGCTGCAGGCCCCCGAGCCCGGCGGCCGCCCGCAGCGCGACGGTCACCTGCGACTCCCGCTGCCCGAACCGGGCGGCGATCTCGAACTCCTCCCGGGCCAGCGCCAGCCGGCCCCGCCCCGCCGCGAGCCGCCCGAACAGCAGCGAACGCTCCGCGCCGGCCATCGCCAGGTCGTCGAACTCCGCGCCCAGGGCGGCGAACCGCTGCTCCACGCCCTCCCAGCGCCCGGCCAGCATGTCCAGCCGGATCAGCGCCAGCCGGCTGTAGCACTCCAGGTACGGGATGGCCGTCAGCCTGGCAAGCCGCCGGCTCTCCGTCAGCAGGTGCGCGGCCCGGGTGTCGTAGCCCAGCTCGATGGCGATCTCGCCCGTGTTGTACAGCGCCCGGGTGGTCTGCCGCATCACCTCGGGGCGCTCGGAGGCGCGCGGCAGCTCGTCCAGCCGGTCCCAGACCGCCGGATCGCCGTCCCTGGCCTGGAAGGTCAGCGAGGTGGCCCGCACCGCGGCGGCCACGTCCTCGTCGGGGTTGGCCGCCAAGAGCCGGTCGGCCCGGGCGAGCCACTCCGCGGCGTGGCGGCCGGCACCGTCGCGCTCGTCCATCGAGATCGCCACCATGGCCCGGGCCGCCCGGACGGGGCGCTCCTCCAGCTCCTCCAGGGCCTCGCGGATCCGGTCGAACCCGGCCCGGTTGCCGCTGTGAACGGCGGTCAGGAAGCCCAGCGCGAGCCGGATCTCGCCGCGGTCGGCGACGGGCAGCCGGGGGTCGGCGACCATGCCGCTGAGCACCTGGACGCTGGCCGCCGGGTCGACGTCGTCGGCCGCGAGCCGGGCCAGCGCCAGGGCGGCCCGGCCGCGCCGGTGCGGGTCGAGGTCGGGCTCGTCCAGCAGGCTGCGCAGCATCCGGCGGGCGTCGCCCGGGTCGCCGAGCGCGACGGCCTGGTCGGCGGCCGCCTGGGCGAGGTCCTGCCAGGCCCGGCGGTCGCCCATGGCCAGGGTGTGCTCGGCGATCCGGGTGAGCGGCCGGGGGTCGTGGGCCTCCAGCGCGGCGACCGCCCGCCGGTGCAGCAGCCGGCGCCCGGGCCCGGGGATCCGCCGGTGGGCGACCCGCCGGGCCGCGGGGTGGCGGAAGGCGTACCGGTCGGGCGAGGTCTCCCGCAGGACGCCCGCGCGCAGCGCCTCGGCCAGGCCACCGCCGCCCGCCTCGGGGGCCAGGCCGGCGACGGTGCTGAGCAGGTCCTCGTCGGCGGGCACCCCGAGCACCGCCGCCGCGTCGACGACGGCCGCCGCGTGCGCGCCGAGCCGGGCGAGCCGCCCGGCCAGGGCGTCGGCCAGGCCGCGCGGGACCTCGGCCCGCGCCAGCCCGGCCGCCAGGTCGGCTGCCCGCCGGGGCGCCGGGCGCTCCGCCAGAGCCTTGAGGTCCTCCTCGACGGCCAGCGGCAGGCCGAGGCTGCGTTCGTACAGCACCCGGGCGAGGTCGGGGGTGACCGCCGCACCGAGCGCGGTCCGGGCCAGCTCCGTCACCTCCGCCTCCTCCAGCGGCCCCAGGCGCAGGAGACCGAGGCCCGCACCGGGCCCGGAGGGCGCGCCGCGGTAGGCGGCCGCGGGCGCCGGGGCGCCGGGCGGCAGGTCCTCGGGGCGGTAGGTGACCACCAGGACCAGCCGGGGCGGCAGGTCGCGGGCCAGCCGCAGCAGCAGGTCGAGGGTCGCGTCGTCGGCCCACTGCACGTCCTCGACCACCAGCACCGGATCGTCGAGCGCCGTCAGCAGCGCCCGTATCCCCTGGGCCAGCAGCCGCCGGGCGGACAGCAGCTCCCCGCCGTCCGGCGGCGCGGGGGGCAGCCGGTCGGCGAGGTCCGGCAGCACCCGGCGCAGCGCCCCCGTGCTGGGCGGCAGCGTGCCGGGCGGGGGCAGCAGGGCGGTGGCGTCCCGCAGCGCGTCCACCACGGGGCCGAGCGGCTCCGGTTCGCGCAGCGGGTGGCAGCGGCCGACCAGCACGGCCCGTCCCGGCGCGGTGGCGCCCGGCCCGGCGGCGTCCGTCGCGGTGGTGTCCGGCCCGCCGGCTTCCGACCCGGGCAGGCCCCGCAGCGCCCGCAGGGCCTCGGTGACCAGCCGCGACTTGCCGGCGCCGGCCTCGCCCTCGACGAGCAGCACGGCCGGCGGCCGGGCCAGCCCGTCGGCCAGCCGGGCGAGTTCGCGGACCCGCCCCACGAAGCCGGGTCCCTCGGGTACGGACGGAGTCTCAACGGGCATGCGTCCCATCATGCCCGCGTCCGTCCCCTCCGGGTCGGTCGGGTCGGGCACGGCCGTTCAGAGCACCCCGGACACCACCCCGGACACCACCGCGGCGCCGTCGGGCAGCGGCGCCGTCGCGGCGGGCACGGCGAGGTGCCGGCGGACCGGGGCGTCCCGGAGCGGGCCGGTCGGGCGGACGACCCGGCCCGGCGCCTCGACGACCTCGCAGCCCGCCCGGGCGAGGCGCCGTACGATGTCCGCCGCCGCCCGGTCGTCGAGCGAGAACACGAACGGTCCGGGCACCAGCACCACGTCCACCCAGCCGCGCTCGGCGGCCGTCAGCAGGCTCGCCAGCGCCGGCAGCGGGCCCCGGGTGCTCAGGCCGTGGTCGGCGTACACGTCGGGGTGCGGCAGCGCGAGGCGGTGGGCCAGGTGCTCCATGGCGGAGCGGACGTACTCGGCCTCCTGCGGGTCGTACGGGCGGCACCGCAGGTACATCGCGGACCGCCGGGCCGACCGGTACACCGGTTCGTGGACGTCGTGCATGCCGTTCACCTGGCCTTGCTCACTGTGACGGGTGGGGGAGTGGGGCTGCGGGCCGGTGTCCAGCGGACCTCCGGAACGGTGCGGGGATCAATGGGGGCGACTACCCATTGATCCCCGCGGTTCCCGCGCGGGCTCAGCCGCGGGTGGGGCACGGCGGGTACGGAAGGACCTGGACGTCGTCCGGCACCGGGCCCGCGTGGCTGCCGGTGGCGGCCCCGCTCCCGGCGAGGAGGAGGGCGACGGCGGCGAGGGGCGCGGCGGCGGTGGTGCGTAGGCGCGGGCGCGGGATCGGCAAGGGGTTCTCCGGGGGCGGTGCGGCGGCCGTGAGCGGCCGGACACCAGAGATCGTGCGGATCCCCGGGACCGGGGCCAAGGGTGGGGCACCGGCGCCCCGTGGTGCGAGGGGTGGTCGGCCGGGCTTCCGCACGCGGGTTTGCCGGAGCGCTGCGCGGTCCCGGGCCCGCCCACCTGCGGATATCCCCGTCCCTCGCCCGTCCCGCCCGGGGCTGCCGCGCCCCGGACGCCGCGGGCCGCCGCGCTTGGCCGTGGTGCACGAAGCACCGCGCGCCCCCGGTGCGCTTCGCACACGCCCCGGGGGCCGCCGTGCCCGGACGGGGCGGGATCGGGAGACGGGCTCAGGAGGCGGGGACGGTGTCCGTGAAGGACGTCCCGGCGGCGCGGTAGCCGGCGACGGCGGCGCCGACCTGGGCGGGGCTCAGTACCCGGTCCTTGACGTGCAGCACGTAGTCCACCTGCTCCTCGTAGGTGCGCGCCTCGGTGCCGGTGTGGCCGGCCAGGTCGGTGAGCCACTGGTTGAAGGCGATCACCATCGGCCGCTCGGGGAGGTAGCGGGCGTCGTGGCGGGCGAACTCGACCCCGTCGACGTAGTAGACGATGGCGCTGTCGTCGATGGTCAGGACGAGGTCGTGCCAGCCGGCGAACGAGGTCCGGGAGGTCGTGTACTGGTTGACCGAGCCGTCCGGGCCGTAGGTCTCCCACGAGGTGGCGAAGAAGATGTTCGAGGTCTCGCCCCAGCCGCCGTTGGGCAGGTACTCGAAGTCGTACTCGGCGTAGTCGTCGGCGTTCGGCGCCTTGAGGTCGTTGATCGTGAAGAAGCTCTGCACCAGATGGTCGCCGTCGGGGCCGGTCACCGGGGCGTCGGCGAAGCGGACCCGGGCCGCGTAGGTGCCGTTGCGGAACTTCATCGCCTGGCTGTGGAACTCGCTCTGCCGGGTGGATTCGGCGGTGCTGGCGGTCGAGGTCCGCAGGGTCATCACCGAGTTGCCGGCCTCCTTGGCGAAGGTGACGTTCTCGGGCGCCCAGGTGGCCCCGCCCACGCCGGGGCCGCCGCCGCCGGAGCGGGCGTTCCAGCCGTGCGCGGCGAGCGCCGGGTCGTCGTGTCCGGTGTAATCGAGGTCGTCGAACAGCACCGGACCGGCCGGGACGGTCGGCGCGGTCGGGGCGGTGCCCCAGACCTGGACGCCGGCGACGCTCGCGGTGACCTTGGCCCAGTCCGCGTAGCCGCTCTGCGTGGCGCCGAAGGAGTAGTCGTCGCCCTGGACCATGGACTGCCAGTCGGTGCGGTGGATGCGCAGGTGCAGGTCGCCGCTGTCGGCCCCGGGGGCGAGCGTGCCGGCGCCCGCGGTGAACCCGATCTCCAGGTAGCGGTCGGCGGCCGCGCCCGACTCCTGGATGGTGCCGATGGTTCCGGTGACGTTGGCGCAGCCCCGGACGGCCCAGTCGCAGGCGAAGCGGTACGCGGCCAGGGGCGAGTCGGACCGGAAGTAGTAGCGCAGCTTGATCTGCTCCAGGGCCACGGGCGCGGAGCCGGTGTTGACGACCTTCAGCCACGGCGAGGCCTGCGCGGAGCCGCTGCCGCCGTTGCGGTACTGCACGGCGAGCGACTCGCCGGCGGCCGCGGCGGGCAGCGCGCCGAGCACTCCGGCGCCGAGCCCGGCGGCGGTGACGGCGGCGACGAGCGCCGCGCGGACGCGGGGGCGCCGGCGGCTGGTGCGGACGGTCATGGGGATTCCTCTCCTGGAGTGGGGGCGGCGCGGCACTGGTGGAGGGGAGCCCGGTGCCACCTCGGGTTCGTCGTGGGGGAGGAGGCGGCGGGCCGCGCGATCAGAAAGTGGCATAGACCAATTTGGCGGTCAACCCCGCGGCGGGCGATCGGCCGGAACGCGGACGTCCGCCGCCCGGAGTGGCTGATTGTGCCTGTTGACGGCAGGCGTCCCGCCCGCGCCGCCCGCGCCGCGGTGGTGCGCCCGGCAGGCCGGCGGTGCACGGCGTTTGACGGTGCGACGGCCTGGGAACGAGAGTTCGACAGTGCGCCGGACGGGCCCGCGGGTCCGCCCCGGCGCAGCCGTCGCATGCCGACCCACGGGGTCCGAGGAGGCCCGATGCCCGAACTCCCCCCGCCGCGTCGCGTGACCCTCCGCCTGCCCGTCGACCTCGCCGAGTGGCTCAACGGCTTCGCCGAGATCTCCCACCGAACCGTCGACGACGTGGTCCGGCAGCTCGTCGAGATCGAGCGGGCCCGCGTCGAGGCGAACTGGGAGCGGAGGGCACCGGAGTCCGAGGAGAACCGGAACACCGCCATGCACCGTCCCTCGCCGCCGTCGGCGGACGACCTCCAGAAGGGCCCGCACCGTTGAGTCTCCCGTCGTACCGGCAGCCCCCGACCCCGGCCGACGCCGGACCGCCCGCGGGCCGGGTCGATCCCGCCCTGGCCGACCGCCTCACCGACGCGCTGCTGCTCGCCGGTCTGCCGGTCGCCTTCGGCGACCACGGACCCGGCGTGCGGATCCGCCCCGCGCGCCCTGTCGACGACGGCGACCGCTGTGCGGGCGTCGCCGCCCTCGACTGGCTGCCCTCCCCGCGCCTGACCGACGCCGCCGCCATGGCGGAACCGGGGCAGTCGGCCGGGCCGGCCCGGGAGGCGGTGGAGACGGCCATGACGAACGCGCTCGCCGAGTTCCTGCCCGCCTTCGGGCTGGAGACCACCCGGGACCGCACCGGCGGGGAGCTGCGGGTCGACGGCCGGGGCGCGGTCGACGGCGGCCTGCGCGTCCCGCCCGGGGCCCTGGTCGCCCGGCAGCCCGGGCCCGTCCCCGCCGAACCCGGGCTCCCGGCGGGCCTCGTCGGCACCGTCCGCCGCAGCGCCGCCCTCGCCGGCCTGCCGCTGGCCGTCCGCCCCGGCGCCGCCGGCATCACCCTCGCCCCCGGCGCCCCGACCGGCGGCGCGGACGACCGCGACGGGGCGGCGGACCTCGGCTGGAACCCGTCCCGCCGGCTCGCCGACCTCGCCGACAGCGCCCTGCCCGAGGCGGCCCGCGCCACCGCCGCCCGCACCGCGGTCGACGGCGCGATGCGGCACGCCCTCGGCATGGCGCTGCGCGCCTGCGGCACGGAGCTGCGCTGGCTGCACGCCCACCAACTGCTGCGCGCCTACGGCGAGTCCACCCCGACCATCCGCCGCTGACCGCGACCCGTACGCAGGGTCGCCCGGCGGGCGGGCGGAGTCGCTCACGCTCCCGACAGGCCGATGACCCGGGCGCGGCCGGCACCGTCGCCCGGGTCACGCACCTCGACAGTGTTGTTCTCCCGCAGGAGGGGCGTGCGGCCGGCTCGCGGCGGCTGTGTCTGATTCAGTCGACCCGCTCGGATGCTTCGGAGCGCTCACCGCCGTCGGACGAGACGGTTCCGGGTTCCGCGGCGATTGCCCCCACGCCGCCTGCGGCACCGCGACGGAACGGCAGGAACCAACGCCGGGAAGTACCTCCCCTCGCCCGCAATCGGGCGTACCGCACCAGGGACTTCGGGCTCGCGGTTCGCGCCCACACCGGTGCGCCGATGAGGATTCGCTCCGGGCTGTTCAGGCCCTCGCCCCGAAGCAGCGGCGCCCATCGGTCGTGGTCCAGTACGACGTCCGCGTAGATCTCTGCGAACCATTCGCAGTCCTCGGCGCGGCCAAGGGTGAATCCGCGGGTCCATGGCCGGCCGGCGTGCTCGCTGTCACGTCCGGTGCAGCCCTGGTGCAGAGCGATCTTCAGGGCTTCGAACGCGACGGACTCGGTGTCACCCCAGAAGGAGTCGCTCTCGGGCTGGATTCCTTCCAGCAACCGCGAGACGGCGAGCCATGCCGAGGAGGTCCACCCGACCTCTGCCGCATCGGTCGCCCGGAAGCCGGGGGTGTTGTCGAGGCTCCCGAACAGGATCACGTCGACCCGTCGCCCGTCGCCGCTGTGGGTGTGCGTGTGCAACAGCACTCCCCTGTCCCGCGCGGGGCCGCCGATGAATCTTGCGAACTCGACCCGGCCGACTCCTTCGGCGAAGTCGGTCGGGGGCGGCGAGTCGAACCCGACTTCGGTCCGTGACCTGAGCTCCTTGCGGACGCGGATCGTCATGTCCCGTCGGTCCGCCTCTCGGGCGGGCGCGCTGAAGGACGCCTGGGGGAGCGGCAGCGGGCCGACCGCGGTCGGTGGACTCACTGAGGTGAGCCTCCAGCCCCCGAGGGAAATGCCGTTGTCGCCGGCGATGCTGCGGATTCGACGCTCCGACCAGTAGAGAAACCGGCCGACGTCGTCGTTTCTGCGGGCCAAATCGGATTCTCCTTCACACCGACGAACTGCGCTGCAGGAGCAATCCGATGACGGCCAAGAAGCCCTTCAGGGGGCCCACCGGGTTGCTGCGCACGGTGAACCCGGTAGCGCCGCCCGCGGCGCGTACGCACGTGCCGCCCCCCTCGTGCGTGCGCACGGTCAGGCTCACGGCGGCGTCGAGGTGCCTCGCGTCGATTGCCCCGTCCCGCATGTCACCGAGTCTGCCAGAGCGCACGGCGAGTCGACCCCGGATCCGACTGGCGAGCCGGCCATGGTGGCTTGTCCGTCGTGGCTCTCGGGGCTATGGGCCGCCGTCCACGAGCTTCCGCTCGACAAGGACGGCGACCTGTGCGGATCGGGGTGATGAAGGACCTCGGGAAGTGATGGCCTCCGTCGCCGAGTCCGTGATCGCGTGGCGAGTCGCTCAGGGCGAGGCCGGCGACTCCTCGGGCGCCGGGGCCGTGCGGCTCGGGTTCCCGCGGCCGTCGGCCCCGGCGTCGCGCGGTTCGGCGCGCAGGGCCGTTCGCAGGGGAGCGGCGAGGAGGAGGGCGAGGGCGGTGAGGAGGGCGGCGAGCCAGACGGGGCCGAGGTCGCCTGCCGGGGTGGTGAGGGCGCGCGCGCCGGCGAGCGGGCCGGCGGCGGCGCCGAGGTTGAGTGCGGCGGTCGCGCAGGCGCCGGCCAGGGTCGGGGCGCCCGCGGCCGCGTAGAGGACCCGGGTGATCAGGGTGCCGCCCACCGCGAAGGAGAGCGCGCCCAGCGCGAACACCAGGGCGAGCAGGGCGGCGGGCCGGGTGGCGAGCAGGGCCAGGGCGGGCCAGCCGGCGAGCAGCAGGGCGCCGCCGGTGGCGAGCACCGGGACGGGGTGCCGGTCGGAGAGCCGCCCGGCGGCGGTGACGCCGGCGAAGGAGCCGGCGCCGAACAGCACCAGGGTGACCGGGACCCACGACGCGTCCAGCCCGGCGGTGCCGGTCACCACGGGCGCGAGGTAGGTGAGCCCGGTGAAGGTCGCCGCGTTGACCAGGGCGGCGAGCAGCATCACGGTGAGCAGCCGGGGGCTGCTCAGGCGCGCGAGTTCCGTGCGCACAGTAGGCCGGTCGGCGGCGTCGCGCGGCGGGCGTCCGGCCGGGACGCCGGTGAGGACGCCGAGGGCGGCGGGCAGGCAGAGCGCGGCGACGGCCCAGAAGACGGCCCGCCAGCCGAGCGCCGAGCCGAGCGCCGCACCGGCGGGGACGCCGGCGACCGTGGCCACCGTGGTGCCCGACAGCAGGACGGCGAGCGCGCGTCCCTTCCGGTCGGCGGGCACCAGCGCGGCGGCGGTGGTCAGCGCGACGGCGAGGAACCCCGCGGCGGCGAGCGCCGCGACGACCCGGGTGGCGAGCAGCAGCGGGAGGTTCGGGGCGGCGGCCCCCGCGGTGTGGGCCGCCGTGAAGAGCAGGAGGGCGCCGAGCAGGCTCCACCGGCGGGGCAGGGCGCGGGCGAGCACCGCCGTCAGGGGCGCGCCGACGACCATCCCGATCGCGAAGGCCGAGGTGAGCGTGCCGGCGGCGCCGAGCGTGACGCCGAGGTCCGAGGCGATGGCCGGCAGGAGGCCGGCGAGCATGAACTCCGAGGTGCCCATGGCGAAGACCGCCACGGCGAGCAGGTACAGCGGAAGAGGCATCGAGTGGCTCCGGGGTGAGGAGAGGCGCGGGAAGGGCGACTCGTCACACCGGCAGGCCCCCCCCGGGGGCGCACGCGCGACCGGCCGCGCACGGCGGTCCGGCGCGGCGCGGTGGTGGCTACGGACTCAGGGGTTCAGGGGGCTGACGGCGTGACCGAAAGCCCCCACCTCGTCCGACTCGGGACTCGACATGGCCCGCACGCTACCGCACAGCCACCCGATTCCGCACGGTGGTCGACGGAACGTCAAAGTGGTCCAGACCATTGACGGGTGGGCGTCCGCTCCCTACGGTATGGGCAATCGCCTGGCGCAGGCATGCCAAGATCTCCACGGCCGGCGCACCCCCACACGCGCCGCCCCTCGCGTCGGGCGCACATCTCCATCCCCCCACGGAGGAGCATCATGCGCAAACGCCACATCGTCGGCGCGGCCCTGGCCGCGGTCGCCGTCCCGCTCGCGATGGCCGTCCCGGCCAACTCGCACGGGTTCATCAACCTCCCGCCGAGCCGCTCGGCCCTGTGCGGCGCGGGTGTCGTCAAGAACTGCGGCGACATCCAGTGGGAGCCGCAGAGCGTCGAGGGCCCGAAGGGCTTCCCGAGCCGCGGCCCCGCCGACGGCACCATCTGCGCGGGCGCGGACGCCCGTTGGGCGCCGCTGGACAACCCGCGCAACGGCGCCTGGCCGACCACCAAGGTGACGGCCGGCGGCCAGCAGACCTTCACCTGGGAGATCGAGGCCCGGCACTCGACCACCAACTTCCGCTACTTCCTGACCAAGCAGGGCTACGACCCGGCCCAGAAGATCACCCGGGCCAGCCTGGACCTGACGCCGTTCCTGACGGTCCCCTACAACGGCCGCCAGCCCGCCGCCGTCACCACCCACACCGCGACCCTGCCCACCGGCCGCACCGGGCACCACGTGGTCGTGGCGGTCTGGGACGTCGCGGACACCGCGAACGCGTTCTACTCCTGCACCGACGTGCTCTTCTGAGCAATCGTCACCGCGCAACAACAGAACGACCGTCGGCCGGCCCCGTGTTCCGGGGCCGGCCGACGGCCTGCGGCCAGGGCCGAGGTCGGGGCCCGGGCCTCAGCCCTCGGTCCAGCCGTGGCTCTTCGCGCACTGCAGCATGGCGTTGCGCACCTTCAGGACCTGCTCGCCGGTGAGCGAGGGCGCGTGCTCCAGCAGCAGTTCCGTGACCTCCAGCAGGAGTTCGGCGGAGGTGAGGACGTCGCACTCGACGTCGTCGCCGTCGGCCACCGCCGCCCGTGCGGCGGCCGGCGCTGGTCCGGCCGGCCGGACCAGCGCCCCCTTGGGCAGGCGCACCGAGGAGGCCTTCAGCCCCCGATCGCCCTCCTCCATCTCGAACTCGACCACCAGACCCGAGTGCACCAGCGACTCGGGCATCAGCATGTCGTTGACGTGCAGGAAGACGTCCTCCCCGCCGTGGTCCGGAGCGATGAACCCGTACCCGCGCACACTGTCGTACCGCACCACTCGACCGGTGACCACACACACCCCCAAGACAACAACCCGGGCCCCCTGCCCGACACCTGACGTAGAGGATAGAGGAACGAACGCGCGGATCGGGGACCGGACGCCCGCGCACCCGCTCCGCGCCGGCCGTTCCGCCGCCGCGCGGCGCCCGCTCAGGGCGCGATGCCCTCGATCGCGGCCGGCAACCGCGCCAGCACGCCGCCGAGTTCGGCGCGCGGGGGCGGGGGCCGCCGGGGGCGCCGGGGCGCTGAGGGGGTCCGCCGGGGCGGCGGCTACCAGGGCACGACCCGCCCCAGGCGGTCGACGAAGTGCAGGCCGCGTGCGCCCCGGTGGCCTTCGATCGTGGCCACCACCCCCGGGACGCTCTGCTCCACGCTCAGCTCGGCGCCGGGCCCGCCGAGGCCGGTGCGAACCCAGCCCGGGTCCATCAGCAGCAGCGTCCGGCCGTCCTCGGCGTACCGGGCCGCGTGGCAGCGCATCAGCTGGTTGAGCGCTGACTTGCTGGCCCGGTAGAGGTCCTGCCCGCCCTCGGTGTTGAGCGAGACGCTGCCCTGCTCGGAGGACATCACCCCGATCGTCCCGTCCGGTGCGACCAGCGGGCGCAGGGCCTCGACGACCCGCATCGGGCCGAGCGCGTTGGTCGCCATCACCTCGGTGAACATGTCCGTCGGCACCTCGCCGATCGGCAGGTCGCCGCGGGCGATCGCGGCGTTGACGAAGAGCAGGTCGAGGGTGCGACCGGCCAGCCGGTCGCGCAGCGCCGCGATCTGCTCCGGATCGGTCATCTCCAGCTGCTCGACGGTCAGTCGGCCGCCGCTCGGGGCGTCGCGCAGCGCGTGCAGGCCGGTGGGCCGGCTGCCGCGCACGGTGCCGATGACGTGCCAGCCGCGGCGGAGGTACTCGGCGGTGATCCCGAGTCCGAGGGTCCGGGAGGCTCCGACGACGAGGGCGGTCGGACGGGACGTGGGCATGGGTGGTCCTGTTCGGGAGGAGGCGGGAGGGGGTGCGCCCGTGGTGGCGCGGACGATCGCCCGGCCAGTCTCCGAGCGCCCCGGCCCGGGCGTCCAATACCCTTGCGGGCGCATTGATACCGTGCGGGTATGGATCTGGACCTGCGCAAGCTCCGGTACTTCGTCGCGGTCGCCGAACACCGCCACTTCGGCCGGGCGGCCGCCGCGCTGTTCATCGCCCAGCCGGTCCTCAGCCGCCAGATCCGCGCGTTCGAACGGGAACTCGGCTGCCCGCTGCTCACCCGGACCACCCGCAGCGTCGAACTCACCGATGCCGGGCGGCAGTTGTACGAGGAGGCGGGCCGGATCGCCGGCCTGGTGGAGGGCGCCCTGGGCCGGGTCCGGGAGGCCGGCCGCGGCGAGCGGCGGATCGTCGTCGCCTTCTCCGCCGGCCTGCACGTCGCGGAGGCGATCCGGGCGTTCACGGCCCGCCACCCGGGGATCGCCGTCGACGTGCTGCCGCAGCGCTGGTGGGAGCGGGACGCGCCGCTGCGCGAGGGCCGGGCACAGGTGGGATTCCTGCGGCACCCCTTCGACGACACGGGCCTGCGCACCGTGCCGATCGGGCAGGAGACCAAGGTCGCCTGCCTGCCCGTGACCCATCCGCTCGCCGGACGCGCCACCCTCACCCTCGCCGACCTCGACGGCGAGCCGCTGATCGACGTCCGGAGCCGGCGGACCTCCTCCCTGGACGAGAAGTTCGAGCTGGTCGCCTCCGGGCAGGGCGTCGCGCTGGTGCCGCTCAGCATCACCCGTTCGTACGCCCGTCCGGACCTGGTCTACCTGCCGGTCACCGACCACCCGCCGGTCGCGACCTGCCTGGCGGTGCTGGAGGAGCACGGGGGCCCGGGCCCGGTGGCGGACTTCCTGGAGACCGCCACCGCCGTGCTGCGCCCGGCCGGCGACGGGCGGGCCGCCGACCGGTAGCGCCCCGCCCGGCGCACGCCCGAGGGGTGGCCGGACACCCCGCCGGGCCCCGCGCCGCCGGAGCCGTCCACGGACGGCGGGAACCGGCCGACTCGCGTGAGCGGGCCCGGCCGGGCGAGCGCCGGGGGACACGGCTCCCACCTCCTGCCCGGCCTCCCGTGCCCGGGACCCAGAACGTCCGATTATCGATCCCACGGGGAAGAGCGACTGATCGTCCGTCAGTTGTGGGCGACGGATGGACCGCCCCCGCGCGATCCCATGACGACCGACCCGAGAACGACCAGGAGACAGTTGTGCGCATTCTCTTCACCGGCCCGGGCGCACCGAGCCACCTGTTCCCGATGGTGCCGACCGCCCAGGCCATGCGGGCCGCCGGGCACGAGGTGCTGTTCGCCAGTCCGCGGCCGTGGGAGCAACTCCGCGAGGCCGGGTTCCCGATCGTCGAGATCGGCGACGGCAGGCCGGTCCGGGACGCCTTCGAGGAGGTGGCCGGCACTCAGGCGCACTACGCCCAGCCGGACCTGACGCAGGACGAGATCATGGACATCGGCGCCGCGGCCTTCGCCCTCGCCTCGCGCGCCACCGTGGACGACCTGCTCGCCGTGGCCGGGGGCTGGGACGCCCAGCTGATCGTCCACGACTCCTGTCTGGCCTCCGCCCAGCTGGTCGCGGCGAAGCTGGACATCCCGGCGGCCCTGCAGAACTTCGGCCTCAGCTCCGGCCTCGACATGGCCGACCGGCTGGCCGCCAGGTTCACCGATGTCTACGAGAAGCACGGCGTGGCCGGGCCCGCCGCCACCACCCCGCTGAACATCGTGCCGGCCTCGCTCGGCGGCGACGAGGGCGGCCTGCGGATGCGCTACGTCCCGTACAACGGCGGCGGCATCGTCCCCGCCGCGCTGCTGCACCGGGGCGTGCGGCCGAGGGTCGCCGTCACCCTCGGCACGGTGCTCACCGGGATAGACGGCCTGGACGCCATCGCCCCGCTGACCGGCGCCGCCGCCGGGGTCGACGCCGAGTTCCTGCTCGCCGTCGGCGACGCCGACCTCGCCGAGCTGGGCAGCCTGCCGGCCAACGTGCACCCGCTGCCGTGGGTGCCGCTCGCCGAACTGCTGCGGGTCTGCGACGCGGTCGTCCACCACGGCGGCTCCGGCAGCACCCTCACCGGGATGCAGGCCGGACTGCCGCAGCTGCTGCTGCCCCAGGGCGCCGACAACTTCGCGGTGGCCGACGCGCTGGTCGCCACCGGGGCCGCGCTGAGCTCCTCCTCGGCGGACGTGGACACCGCGCTGCTCACCCGTCTGGTCGGCGACCCCGAGCTGCGGGAGGGTGCCGAGCGGCTGCGCGCCGAGAACGACGCCCTGCCGAGCCCGGCGGCGGTCGTCCCCGACATCGAGGCCCTGGTCACCGCCCGCCGCTGACCTGCCCGCCCTGCCGGCCGCCCGCCGATGCCCCGGACCGCCCGTACGGCGGTCCGGTACATCGGCGCCGGCCTGCCCGGCCATCCGGAGTCCGTGAAGGCCGGCCACCCGCCGGTCCACCAGCGTGTCGACTTCACCGACCGGGCCGCACTCCGCCTCCCCGGCGGCGGGCCGCCGTTCGAACCCATCCACGAAATTCGCTCCCGTGTGTCGGTGCCGGGCCCTAGGGTGCTCCCAACACGACCGGGGAGAAGAATCCGTGAGCCAAACGTTTCGCGTCGATCTGCGCGGAATCGTCGATCTGCTGAGCCATCACCTCTACACCAGCCCGCAGGTGTACGTCCGCGAACTGCTGCAGAACGCCGTCGACGCCATCACCGCCCTGCACCAGGCCGACGGACCGGAGGCCCGCACACCCCGGATCGCCATCACCTCCGGCGAGGGGACCGGCGACGGTTCGCTGACGATCAGCGACAACGGCATCGGGCTGAGCGAGGCCCAGGTGCACGAACTGCTCGCGACCATCGGCCGCAGCTCCAAGCGCGACGACCTGGGCTTCGCCCGGCACGAGTTCATGGGACAGTTCGGCATCGGACTGCTCTCCTGCTTCATGGTCTCCGACGCCATCGAGGTGGCCACCCGCCGCGAGGGCGAGCCCACCGTGCTGTGGCACGGCCGCTCCGACGGCAGCTACGCCCTGGAGCCTGCCCCCGCCGACCGGCAGCGCCCCGGGGCCGGCACCACGGTCACCCTGCGCCCGCGCCCCGGCAGCGAGCACCTGCTGACCCACCGCGCCGTCACCGAACTGGTCACCCACTACGGCGCGCGGCTCCCGCACCCGGTCACCGTCGACGGCGAGCCGGTCACCGGCGGACCGGCCCCCTGGGACCGCCCCGAGGGCGAGGGCGCCGCCGAGCGCCGGGCCCGCCTGGAGGCCCACTGCGAGGAGGTGTTCGGCTTCACGCCGTTCGACGTCGTCGACCTCGCCGCCGCCGAGGCCGGCCTGCGCGGCGTCGCCTTCGTCCTGCCGATGCCGGCCAATCCGGCCGTCCCGGCCGCGCACCGCGTCTACCTCAAGCAGATGCTGCTGTCCGAGGGCGCCGAACGGCTGCTGCCCGACTGGGCGTTCTTCGTGCGCTGCGTCGTCGACACCACGGAACTGCGGCCCACCGCCAGCCGTGAGGCGCTCTACGAGGACTCCCTGCTGGAGGCCACCCGCGAGGCGCTGGGCGACCGGCTGCGCGGCTGGCTGGTGCGCCTCAGCGCGCAGGAGCCCGCCCGGCTGCGCGCCTTCCTGCGGGTCCACCATCTGGGCGTCAAGGCGCTCGCCCTGCACGACGACGAGATGCTCGCACTGGTCGCCGAGTACTGGCCGATGGAGACCAACGCCGGCCCGCTCACCCTCGCCGAGTTCACCGCCCGCTACGGGCTGCTGCGCTACACCCCGCAGCTGGACGAGTTCCGCCGGCTGGCACCGGTCGCCGCCGCCCAGGGACTCGCCGTCGTCAACGCCGGCTACGTCTACGACGCCGAGCTGATCGACCGCCTCGCCACCGTGGACCGCGCCCTGGAGACCGAACAGCTGCGCGCGGCCGACCTCACCACCCACCTGGCACGCCTGGAGGCGGCGGACGAGCGGGCGATCGCGCCCTTCCTCGCGGCCGCCGACCCGGTACTCGCCCGGCTCGGCTGCGACCTGCTGGTCCGTTCCTTCGAACCCTCCGGCCTGCCCGCCCTCTACCTGCTCGACGAGGACACCGCCTTCCAGCTGGACGTGCGCGGCGCCCGCGAACAGGTCGACGACACCTGGGCGGCGATCCTCGGCAGCTTCCAGAGCGAGACCGAACCCCGCCCCCGCCTGGTCCTCAACCACCGCAACCCGCTGGCCCGGCAGGTGCTGACGCTCACCGAACCCGAGCTGCGGGCGATGTGCCTGGAGGGCCTCTACGTCCAGGCGCTGCTGCTCGGCCACCACCCGCTGCGCCCGGCCGACACCGCGGCGCTCAACCAGTCCTTCCTCGGCCTGATCGGCCGGGCCGTCGCCGGAGGCGCGCAGTGAGCCGCACCGAGCAGGAGCTGCGCGAGCTCTTCCGCAGCACCCTGGGCATGCCCAACGGGGCGGCGAAGTTCGCCGCCCTGGAGGAGGTGGTCCGGCACGCGGACGCCCTCGGGCTGGTCGAGTTCGCCTTCTCCGTGCGGATGTCGGCCACGTCGGTGTTCCAGCACAGCTGGGCACCGGCCAAGGCCTTCCTCACCTTCTCCTGGTGCCTGGCGGCCTACGACCGCGAGCCGGAGCGCTTCGGCGGCGGACACGAGCACACCCTGCTCTGGCAGTTCAAGTGGATGATCTCCAACGTCCACCAGTTCCCGGAGATCCCGCTGCGACGGGCCGCCGACCTGCTCGACGACATGGAGCGGCGCTACCGGCGCGGCGGCCACAGCCTGCACGCCGTCCTCCAGCACCGCGGGCTGGTCGCCGAGGCCACCGGCGACCTCGCCCGGGCCCAGGAGTACTACGAGCAGATGGCGCGCACCCGGCGCGACGGCCTCTCGGACTGCTCCGGCTGCGTGCCGAGCAGCCAGGTGCGCACCCTCGTCGCGCTCGGCCGGGACGAGGAGGCGATCCGGATCGGCGAGCCGGCCCGGCGCTCGGGCTGCACCGAGCAGCCGCAGTGGATCAACTCCGAACTGCTGCTGCCGTACCTGCGGACCGGCCGCGGCGCGGAGGCCGCCGAGGCGCACCGCGTCGCGTACCGGCGGATCCGCGACACTCCGGCGCACCTCGGCGCGCTCGCCTCCAACCTGCTGTTCTGCGCCCGGAGCGGCAACCCGGGGCGCGGGATCGACCTGATCGAGCGCCACCTGTCCTGGCTGGACCGGGCGCGGACCCCGCTGGCCGAGCTGGAGTTCGCCGCGGCGGCCGTCGCCGTGCTGTCGGCCGTGGAGGCGGGCGGCGACGGGGCGCTGCCGCTGCGCTTCCCGACCGTCGAGGGCCGGCGCCGCCCGGACACCACGGTCGTCGAACTCGCCGCCGAGCTGCGCGAGCGCGTGCGCGGCCTCGCGGCCCGGTTCGACGCGCGCAACGGCAACGGCTACGAGAGCACCCGGATGGCGCAGTGGATGGCCGCCGGTCCGATCGGCGGGCCCGTCGCGCTGCCGGGATCCGGCACGGACCTCCGCTCGCGCAGCGGCGAGCGGGTCCACCGCCTCACCGACCGGGTCGCGGCCCTCGTCGCGGCCGGTGACCCGGTCGGCGCGGCCCGCGCCCGCGCCGAGCTGGCCGAGACCCTGCTGGCCGCCGACCGCTTCGCCGAGGCGGCGGAGGCCGCGGAGGAGGCGGTGCGCGAACTGGACCGGCACGGCGCCCCGGAGGAGGCCGCCGCCTGCCGCTGGCTGCTGGTGGGCATCGGCCAGCAGCGCGGCGAGCGCGGCGACGCCGCCGAGCGGGTGCGCCAGCTCCTGGACGACACGGAGGACGCCGACCGCCCCGCCTCCCTGCCGGCCCGCCCCGACCTGGAGGTGCGGCTGGGCGGCCTGCTCGGCCACGGCGAGGAGTCGGCCGCCCGCTACCTCGCGGCCTCCCGCGGCTTCGCCGCCGCCGGCCGCCAGGCCGACCGGCTCCGCGCACTCGTCCAGGCGATGTGGCGCCACCCCTACAGCGGGACCGAGGCCGAGACCGGCCTCCTGGGGGACATCCTGACGGAGGCCCGGACCGTCTTCGACGGTGCCCTCGACCCCGCCCACACCACGGAGGTGGTCGCCGTCCTGCGCGGCTACGTCGACCAGATCCGCGCGACCGGCCGCCACCGCGAGGCCGCCGACCGCCTCGCCACCGCCCGCACCCTCCTCGAACACCACCCCGCCCCCGACACCACCGAGGACCTCACCGACGTCCTGACCGAACTGGGCGAGGCCCACCTGCGCCTCGGCGACCCGGCCGCCGCCGAGGAGGCGGCCCGCGCCGCCCTGGCCGCGGCCGACGACCCCGGCACCACCTGGGACGCCGCCCTCCTCCTGGTCCGCGCCCTCCGCACCCACGGCGCCACCGCCGAGGCCGCCGCCCTGATGGCCACCCACGACATCACCGAGGACGACCTCCTGGACGCCGAGGAGAACTGAGGAGGAGTGCCGGCGGCCCCGGCCCGGACGGGGCCGCCGGTCAGCGGCAGGGGAGCAGGGCGAAGGTGTAGCCGCGGGACTTGAGGGTGCGCAGGATTCCGGGGAGGGCGGCGACGGTCTGGCCGCGGTCGCCGCCGCCGTCGTGGAAGAGCACCACGGAGCCCGGCTTGACGGCGTTGAGGACGCGGCGCTCGATCGCGGCCCGGCCGGGGCGGGCCCAGTCCTGCGGGTCGACGCTCCACAGCTGGATGCTCTTGCCCAGGCCCGAGGCGCCCGAGCGCACGGCGCCGTTCACCCCGCCGTACGGCGGGCGCAGGCAGCCCGGGGTGGTGCCGGTCTGCGCCCGGATGCGCGCGTCGGTGGCCGTCACCTGGTACTGGAACGCGGACTTGGAGACGTTGCGCAGGTCCGGGTGCGACCAGCTGTGGTTCTGCACGCTGTGCCCCTGGGCGGCCACCCGCCGGGTGACGTCGGGGTACGCGGCGACGTTCTGGCCGATCTCGAAGAAGGTGGCGCGCACCCCGAACTGGGAGAGCACCGCGAGGACCTGCGGGGTGTAGCGCGGGCTCGGTCCGTCGTCGAAGGTGAGGTAGACGACCTTGGCCCCGGCGGCCTGCGCCGGGACGGCCGGCAGGGCGACGACGGCGGTGGCGGCCGCGACCAGGGTTCCGAGAGCGAGCCGGGCGGCGCGGCGCCCCCGGGGCCGGTCCGCTCCACGAGGCGAAGACACACGTCCTCCCAACGGCCGCGGCACGGGAACGAACCCGGTGCCCGCCCCCTCCCCGGCACTGTGCCCAATGTAGCGCCGCGTCCCCGCACCGTCCCGGGTGCCGGGCACCCGGGGGTCGCACTTCGGCCAGCCCCGACGGGGCGTCAGGAGGCCTCAGGGGGAGATGAGGGCGTCGGCGAACTCGATCTGCGGGTCCTCGGCGAGGAGCCGGGGGAAGCGGGCGAGCAGGTCGGCCACGTAGGGGGAGCCGAAGTGGGCGTCGCGGGCCGCCTGGTCGGTGTACCGCTCCACCACCAGGAAGCGGTCGCCCTCCTGGCGGCCGACCGTGTACGCCAGCGCGCCCGGTTCGTGCCGCGTCGCCGAGGCCACCTCGCGCAGCGCCGCCTCCAGCGCGTCCGCGTGCTCCGGCCGTGCCCGCAGGATCGCCAGCACCATGGTCATGGGAACTCCTTCCGTGTCGGTGGGGGGCCAGCCTCGCCGCCGGCGGTGAGCGGCGGATAGTAGAAATGCGACAGGCCCCGCCCGAGCAGCGCGGTCGGCCGCTCGCCGGTGAGCCGGCGGAACTCGCGGACGAAGTGGGCCTGGTCGTAGTAGCCGGCCGCCAGCGCCGCCGGCAGGTAGTCGCGTTCGTCCTCCCGCAGCAACTGCCGGGCGAGCCGCTGGAACCTCGCCAGGCGCTGGAACTCCTTCGGCCCGGCCCCCACCGCCGCCGGGAACGCCCGCTGCAGCCGGCGCGTGCCGATTCCGGACGAGGCGGCGAGGCGGTCGATCCGCAGGCCGTTCGGCCGGCGGTAGACCTCCCCGACGGCGGCCTCCAGCCAGGACCGCGGGCGGTGGTGCTCGGCGAGCCGCGCGGTGAGGAACCCGTCGAGCACCGCGAGCCGCCGGGCCGGGCCGGTGGCCGTGCGGAGCCGTTCGAGGAGCCGCCGGCCGGGCGCGCCCCAGAGGTCCTCGGCGGCCACGATCCGGTCGGCCAGTTCGTCGAGCCCGACCGGGACGAGGTGGCGCAGCGCGCCCGCGCGCAGCCGCACCGCCAGGAAGCCGCTCGCCCCGGTGCGCCGGTCCAACTGCCAGGCGGTGCGCCGCAGGCAGACCAGGTGCGCCCCCGGCAGCGGCGTCGGCGCCCCGGTGCCGGCGGCGGCCCGCAGGTCCACCCCGCCGGCCCAGTGCACCCACAGCTCCGCACCGGTCCCCGGCAGCAGCCGGGGCAGTGCGCCCGAGCCGTCCTCGCACCACCAGTACCGCTCGACGAAGGCCCGCAGCGCGGGCGCGGGCGGTGCGTGGCCCCATCGCGGGCACGCCGGCGGGATCGGAGTCATGACGGCGATGCTAGAAGACCGCAACCGGCCGTCCGCACATGGTCATCCGGCTCCGGGAAGCCTATGCGGCGCGCCACCAGGGCGCTAAGCTGCGGACTTCTGAGCCAGTACCTGACAGGCCGTGCCACGGCCGGTGCTCCGGGCCGCCCCTCACCCGGATCCCATCGGCCGCCGTACGCCCCGTCGCTGTCCGGGTGCTGGGAACTCTGACCGATCCGAAGGAGGGGCAGATGGAGTCGTTTCCCGCACGGGTGGTGCGGTCGTCCAGACATCGTGCCGAGGTGTTCGCCCGCGCCTACCGGCGGGTGGCCCCCGGTGCGCTGCGGATCAGCGTGGGGGTGTTGTACCTCTGGTTCGGGCTGCCGAAGTTCTTCCCCGGCGCCAGTCCCGCCGAGGACCTCGCGACCCGCTGCATGAGTCTGATGACCTTCGACACGGTGCCGCCCGGCGTCTCCCGGTTCCTGCTGGCGCTGATGGAGGTCGCGATCGGGATCGGCCTGGTCACCGGGCTGCTGCTCCGGCTGACCCTCGCCGTGTTCTTCGTCCACATGGCCGGGGTGTTCGCGACCCTCGTCCTGCTGCCGGACGACGTGTGGACCGGCGGCGTCCCGCCCGTTCCCACGCTGGAGGGGCAGTACATCCTGAAGAACCTCGTGCTGGTGGTGGCCTGTCTGACCGTCGCCACCCGGGAACGGCGGCCCGGACCAGGCCCCGACTCCGATCCCGGCCCGGAGCCCGCCCCCGAAGCCGGGCCCGCCCCGTACCTCGGCGGACGCCCCCGCCGGCCCCGCCTGCCCCGCCGCGCCGGGCACGTCCGGCGCCGCAACGCACTGGCCGGGCACGGTTCCTGACGCCCGGCAGGTCCGCCGGCCCCGGCTCGCCGGCGCCCCGGTGCCCCGGCCCCGGGGAGCCCCGACCGCCGCGGCGAGCGCCCGAACTGCCACCGCGCGCCCCGGGGATGTGACGCGGGAGCCTTGACGGGCGTCCCCGGGCTGCCGATAGTCGTCGGGGCGGACGGCCACCCGAGTTGCCACCCGGACCGGGGCGGGGCCGCCGAAGGGGGAGGTCGCGTTGAGTGCCATGGGCTGGATACTGGTGACCGTTCTGCTCGCCGCGGCCGCGGTGGTCCTGCGGCGGCGGCGCTATCCGGGCGCCTGGCGGCACACCTTCGGCCCCGAGCACCGACCGGCCCGCCGGGACGTCGGCCTGCGCCGGGCCGCGGTGCGGTTCCTGTGGCTGCGCCGGCAGTGGGAGCTGTTCCGCGCGCGGGGCGGCGTCCGGTCGGCGACCGCGGCGCACCGCCGCCGGGTGCGGGAGCGGGAACGGCGCGTCGCCGAACTGCGGGAGCCGGGCCGGGGCGAACTGCGCGACGAGCTCGGCCCGTTGCGCCTGCACGCGCACGTGCTCGCGGTCCAGGACGGCGACTGGAAGGCCGAGCTGCCGCTGCACGAGATAACGGTCTACGAGGAGGCGGCCGGCCGGGTGTCCGTGGTCGACGCGCAGGGGCGCAGGCACCGCCTGGCCTACCCGGCCGGGGAGACGAGCGCGGAGCGCGTCCGGGAGTTCGTGGCGGGCGCCAACGACGTCATCGCCGACGCCCGGGCGTCCCGGCTCCTGCGGGCGTCACTGCTCGGCGAGGCCGAGGCCGAACTGCGCGGTGCCCTGGAGGACACCTCCGAGCAGGCGCTGGCCCAGCGGCGCCTGGACGAGACCGTCGCCCGCTGGGACGCCGACCCCCGCGTTCCGAAGGCGCGCCAGGCGCGGGAGGACTCCTACGACCGCTGGGAGGCGCTGACCGGCAAGCGCCCCCGCTGAGCGGGGGCGCCCACCGGTCGGCCGGGGACGCTACGCCCGGTGGTACGGCGCCGGGGTGGAGACCTCGCCGCCGAGGGCGGTCGCGGCCTGGCGGGCCCAGTACGGGTTGCGCAGCAGCTCGCGGCCGAGCAGGACGGCGTCGGCCCGGCCCTCGGCGAGGATCCGCCGGGCCTGCTCGGGGTCGGTGATCAGGCCGACGGCCGCCACCGGCATGCCGGTCTCGTTGCGGACCGCCTCGGCGAACGGCACCTGGAAGCCGGGGCCGGCCTCGATCCGGGCGTCGGGCACCAGGCCGCCGGTGGAGACGTCGAGCAGGTCGACGCCGTGCGCGTGCAGCTCCTTGGCGAGCCGGACGGTCTGCTCCGACGTCCAGCCCTCGCGCTCGTCCTCGGGGTTCTCGGTGAGCCAGTCGGTCGCCGAGACGCGGAAGAAGACCGGCAGCTCCTCGGGCCACACCGCGCGCACGGCGTCGACGACCTCCAGGGCGAAGCGGATCCGGCCCTCGAAGGAGCCGCCGTACGCGTCGGTGCGGCGGTTGGTGTGCGGGGAGAGGAACTCGTGGACGAGGTAGCCGTGCGCGCCGTGCACCTCGACGACCTGGAAGCCGGCGTCGAGCGCGCGCCGGGCGGCGTCGGCGAACTGGCGGACGATCTCGCCGATCTGCTCGACGGTCAGCTCCTGCGGCGTGACCCGTGCCGAGTCGAAGGGCACGGCGCTGGGGGCGAGCGGCGTCCAGCCGTGCGCCTCGTCCGGGCCGATGGCGCGGCCGCGGTCGACCCAGGTGCGCTCGGTGGAGGCCTTGCGCCCGGCGTGGGCGAGCTGGATCGCGGGCACGGTGCCCTGCGCCTTCAGGAAGGCGGTGATCCGCCGGAACGCCTCCGTCTGGGTGTCGTTCCACAGCCCGAGGTCGTACGGGGAGATCCGGCCCTCGGGGCTGACGGCGGTGGCCTCGGTGATGATCAGCCCGGTGCCGCCGGCGGCGCGCGCCGCGAGGTGGGTGAAGTGCCAGTCCGTCGGGACTCCCGCGGCCTCGCCGTCCGGTGCGGCGCTGTACTGGCACATCGGCGGCATCCAGACCCGGTTGGGCACGGTCAGCGACCGCAGGGTGAAGGGGCTGAAGAGGTCGGTGCTCATGTCGGACTCCTGGTCGGGTCGGCAGGCTGGGAGGAGACGTGCCCATAAGTGATTGCAGCTGCAATCACTGTCGCTACAATAGTTGCACGCGCTGCCTAAGTGCAAGCCCGGGCCGACCCGTGGGAGGCGACCGGCCCCGGCGGAGCACACCGCTCCGCCGGGGCCGGGCCCGCCGCGGTCCGCACCTCGGTGTTCGTCCGGATGTCCGCCCGAGTCACGGGCGCCGGACATGCCGGGGTCAGCCCTCGGCGGCGGGGGCCGGTGCGGGGGCGGGGACGATGCCCAGGCCGTCCGCGCCGACCCGCACGGCCGACTCGTCCAGGGCCGCCGAGACCACCGGCCGCGGCCGGCCGTCGAGGTCCAGCACCGGGACCGCCTCCTTGTACCAGGACTCGATCACGGCGTTGCCCCAGAAGTCCCGGCGCCGGTCGTCGTGCACGTTCCAGCGGAAGGTCTCGTGGTCCGGGTCGCCGGTGTAGTAGTCGGAGGTGTAGATCTCCACCCGGTGGCCGTCCGGGTCGCGCAGGTAGAGGTAGAAGGCGTTGGACACGCCGTGCCGCCCCGGCCCGCGCTCGATGTGGTGCTCGGCCCGCAGCGAGCCGAAGATGTCGGCGGTGCGCAGCACCTGGTGCGCCTCGGGGGCGAACACCCCGACGTGGTGCAGCCGGGGCCCGGCGCCGCTGGTGAACGCGACGTCGTGCACGGTCTGCTTGCGGAACATCCAGGCCGCGTACAGCTCGTGCTCGTCGCCCTCGATGGTCTCCGGGCAGCCGAAGCCCAGCGAGCGGTAGTGCTCGTAGGCGGCCGGGATGTCCCGCACCACGATGTTGAAGTGGTCCATCCGCGCCACCTCCGCCCCCCGGCGCAGGTCGTAGCGCTGGATGAGCCGCTCGGCGCGGTCGATCGCGTGGAAGAACTCGACCGGGAAGCCGAGCGGGTCCACCACGCGCACCGCGTCGCCGACGCCGCGCGTGCCGGTGCCGGCCGGCACCCGGCGCACCGGGCAGCCGAGCGCGGTGAAGAACTCCTCGGCGCGGTCCACGTCCCCGGGGGTGCGCACCCGGTAGGCGAGGTGGTCCAGGGCGGGCGCCTCGCCCGTGCGCAGCACCAGGCTGTGGTGGGTCAGCTCGTCGGTGCCGCGCAGGTACAGCGCGCGGTCGTCCTCGTACTGGACGTGGAAGCCCGGCATGTCGACCCAATCCGGCGAACTGCCGCGAGGTGAAGCCGAGTTCTGGCATCATCGGCGTCGTTCCAGGGGAGGTGGGGGCATGGATGTGAAGCGCACGGGTCGGTCCCGGAAGGTTCTGCTCGCGGTGGCGGCGGCCGCGGCCGTGGGGGTGGCGGGCTGCTCCTCGGGAGGCTCGGACCGGGCGGCCGCGCCGCCGGTGCCGTCCGACCCGGTGAGCGCCTCGGCCGGTGCCTCGGCCGGCGCCTCCGGCACGGCCTCGCCGGAGCCGACGGAGGCGCCCACACCGACCGTGGCCCCTGCACCCAGCGCGACCTGCGCCGACACCACGCTGCTCGGCGACACGGAGCTGAGCGGCTACCTGGTCCGCCTGCCGGGCTCGCTGCGCATCATCGACCTGGGCGTCTACATGTCCCTGGACGGCCTGCACCTCGACACCCAGGAGTCGAAGCGGTTCTGCGCCCCGGTACCGGTCAAGATCACCCGCTTCGCGGTGCGGATGTCCCAGGTCGGCCCCGGCGCGACGGGGCGGCCGTCCTACTCCTACCGCCCGCTGGACACCGTCGAGGTGCCGCTCGGCCCGGCCAACGGCGTCGCCCCGGGCAGCGCGCCCCCGGAGACCTCCCAGTGCTCCGGCGTGCTGTCCGTGGTGCACACCGGTGCGCCGGTCGAGGACACCGAGCTGCCGGAGCGGCTCAACCTGGTCACCCCGAACCCGGCGCCCACCGGTCCGTACAGCCAGCAGGTCAAGGTGACCGGCGCCCGCCTGGTGACGGCCGGCCTGGTGCTGCCCGCCGACACCAGGGGCTGCTGATCCCCGGACGACCGACTTTTCCGGATTACCGGGGCGGGGACGGATTTTGTGGGACATGATCGGCCTGTGCCGAATGACGACATGAGTACCGCCCCCACAGCCCTGCCCGCCTCGTGGACCGCCTGGTGGTTCCGGCGCTGCGAGGCGCACCTGCACGACGTCACCTCCGAACTGTCCTGGTGGGGCCACGACTTCACCGAGGGCCCGCCGGACGCCGAGGACGCGCTGATCCTCCTGCGCCGGACGGCGGCCGGCCTCCAGGCGTCCGGCCCCGGCCCGCAGGGCGCGCAGACGGCCGCGATGCTGCTGCGCGCCACCGCCCCGCTCGAGGCGGCCCGGGCCTTCACCCGCAGACTCGACCCGCAGGTCCTGCCGCTGGTCTCCCACCACTTCGGCGCGGCCGCCCGCCACCTGGCGGCCGCCCGCGAACACCTCGGCGCGGCCGGGCAGGATCGCGGAAGGCGCCCGCTGGGGACTACCGGAACCAGCCGGTCCAGCCACCGTTGACGTCACGGTTGTTGAACCAGAACCGACCGTCCGTGCCCTTCCCCGTCAGCTGGACGAACCCGGAGGTGTTCCAGGCGTTGATGTAGACGTCGCCCGTCAGACGGCCGCCCAGCGAGACCCAGTCGCTCATGACGCCGTACTCCTTCCAGCGGGTCCACACCGCGTAGTCCGACCCCACGAAGAAGGCCTGCATCCCGTTGTTCTTG
The DNA here is from genome assembly GCF_040298605.1 of Kitasatospora sp. NPDC001527. Classification (NCBI taxonomy): domain Bacteria; kingdom Bacillati; phylum Actinomycetota; class Actinomycetes; order Kitasatosporales; family Streptomycetaceae; genus Kitasatospora; species Kitasatospora sp. NPDC001527. Next base: position 26,838 of record NZ_JBEPAM010000030.1, on the reverse strand, counting down.
AAGAGGAGCGACGTGATGTCCACCCCGAATCCGCCTCCGCAGGGGATCTGACCTCCCCACAACTCGGTCGTCTCGATCGTGATCGCCGGCTTTTCGCAGTACGGGTTGCGCACCGTCATCGACTGCCGGATCTCGATCGCGTCGGCGGTTCCCGCCGTTCCGACGACGGTGCCCGTCAGGGTGGCGAGGACCACGGCCGCCGAGGCGGCCGTCCTCCTGAGCCGATTCGCCTTCATCACTGACCTCCGATGCGCACACCGCCCGCCCGCCGGGCGGCGGGCGGTGCGGCGGGTACTGGCCCCCTGCCCTCCAGCTTCACGGAATCGGTGACGGAGCGTCGGCCTCAACCGGCCGGTAACGGCCGGGCGCCCCTGGGGCGTTGCCCCGAAGGACGCCCGCGGCTGCCCGAACCTCCCCGCGTGGTCGTCAGCCGCCGACCGAGGCCGCGGACGGACCGGTCGGGCGAGCCGCCCGCGAACGGGCTGGAGAAGGGTACGGCGGCCGCGCCGAACAACGGATTCGACTGCGTCACCCTCAACCCACTGCTCCTGGCCGAGCCAGCGCGCCGAGGCGTGGAAGGCGCAGGCCCGCATGTCGTGCCGGAAGCGGCCCGGAAGGCCATGGGGCGGCCTTCGCCACCGCCGCGGCCCAGGCGGTGGGTCCGGTGGTCCTCCGGATCGGGGTGCTTGATCCGGTGTCCGGCTGCGCGTCATCAGCACCCTGAACCCGCCGACAGTTCGCCGTGGCGCGTCGGGCGCCGACGCGCGCGGCACGAGCGCGTCAGGGGATCAGGACGACCTTGCCGCTGACGGTGCCGGACTCGGCCAGCCGCAGCGCCTCGGCGGCGCTGGTGAGCGGGAGTTCGGCGGCCACCCGGGCCGAGACCTCGCCGCGTCCGACGGCGCCGAACACCTCGGTGAGATCGGCCCGCAGCCGGGCGCGGAAGCCGTCCTCGCCGAGCGCCCGGCCGGCCCAGATGTTGTAGAAGCGGGCGCGGCGCCCGTTGGGCAGCGCGTTCCAGAGCCAGGTGCGGGCGAGGATCCTCAGCACGGGCCACTGCTTGGAGCCGGTGTCGTCCCGGGTGGAGGCGCTGCCGTAGGCGACCAGGGTGCCACCGGGGGCCAGCAGCCCCCAGGAGTCGACGACGCTGCGCCCGCCGACGTGGTCGAACACCGCGTCCACCCCGCCGGGGGCCAGTTCCCGGACCCGGGCCGGCACGTCACCGGCCCGGTAGTCGACCGGGGCGGCGCCCAGCTCCCGCAGCGCCCCGTGATGCCGGGCGGAGGCGGTGCCGATCACCGACACGCCTGCCGCGCGGGCGAGTTGGACCAGCACCGAGCCGACGCCGCCGCTCGCCCCGTGGACCAGGACGGTCTGCCCGGCGCGCACCCGCGCCAGCCGGTGCAGCATCTGCCAGGCGGTGATGCCGTTGACCACCACGGTCTCCGCCTCGGCCGGGGTGAGGCCGTCCGGCACGGGCACCACGTCGGCGGCGGCGAGCGCCACGTGGCTGGCCCAGCCGCCGACCTTGACCAGCGCGGCGACCCGCCGGCCGGCCAGCGCCGGATCCACGCCCTCGCCGGTGGCCAGCACCCGGCCGACCAGGTCGTAGCCGGGGACGAACGGGAACGGCGGCTGGTCGTAGTACCGTCCGCGCCGCATCTGCTGCTCGGCGAACGACACTCCGGTCGCCTCCACCCCGATCACGACCTGCCCCCGGCCGGCCTCCGGCACGGTCCCGTACCGGATCTCCAGCCCCTCCGGGGCCACCACGCCGGGCAGGACGACTTCGAGCAGGCGCTGCTCACTCATGGCTGCGCCCTCCATTTCCCTAGAGGATTTCGCGTTCGTTATAAGTTGTAACTCCTTGCCGTTGTGAGTGTCAACAATTTAAGTGAGACCCTCTAACTCCCCTGTGTGGCCCCGGCGCCCCGTGGTACCGTCCACGTCGCCGTGCGCCGCTGCGACCCGAGGAGGTGGGACCGATCAACGCTGTGACAGGTCGGGCACCCCTCCCTCGCATGGCCCGGGGAGTGCCCGCGACAGGCACCCCGAAAGGCCCGTACCGCAATGCGCTTCACTTCCGACGCGTCGTCCGACGGCATCCGTGAGCAGCTCTTCGCCCTGGGGGACGTCCCCGGCGCGCTCTGGACGCCGGCCGGCTCCACCGGCCCCCGCCCGCTGATCCTGCTCGGACACGGCGGTGGCGAGCACAAGAAGGCCCCCGCCGTCCTGGCCCTCGCCCACCGCCTCGTCACCGGGTGCGGCTTCGCGGTCGTCACGCCGGACGTCCCCGGCCACGGCGACCGGCCGCTGCACGAGGAGTACGACCGGATCGCCACGGCGAACCGGGCCCGCATCGAGGCCGGGGCCGAACCCGGGCCCCTGCTCGCCGAGTTCCACGCCCTGGTCGCCCGGCGCACCGTACCCGAATGGCGGGCGGTGCTGGACGCCGTCCAGCGGCTCGACCACGTCGGCGCCGCCCCGGTGGGCTACTGGGGGATCTCGCTCGGCTGCGGACTCGGCGTCCCGTTCGTCGCGGCCGAACCCCGCGTCCGCGCCGCAGTCCTCGGCCTCGGCGGGGCCCTCGCCTCGGCCGCCGAGGCCGCCCGGATCACCGCCCCCGTGCGCTTCCTGCTCCAGTGGGACGACGAGCGCGTGCCGCGGACGGCGGGCCTCGCCCTGTTCGAGGCGCTCGGCTCCGCCGAGAAGACGCTGCACGCCAACCCCGGCCGCCACGGCGACCTCCCGCCCCACGAACGGGACGCCGCCCTCCCCTTCTTCACCCGCCACCTCGCCTGAGCGGATCCGGCGGTGTCGCCTTCCGAAACCGCTCCGGGACACCGGCTGCTGACGGAGTCCCTGACCGCCCTGGCGGCCGGCGCGGAGGGCCGGCGCGCCTGGCTCGACCGGCACGGCGTCCCGGCGGACGAACGCGCCCCGGACCACGGCCACGCCCACCGGCTGGTCGATCACCGGACGGGGGTGGGGAGCCTCGACGGAGAGGTCCTCGCGGAGCTGCGGGCGATCGACGCGGTGCTGTCCCGGACGAGCGGTCCTGACGACGCCGGACGCCGGTCGAAGGACGCGCCGTCCACCGACCCGGGCCGGCGCGGGGTCCGGGAGCGGGCCCGCCGCGTTCTGCTCCGCCCGGTCGGTGCCCGACGGCCGCCGATGCCGGAGATCCGCGTGGTGCGGTGACCGGCCCGCCCCCGGTGCGCGGCCGAGCGCGTACCGGGGGCGTCGGCGGGTGTCAGCCCATGGTCTTGGCGCCGTCCAGCGACTCGCGCAGGATGTCGGCGTGGCCGGCGTGCTGGGCCGTCTCGGCGATGATGTGCAGCACCACCCGGCGGGCGGACCAGCGGGCGCCGGGCTCGGTCCACGGGGCCGGGGGCAGCGGGTGGGAGATGTCGAGGTCCGGCAGGGCGGCGATCACCGTGTCGGTACGGGCGGCCACCTCCTCGTAGGCGGCGAGCACGCCGGTCAGGGTCTCGCCCGGCAGCAGGCGGAACTCGTTGGTCCGCTGCTCCAGGTCGGCCTCGGTCAGCTTGGTGAAGTCGGGCATCGCCGACGTGCCTTCGAGGATGAAGGCGACCCAGGCCCGCTCGGCGGACGCGACGTGCTTGATCAGGCCGCCCAGGCACAGTTCGCCGGCGGTGGTGCGCAGGGCGGCCTGCTCGTCGGTCAGGTCGCGGGTGGTGAAGCGCAGGAACTGGCGCTGCGTGGCGAGCTGTGCCAGCAGGTCGGCCCGCTCGCCGGTGACCGCGAGGGGGGTGATGGTCGCGGTGTCGCTCATGTCTCTGCCTCCGTCGTGCATCCGTTGCCGGCGGCTCGTGCCGTCCGACGTGCTTCACAGTAGGCTCCGTATAGGTCAGATCCTGACCTCGACCCCACCCCGCCGCCCTCTTGACGGACCGTCGGCCGGCGAGGGTCGTCGGGAGGATCAGTTGAGCTGGTCCGGGTGCGGGCCGGTGCGCAGGCCGCGGTCGGTCGCGGCGATCGCGGCCATGTCCTCGCCGGTCAGCTCGAAGTCGAAGACGTCGAGGTTCTGGCGGATCCGGGCCGGGGTGACCGACTTGGGGATCACGATGTTGCCCAGCTGCAGGTGCCAGCGCAGCACCACCTGCGCGGGCGACTTGCCGGTGCGCGCGGCGATCGCCGTGATCGCCGGGTCGTCCAGGACGGCGCCCTGGGCGAGCGGGCTCCAGGCCTCGGTGGCGATGCCGTGCCGGGCGTGGAAGGCGCGCAGCTCGGCCTGCTGCAGACCGGGGTGCAGCTCGACCTGGTTGACGGCCGGGACGAGCTCGCTGGTGTCCAGCAGGCGACGGAGGTGGGCGGGCTGGAAGTTGGAGACGCCGGCGGCGCGGATCCGGCCCTCGGCGGCGAGGCGCTCGATGGCGCGCCAGGAGTCGAGGTAGCGGTCCCGGGCCGGGGCGGGCCAGTGGATCAGGTACAGGTCGACGGTGTCCAGGCCCAGTTTGGCGAGGCCGGCGTCGAAGGCGCGCAGGGTCTCGTCGTAGCCCTGGTCGGCGTTCCACAGCTTGGTGGTGACGAACAGCTCCTCGCGCGGCACGCCCGCCCGGGCCAGGGCCCGGCCGACGCCGGTCTCGTTGCCGTAGATCGCGGCGGTGTCGATGCTGCGGTAGCCGGCTTCCAGGGCGGCGGCGACGGCCGCGGTGGTCCGGTCGTCGGGGACCTGGAAGACGCCGAAGCCGAGCTGGGGGATCTCGACGCCGTTGTTGAGCTTCACGGTGGGGACGGTGGGCGTGTTCACGGTGGTGCCGGTCTTTCGGTCGGTGCGGTGGTGGGGGGTGTGAGGGGCGGTCCGTCCGTTGTGGTCGGCGAAGACCTCGCGGGGCGTGCGGGTCATCGGGCGAGTTCCCGCAGCGCGGCGGCGGCGAAGGAGTGGTCCTGCTCCGGGGCGCCGCCGCCGACGCCCATCGCGCCGACGAGACGGCCGTTGCGGTGGACGGGGATGCCGCCGGCGATGAACAGCAGCGGCCGGTCGAGCGCGGTCGGCAGCGAGTGGAACGGCCCCTCGGGCTTGACCAGGTCGACCAGGTCGGCGGTCGGGGCGTTCAGCTGCAGCGCGGTGTAGGCCTTGCGGGTGCTGGTCTCGCCGGAGATGAGGACGGCCCGGTCGTCGCGGCGGAAGGCCAGCAGGTGGCCCCCGGCGTCGAGGACGGTGACGCTGACCGGGACCCCGGCCGCCTCGGCGGCGGCTCGGGCGGCCGTGACCAGGGTCTCGGCGTCGGCGGTGGTCAGCGGGGTGACGGCGGTGGTGCTCATGGGGTGGTTCTCCGGGGGGTGGGGGAGCCGGACGGGGGAGGTCAGTGGTGGGCGGCGACGGCGGTGGTGACGGGGGCCGCCGTGGTCGCGGTCGCGGAGGTGCGGCGCTCCAGGGCGGCGGACCACAGGGCGAGCACGAGGGCCGCGGCGGCGAGGGCGGCACCGACCCAGTTCGGAGAGGTGTAGCCGAGGCCGGCGGCGATGACCATGCCGCCCAGCCAGGCGGCGAGCGCGTTGCCGAGGTTGAAGGCGCCGATGTTCACGGCGGAGGCCAGGGTGGGCGCCCCGTGGGCCTGGTCCAGGACCCGCCTCTGCAGCGGCGGGACGGTCGCGAAGCCGAGCGCCCCGACGAGCATGATGGTGATCGCGGCGAGGACCTTGTTGTGCGCGGTCACGGTGAACAGCGCGAGCACGGCGGCGAGGCCGCCCAGGGTGGTGTAGAGCATCGGCATCAGCTTGCGGTCGGCGTACTTGCCGCCGAGCAGGTTGCCGAGGAACATCCCGGTGCCGAAGAGGACCAGCAGCCAGGTGACCGCGCCGTCCGAGTAGCCCGCCACGTTGGTCATCATCGGGGCGATGTAGGTGATCGCGGCGAAGACGCCACCGAAGCCGAGCACGGTCATCGCCATGGCGAGCAGGACCTGCGGGTTGCGGAAGGCGGTCAGCTCGCGGCGCAGGTGGGCGCCCTCGGGGCGGGGCATGGCGGGCACCAGCTTGGCGACGCCGAGCAGGCCGACCACGCCGAGCGCGGCCACGCCGGCGAAGGTGGTGCGCCAGCCGACGGCCTGCCCGATGGAGGTGCCGAGCGGCACGCCGACGATGTTGGCGACGGTGAGGCCGGTGAACATGGTGGCGATGGCGCCGGCCTTCTTGTCCGGGGCGACCAGGTCGGCGGCGACGACGGAGCCGATGCCGAAGAACGCGCCGTGGGCGAGCGAGGCGACCACGCGGCCGGTGAGCATCATGCCGAACGAGGGAGCGAGGGCCGAGACCAGGTTGCCGAGCACGAACAGGCCCATCAGCAGCATGAGCATCCGCTTGCGGCTGACCTTGGTACCGAGCACGGTCAGCAGCGGGGCGCCGAGGACCACGCCGAGCGCGTAGCCGGTGACCAGCAGGCCCGCGGTGGGGATGGAGACGCCGTAGTCGGCGGCGATCTCGGGCAGCAGTCCCATGATCACGAATTCGGTGGTGCCGATGCCGAAGGCGCCGACGGCCAGAGCGAGCAGTGCGAGAGGCATTGGGCCCGACCCTTCTGTGATTGCTTGAGTGAGCTCCTTGCGTGTCTCGACAATAGTTGCAGACGCGCGATATATGCAAGCGCGTGATGTGGTCGTTCTCTGGATGTCGGCGGTCACATGTCATCGCGGGGCACGAAAAACCGGCCCCAGCGGAGTGCTGGGGCCGGCCGGCGCGGACGGGAGGCGGGCGGCTAGCCGAGTCGCGCCGGGGCGTTCACGGCCTCGACGGCCTCGACCAGCGAGGCCAGCTCGGGGTTGCGCGCGGCCTCGTCGAGCGCCTCGCGCAGCGCCGCGTCATTGGTCGGCCGGGCCTCCTCCAGCAGCTTCAGCCCCTCCTCGCTGACATTGGTGTAGATGCCGCGGCGGTCGGTGGGACACAGGTAGCGCGCCAGCAGTCCGCGGTCCTCCAGCCGGGTGACCAGCCGGGTCGTCGCGCTCTGGCTGAGCACGACCGCGTCGGCGACCTGCTTCATCTGGAGGTGGCCGCCCTCACCGTCGTGCTGCCGGCTGAGCACGTCGAGCAGCGAGTACTCCCGCACGCTCAGCTCGTGCCTGGACTGCAGGGCGCGCTCGATGTGCGACTCGATCCTGCCGTGCAGGAGGGAGAGCGCGCCCCAGCCGCTGGCCAGGGCGGTGAGCGCGGGGTCCGTGGCGGTCATGGGGCCGGTCTCCTTACCGAATGGGGCGGTACCCAAGGGTAAGCTATGAAGGTGAATACCGGCCAGAGCTGATAAAGCGCTAGTGCAAGTATTCTGCCCCGGGCCCCGCGCTGCTGCGCCCCGGCCCGGGGCGGCCGCAACGCGCCGCCGGCCCGCCGGGCGCGGGCGGATCAGGACTCCCGCCGCGCCGCCGCGAGCGCGGTGTTGATCCGGGCGGCCCGGCGGGTCAGGTGGTCCCGCTCAGCGACGTTGGCCGCCTCACGGGCCGCCTCGGCGTACAGCCGGGCCGCCGTCGCGAGGTCGCCGTCCCGCTCCCGCAGATGGGCCTCCGCCGCCGTCCGGCGCGGGAGCCCGGCGTCGACCTCCGCCAGCGCCGCCAGCCCGGCGCGCGGCCCGTCCGCCTCGCCGACCGCGACCGCGCGGTTCAGCCGGACCACCGGGCTGCCGGTCAGCCGCAGCAGTTCGTCGTACCACTCGACGATCTGCACCCAGTCCGTCTCCGGCGCGCTGCGCGCGTCCGCGTGCAGCGCCGCGATCGCCGCCTGCGCCTGGAACTCGCCCAGCCGGTCGCGGGCGAGAGCCGCCTGGAGGACCGCCACGCCCTCCGCGATCGCCGCGGTGTCCCAGCGGCCGCGGTCCTGCTCGGCGAGCGGCACCAGGTCGCCGTCCGGCGTGGTCCGGGCGGCCCGCCGGGCGTGGTGCAGCAGCATCAGCGCGAGCAGCCCCGCCACCTCGGGGTGGTCCACCCGGGCCGCGAGCTGCCGGGTCAGCCGGATCGCCTCGGCGGCGAGGTCGACATCGCCCGAATAGCCCTCGTTGAACACCAGGTAGAGCACCCGCAGCACGGTCGCCACGTCGCCGGGCCGGTCGAAGCGCACGCCGGAGACCGTGCGCTTGGCCCGGCTGATCCGCTGCGCCATGGTCGGCTCGGGCACCAGGTAGGCCCGGGCGATCTGGCGGGTGGTGAGCCCGCCGACGGCGCGCAGGGTGAGCGCGACCGCCGAGGCGGGCGTCAGCGAGGGGTGGGCGCACAGGAAGTACAGCCGGAGCGTGTCGTCCACCGCGGACGCCGGGCCCGGGGCCGGCTCCTCCTCGACCCGGTCCTCCCGGCGGCGCCGGGCGGTGTCCGCCCGGGCCGCGTCGAGGAACTTGCGCCAGGCCACGGTGACCAGCCAGCCCTTCGGGTCCGCCGGCGAACCGGCCGGCCAGACCCGAAGGGCCTCCACCAGGGCGTCCTGGACGGCGTCCTCGGCCGCCGCGAAGTCGGCTCCGCGGCGGACGAGGACGGCGAGCACGCCCGGGGTGAGGCTGCGCAGCAGGGCCTCGTCCACCGGAGACGTCACTCCGTGACGGTCGGCGCGGAGCCGTAGAACGGGCGCAGCTCCAGCCACTCGTGGATCGGCCGCCCGCCCGCCCCGGGCGCGGCGGACAGCTCCCCGGCCAGCTCGACGGCGCGCTCGTAGCTGTCGACGTCGATCACCATCCAGCCGGCGATGAGGTCCTTGGTCTCCGCGAACGGGCCGTCGGTGACCGGCGGGCGTCCCTCGCCGTCGTACCGGACCCACGCCCCCTCGGGGGCGAGCGCCTGGCCGTCGACGTACTCGCCGCTCTTCTCCAGCCGGTTCGCGAAGTCCCGCATGTACTGCATGTGGGCCTCGATCTCCTCGGGCGTCCACTGGTCCATGGGGACGTTGTTGACCGACTCCGGCGCGCCGCGGTAGTGCTTCAGCAGCAGGTACTTGGCCATGGTGACCCTCTCCTCGGAGTTCCTGCGGCCCATTGTGGCCGCCTTCGACCCTGGGACGGAGCCACCCACGGCTTCTCGACATCACCGCGCGGAATTTCTTCCGGCGGTTTCCGACGCCCTCCCGTCAGCTCCGGTAGACGCCCGCCTCGAACAGCGAGTACCCCCAGGAGGTGCCGCGCTGCTCGCCGTGGATCCGCACGTGGCGGGCCGGGACGGCGGGGAACCGCGCGGTGTCCAGGCCGCCGTCGCCGGAGGCGGTGGACCACACCGTGCTCCAGTTCGTCCCGTCGGTGGACACCTCGATCCGGTAGGCCCGGGCGAAGGCGCGTTCCCACTCCAGGGTGACCCGGCCGACCAGGGCGGTGGCGGGCAGGTCCACCCGCAGCCACTGGTCGTCGCTCCAGTCGCTGGCCCAGCGGCTGGAGCCGTTGCCGTCGACGGCCCGGGCGGCCCCGTAGTCGGTGAACGGGTTCCACTCGGCGGAACTCGCCCCGGCCGAGGCACCCGCGGCGAGGTTCACCCCGGACCGGTGCCGCTCGGAGGCGCCCCAGGTGGTGAGGTACGACTCCGCGCCCCGGAACAGGTCGTCGACCACGTCCTGCCCGCCCACCTGCCGGATGTCCTCCAGCCAGTCCGGCACCAGGCCGTAGTGCGCGGCGCCGTCGGTGTTGACGTCCCAGGTGCGGCTGCCGGCGGTGGCGCGCTCGACCAGGGAGCCGCCGTCGGCGGTGCGGAACGGGTAGCGCACCGGGTTGGCGGTCCCGGCCCCGCGTGGACCGGGCCAGCCGCCCACGCCGTTCATGTCGGTGCCGTAGCCGTACCCGACCCCGTACTTGTCGCGCAGCGCGTCGGTGCGCCTCGCCTCCGCGCTGAACGCCTCCGCGCCGTTCATGTACTGGGCGACGAAGCCGCCGAGCCGGTAGACGCGCTCCGTCCAGCCGAGGTCCATCCAGCTGTGCGAGGAGAGGGCGCCCGGGTAGGACACCGACTCCATGACGTCCAGCGCCCGCCCGGCCGCCTTGACGCTCATGTGGTCGAGCTCCAGCATCATGCCGCGCCGCATCATCCCGCGCAGGGCGTACTCGCCGAGCTCGGTCAGGCCGCGGGTGTTGCACTGCGCGCCGGCCGCGTACGAGGGCGCCGCCACCCCCGGGGGCAGCTGGCTCTGGATCGAGGCCGGGGTCGGCGCCAGGCCGATCGGGTTGTCGTGCTGCGGGCCCGGGCACGTCTCGGTCTGCCAGAAGGTGCCGGTCGACAGGAACTGGCCGGCGTTGATCGCCGCGCCCAGCGAGCCCTCGTCGAACCGCACCCCGCACAGCGCGTTGTCGAACTTGTGGCACAGGAACATGCTGCGCACGCCGAGGCCGTACAGCTCGTCGAGGCCGCGGTCGATGTCCGCCTGGCCGCACTGGGCGACGTCCAGCACCTGCTTGCAGCCGAACGGCTCGGAGGTCTCCACGCCGAGGACGACGGCCAGCTTGCCCTGGCGGACGACGTCCCGGGCCTGCGTGCTGCTGGTGACGATCCGGAACCAGCCCTTGCCCGGACCGCCGTACATCGCGTCGACGTAGGACTGCATCGCGTAGCTCTGCTGCGCCTGCAGGCGGATGGAGGTCATCTCGTCGCAGCTGCGGTCCTTGAAGAAGTAGACCGAGCAGATCACCCCGTTGGTCACCAGGTCGTTGACGAGCACCCGCTCGCCGCCGCGCCAGGCACGTTCCACCCAGGCGTAGTAGTTCTGCTGGTGGGTCAGCGAGTCGTGGGCCGGCCAGTCGGCGAAGGTCGGCCAGCCGACCGGGTCGTGCTTGCCGTCGCCGCCCTTGGTGATCATGTCGAAGATGGCGAGCGAGCCGTCGGGGTAGTGCTCCGGGCAGTCCTTCAGGGCGTCCTCGACGCCCGCGGGGGAGAAGGCCTTGCCGCAGATCAGGCGGCCGCCGAAGGCCTCGTTGGCCATGATGTGGTCGTGCGCGTCGACGAAGCCGCGGACCCGGCCCTGGGCGTCGGTGCCGGTGAACGGTTCGCCCGTGACGCCGATCGCGGCGTCGGGCGCCGGCCGGGCGACGGGCTCCCACCAGTTCGCGCCGCCCGCCCCGCGGGCCGGGGCGGCGAGCGCGGCGGCGACCAGGGCGAGCAGGGTGGCGAGCAGGGTGGCGAATCGGAGGCGTAAGCGGGGGAGTCGGGTCATGGGCACCCCAGTTCCGGACGGGCGGACGGCGCGGCCGGCGTCCCGCCCGTGGCGCGGCACCGCACCCTGGCCGGTCGTCAGGTCCCGCGCACTCGGTGCTGACGAGAATCGCCATTGTTGGACATTCCGTCAATAGCGCTGACAGAACCCGCACGGCGCCGGCCGCCCCGGTCCGCGCGACCGTCGGCATGTCCGCCGCGGGATCGGGCAGACGCCGGTGGTCCATGGCCGGTGCGAGCGGAGGAGGCAGCAGTGGGGGAACGGACGAGAACGGCCGGCCGGGGCCGCGACGCGACGGCCGGACCGGGCGGCGGCGCCGTCGAGAGCACGATCCCGGCCCGGCTGGACCGCCTGCCGTGGTCCGCCTGGCACTGGCGGATCGTGATCGGCCTGGGCACCGTCTGGATCCTGGACGGCCTGGAGGTCACGATCGTCGGCAACATGGCGGCCAGGCTCGCCGAACCGGGCAGCGGCATCGGCATCTCCACCGCGCAGGTGACCACGGTCGCGGCCGCCGTGTACGTGGCGGGCGCGTGCAGCGGGGCGCTGTTCTTCGGCTGGCTCACCGACCGGCTGGGCCGCAAGAAGCTCTTCATGCTGACGCTGGCGGTCTACCTCGCCGCGACCGCCGTCACCGCGTTCTCCTGGAGCGCCTGGTTCTTTTTCGTCTGCCGGTTCTTCACCGGCTTCGGCATCGGCGGCGAGTACGCGGCGATCAACTCCGCGATCGACGAACTGATCCCGGCCCGGGTGCGCGGGCGGATCGACCTGATCATCAACGGCAGTTTCTGGATCGGCGCGGCCGTCGGCGCCTTCGCCTCCATCGCGCTGCTCGACACCGCGCTGTTCGCCACCGACACGGGATGGCGGCTGGCCTTCGGCATCGGCGTGGCGCTCGGCCTGGTGATCCTCCTGGTGCGCCGTCACGTCCCGGAGAGCCCGCGCTGGCTGGTCACGCACGGGCGCGCCGACGAGGCCGAGGCGGTGGTGGCCGAGGCCGAGCGGATCACCGAGGAGCGGACGGGCTCCGCGCTGCCGCCGGTCACCGGCGAGCCGATGCTGATCCGCGAGCGCGGCCCGCTCGGCTTCCTCGTCATCGCCCGCACCGTGGTCACCCGGTACCCGCGCCGCACCGTCCTGGGCCTGGCCCTGTTCATCGGCCAGGCGTTCCTCTACAACGCGGTGACCTTCGGCTACGCCGTCATCCTGACCACCTTCTTCGACGTTCCCGAGGGCGACACCGGCTACTACTTCGCGGTGATCGCGCTCGGCAACTTCCTCGGCCCGCTGCTGCTCGGTCACCTCTTCGACTCGGTCGGCCGCAAACCGATGATCGCCGGCACCTACCTCGGATCCGGCGTGCTGCTCTTCGGTACCGCCGCGCTCTTCCAGCAGGGGGCGCTGTCCGCCGTCACCATGACGGCCTGCTGGACGGCCGTGCTCTTCCTCGCCTCGGCGGGCGCGAGTTCGGCCTACCTGACGGTCAGCGAGATCTTCCCGCTGGAGACCCGGGCGCTGTGCATCGCCTTCTTCTACGCCGTCGGCACGGCGGCCGGGGGCATCAGCGGTCCGCTGCTGTTCAACGGGCTGGTGAGCACGGGCGAGGTCTCCGACACCACCCTGGCGTTCTGCGTCGGCGCCGGGCTGATGACGCTGGCCGGCCTGGTGGAGGCCGCGCTCGGCGTCCGCGCGGAGCGCCGCAGTCTGGAGTCCCTGGCGACCCCGCTGAGCGCCGTCGGCAGCGCCCCGCCGGGAACCGGCCCGGCATGACCCGGCGCGCCCGGCGCCGTCCCCGGGCGGTGCGAGCCGCTCACCGCCCGGGGACGGACCGGGCCTCCCCGCTGCCGGCCGGGCGGTCGTGCGGCAGGAGCAGGGCCGCCCCGAGCCCGACCACCCCGAAGCCGGCCAGCGCGATCATCGCCGCGGCGTAGCCGTTGCGGCTGAGTTCGGAGACCAGGATGGTGCCGGCGACGGCGGTGCCCAGCGAGGACCCGAGGTTGGAGACACTGCGGGACAGGCCGGAGATCTCGCCCTGGCGGCTGTCCGGGAACGCGGACTGCACGACGTTGACCGACGGGGTGAGCATCAGGCCGAGGCCGAGCCCGATCAGCAGCAGACCGGGGGTGAAGGCCCAGACGCCGTCGAAGGAGCGCACCAGCAGGAGCAGCACGACGATGCCGGCCGTGGTCGCGGCGAAGCCGGTGACGATCAGGGTGCGCTGGGCGCGGCGCTTCGCCAGCCGCTCGGCGGCCAGCGAGGAGACGAGCAGCCCCACGGTGGCGGCGGTGAACACCCCGCCGGTGGCGATGGCGCTGTAGCCGCGGACGACCTGGAGGTAGGCGCCGACCGTGAAGGACACCCCCATCAGCACCAGCCACTGGGCGTTCTGGGTCACCAGGCCGAGGTTCGAGGTGCGGTCCCGGAACAGGCTGGTGGCCAGCAGCGGTTCGCGCCCCGCGCGTTCCAGCCGGCGGATCCAGGCGAAGAAGCCGACCAGTACGGCCGCGCCGGCCGCCAGCAGGGCGACCATCAGCCAGGCGTTGTTGTCGGCGGCGAGGATGCCGGTGACCAGCAGGACCAGGCCGGCGGCCGACAGCACCGCGCCGACGGCGTCGAACGGCCGGTCGGGGTCGGGCGGCAGCGGGTCCTCCAGGGTGCGGGTGAGCAGCATGATCGCGGCCACCACCACGACCTGGAAGCCGAAGTTGGCGCGCCAGTCGATCGCGGTGGTGAGCAGGCCGCCGATGAGCGGTCCGGCCGCCGCGCCGATGCCGCCGAGCGCCATGATGGCGCCGAACGCCCGGGCCCGGGCGGCGGTCCCGGTGAAGAGCAGGGTGGTCAGGATGTAGACCGGGGGGATCAGCAGCGCGGTGCCGACGCCCTCCAGGACCGAGTTGCCGAGGATCAGCACACCGAGCCCGGGGGCGGCCGCGCTGAGCAGGGCGCCGACGCCGTAGACGCCGAGGCCCAGCATCAGGCAGCGCTTGCGCCCCCAGCGGTCGGTGAGCTTGCCGCCGGGGATCATCAGGGCGGCCATCACCAGCAGGAACACGGTGATCGCGACCTGGACGCCCTGGACGCTGGTGTCGAGGTCCTCGCTGATGTCGTTGATCATCACGTTCATGCTGGAACCGGCGAAGCTGCAGATGAACTGGGCGAGGGCGAGCGGGACCAGGACGCGCCGCCCGGCCGCGGCGGGGCGGGCCGTGGCGGCGGTCATGTCCGGCTCCCCGGCGCGGGCGAGGTGAGCACGGCGTAGAGCGCGGCCACGTCGACGGCGATGATCAGCAGTGACCAGGCGGGGTAGCTCGGGAGGAAGACGAACTGCACGAAGACGTTGGCGCACAGCACCGTCACCGGGAACCAGCGGCTGGGCAGGTCGCCGGTCAGCAGCGTGATGCCGGCCAGCCCCTGGGCGACGGCGAGGGCCAGCACCGCCCAGCCCAGGCTGTGCAGGTCGCCGAAGACGTAGCGGTCGGTGCCGGTGACGACGGGGGAGTCGATCAGGGCCGCCATCGCGTCCCACCCGTTGAACAGGGCCAGCAGGATCAGCGCCACGCCCGCGAACGGCAGCAGGTTGCGGCGCGGGCGCGCCGGGTGGGCGGTGGAGGCCATGGCCGGGCTCCTTTCACGAACCTGGACGGACACCGGACGGACACCGGACGGATCGCGGTGCCGGGCATCGCGCGGCGTCAGGCGGCGCCCCGGCGGTCCAGCTCCTCGTCGAGGGCGAGGGCCGCGTCGATCAGCGCGAGATGGGTGAACGCCTGCGGGAAGTTGCCCAGTTGCTCGCCGGAGGGGCCGATCTCCTCGGCGAACAGGCCGACGTGGTTGGCGTAGGTGAGCATCTTGTCGAAGGCGTAGCGGGCCTGCTCGACCCGGCCGGCCCGGGCGAGGGCCTCGACGTAGAGGAAGGAGCAGAGGTTGAAGGTGCCCTCGGTGCCGCGCAGCCCGTCGGGGGAGGCGGCCGGGTCGTAGCGGTAGACCAGGCTGTCGCAGACCAGCTCCCGGTCCATCGCGTCCAGCGTGGACAGCCAGTCCGGGTCGGTGGGGGAGAGGAAGCCGACCTTGGGCATCAGCAGCAGTGAGGCGTCCAGGACGTCGGTGTCGTAGTGCTGGACGAAGGCGCGGCGCTCGTCGTTCCAGCCGCGCTGCACGATCTGGCGCAGGATGTCGTCGCGCACCGAGCTCCAGCGCTCCAGGTCCGCCGGGCGGGCGTGCAGGCGGGCCAGGCGCACGGCGCGGTCGAAGGCGACCCAGCACATCAGGCGGCTGTAGGTGAAGTCCTGGCGCCCGCCGCGGGTCTCCCACACCCCCTCGTCGGCGCGGTCCCAGTGCTCGGTCAGCCAGTTCACCAGCCGTCGGAAGGCGTCCCAGCCGCGCAGCGCTCCCATGTCGCTCTCGTCGGCGGCGAACGCGTAGGCGGCCTCGCCGTAGATGTCCAGCTGGAGCTGGTCGGCGGCGGCGTTGCCGGCGCGCACCGGGAACGAGGCGAGGTAGCCCTCCCAGTGGTCGAGGGTCTCCTCGCTCAGGTGGGGGTCGCCGTCGATGCGGTACATGATCTGCAGCCGTTCGCCCGGGGCGTCCGCGGCGGCCTCGACCCGCTCGCGCACCCAGCGGCGGAAGGCCCGCGCCTCCTCGTGGAAGCCGAGGCCGGTCAGCGTGTGCGCGGAGAGCGAGGCGTCCCGGATCCAGGTGTAGCGGTAGTCCCAGTTCCGCTCGCCGCCGACCTGCTCCGGCAGCCCCGTCGTCGCGGCGGCGATCAGCGCGCCGGTCGGCCGGTAGCTGAGCAGCTTGAGCGTGATCGCCGAGCGGTCCACGATCTGGCGCCAGCGGCCCCGGTAGGTGGACGACCTGAGCCAGTCGTACCAGAACGCGCGGCAGGCGTCGAAGGCCGCGAGGGTGTCCTGGTCGCGCGGCGGGGCGGGCAGCACGGTGCCCGGCGGGCGGGTGGTCAGCACGACGGTGGCCATCTCGCCCTCGCCGAGGCTGAACCGGGCCGTCACGTCGGTGCCGTCCGCCTCCAGCACGACCGGGGCGGAGGACTGCACGCACAGCTCCTGGCCGGGGCTCCGCAGCAGGGCGGTCCGCTCGTCGGGCCGGTCGAGCCGGTGGGCGGCGCGGCCGTAGTCGAAGCGCGGCCGGCACTCCAGCACGAAGGGCACCCGGCCGCGGACCACCCGGGCGGTGCGCAGGATCCGGTGCTGCTCGCTCGGCTGCGGCGAGGTGTCCGGGAGCATGAAGTCGATCACCTCGGCGACCCCCTGCGGGGCGAGGAAACGGGTGACCAGGATGGCCGTGCCGGCGAGGTAGAGCTGCTTCACCTGGACCTCGGGCACCGCGTCCCGGTCGGCCGCGAGCCGGCACCGGCCGCCCCGGGTGGCGTCCAGCAGGGAGGCGAACAGGCTCGGGGAGTCGAAGCGGGGGGTGCACCACCAGTCGATGTCGCCCTCGGTGGAGACGAGGGCGGCGGTCTGCAGATCGCCGATGATCCCGTGCTCGGCGATCGGGGGGTAGGCGCTCATGGGTGCTCCCTCGACGGACGGCGGTGGCCGGGCAGTGGGAACCGGACGGGCGGCGGGAGCCGGACGGCCGGCGGGGACTGCCTGCGCCGCCACCCTACGAGCGGGCGGCGCGGCGCCGGATCACCCGGCGTGGGTGACCGCCCGGCCGGCAGCCGCCGCGCCCCGCGTGCCCCGGGCCCGGGCGGGAGGGTCACCTGGTGGGGGTGATGCGGTGCGCGCGGGGCGGCGGTGACGCTGGAGGTCACCGACGAGGCGAAGGGAGCCGGCCCCATGCGCTACGAGATCCAGGTGTCCGGCGTGCTGCAGGAGACCACCCGCCGCGAGGGCTTCCCCGAGCTGGAGAGCCGGGTCGTCCCCGACCACACCGTGCTGTACGGCGACGTCGTCGACGAGGCGCACCTGTTCGGGCTGCTGAACCGGTGCCAGGCCCTGGGGCTGACCGTGACGGAGCTGCGCCGGCTGCCGGAGTGAGCCGGCGGTGAGCCGACGCGCGCACCGGCGGCCCCGCCCGCCGGTGCGCGGGCTCAGGGCTTCCCGTCCAGCAGGTGCAGCCGCGAGGCGGCGCGCACCGCCTCGCGGCGGTTGGCGGTCAGCAGCTTCCGGTTGACGCTCTTGAGGTGCGTCTTGACCGTGTTCGGCGACAGGAACAGCTCGTCGGCGATCTCCTGGGTCGACAGCATCCGCGCCGCGCACCGCAGGATCTCCTGTTCCCGCGTCGTCAGCGGCTCGGCCGGCGGCGCGCCGTCGCCGTCGGGGGCCGCGTCCACGGCGGCCGGCCGCAGGTCCTGCGGGAGCCAGGCGTGGGCCCGGGCCAGCTGCGGCTGTCGGCTCAGCTGGCGGCGCACCCACGGCGCCGACTCGCGGAACGGCCGGCGCAGCCGCTCCGGCTCGGCGGTGGCCAGGGCCTGCACCAGCAGGCGGGTGCTGTCCGGGCCGTCGTGGTCGGCGCCGGCCTGCGCGAGCAGCAGCAGCGCCCGGGTGCGGGTCGCGCTGCCGACCGCCGGATCGCCGCGCAGGGCGCGCAGCCGCCCGAGCGCCCCTTCCTCGTCCCGTCCGGCCGCGAGCTGCGCCTGCGCCGCCACCACCACCGAGTCCGGCGCCCGGGTCGGCGCGCCGGCGAGGGCCGCCACCGCGTCCTGCGGCCGGCCGGCCGCCAGCAGGGCGGCGCAGGCCGTGACGGCCAGGCGCTCGCGGCTCCAGTCGGAGGGCCGGTCGGCGAGCTCGCGCTCCCGGGTCTCCGCCAGCAGGCGCAGCGCGGCCTCGGGCCGGCCCTGGGCGAGCTGGAGCCTGGCCCGGATCACCCCGCTGCCCAGGGTGACCACCGGGTCGCGGTCGGGCGCGTGGTGGCCGGCCGTGAGGCGGTGCAGCGCCGAGCGGGCGTCGGCCAGCTCGTCGCGCTCCAGCGCCGCGGCGGCCAGCACCAGGTCACGGACCTCGGTGCGGCTGTCGGGCGGCAGGCTGGAGCGGTCGGCCTCCTCGTCGGCCTCGTGCACCCGGCGCTCGGCCCGCCCGGGCCAGCCGCGCAGGTAGTCGATCAGCGCGAGCCGGCACAGCGAGTCGTGGCGCAGCCGGACGGTGGTGGGCGACAGCGGTGCCTGTGCGGCGCTGTCCAGGGCGGCGCGCGCCTCGTCCAGGCGCCCCTGCCACAGCAGCGCCGAGCCGAGCCCGGCGTCCACCAGCGGGAGCAGTTCGGGGTGGCGCTCCAGCAGCTCGGCCGGCACCAGGTGCTCCAGCTCGTGGGCCCGGCGGGCGGCGCTCTCGGCGAGCGCGGCGCAGCCGAGGCGGCGGGAGGTCTCCGCGCGGACGAAGGCGGCCGCCAGCTGGAGCGGGGGCTGCTGGTCCGCCAGCCGGGGTTCGACCCGCTCCAGGATCCGCAGGGCGTCGTCCGCCTCGTCGCGGGCCAGGTGGACGGTGGCGCGCACCAGGTCGGCGGCCGGGGCGTGCTCGCCCGGCGGCATCCGGGAGAACAGCGCGCACAGCCGGGTGGCGTCGCGCCCGGCGAGGAGTTCGCCGAGGGCCAGCTGGTCGACCAGCAGCTGCGCGGCCAGCGCCCAGGCGCCGCTCTCGGCGGCGTGGTCCAGCGCGGCCCGGTACTGGCCGTGGTCGGCGAGCCAGCGGGCGGCGCGCACCCGCAGCCCGTCGATCCGCTCCGGGTCGGCGGCGCGCAGGTGCAGGCGCAGGATGCCCGCGAACATCGGGTGCAGCCGGTACCAGCCGTCGGGCAGGGCGTCGGTGAAGGCGTTGTCCTGGTGCAGCCGGCTCAGGATCCGCAGGCCGTCGCGGCGGCCGGTGAGCGCGTCGGCGAGGTCCGGGTGGACCCGGGCCAGGATGCTGCAGCGCAGCAGCAGGTCCTGGGTCGGCGCGGGCTGGGTGCGCAGCACCTCGGCGAGCAGGTAGTCGGAGAGCGCGGCGTGCCCGGTGTCGATCCGTCCCAGGTACGCGCCGGGGTCGTCCGAGTCCTTGGCGGCGATCGCCAGCAGCCGCAGGCCGGCCGCCCAGCCGGACACCGCGTGGTGCACCGCGCCGACGGTGGCGGCGTCCAGATCCAGCCCGTGGCGCGCCAGCACCGCGGCCGCCTCGGCACGGCTCAGCGCGAGGTCGGCGGCGTGCAGCTCGCCCAGTTCGTCCGCGGCCCGGTAGCGGTGCAGCGGCAGCAGCGGCTCGCTGCGGCCGACCAGCACCAGCCGCAGCTGCCCGGAGGTGTGCCGGACCAGGTCGTGCAGCTGCTCGGTCAACCGGGGGTTGTCGATGTGCTCGAACTCGTCCAGCACCAGGACCACGGGAGTGGGCAGGCCGTTCAGCCAGGCGGCCAGGTGGACCAGCAGGGAGGGCTCGACGTACTCGGCCCGGGCGGGGGCGCCCACCTCGTCGGGCAGTCCGGGCACGGCGCTCTGCAGCGCCTCGCGGACGTACGCCCAGAAGGTGCCGGGCTGGTTGTCGCCGGTCTCCAGGGTGAGCCACCCGGCCGGGCCCGGCAGGTGCCCGCGGGCCAGCCAGTCGGCCACCAGCAGGGTCTTGCCCGCTCCGGCGGGGCCGTCGACCAGGGTCACCGGCCGGGTCACCGCCGCGTCGAGCCGGCGCAGCAGCCGGTCGCGCGGCAGGAAGGTGGCGGCGGGAGGGGCGGGCGGACGGACCCGGGTGAGTAGCATCGGGTCGCCGTTGGGAAGCCTCGCGGGTGCGGTGCGGGTGTGCGGCATGGGCCACCGCCTGGGGGTTCCGCCGTGCCGGTGGGCACGGCCGGGAGCGGAGCGGCGGGCCGCGGGCGAACCGCCGCGGGCCGCTCGGGGAGACGCCACCTCGACGGTAGTACGGGCCGGGCGCCGCGTGCCATCGGAGCGGGCGGGAACCCCGCCTCACCTCCCCGGGGTGAGGCCGGCGGCCGCCGCACCGGCGACGATCGTCGCGAGGACCGGTCGGCCCGGCCGGCCCGGTCGCTACCCCGCGGGAGGCCGCCGTGACCGATCCCGGACCGGCGCCGCGACGGCGCGTCCCCGGCCCGCCCGGCTCGCCCGGCTCGCCCGTCCCGCCCGGAGCGGGGCCGGACGAGCGGGCGCGGCGGACCGACTACGCCGGGGCGGTCTACGGCTCGATGCTGGCGGCCTCGGTGATCGCGGCCTCCAGCGTCGACGGGCCGCACCCGAGGTTCTCGCTCATCCTGCTGCTGGTGGTCACCGGGCTGGTGTTCTGGGCCGCGCACGTCTACGCGCACGTCGCCGGGCAGCGCGAGGCCGGGCGCCAGGTCAGCCGGCGCCAGGTGGTCGAGGTGGGGCGGCACGAGTGGCCCATCGTCGAGGCCGCGGCGCTGCCGGCCCTGGCGGTGCTGGTCAGCCCCTGGCTCGGGACGCGGGAGAACGCCTGGCTCGCCCTCGGCGTCGCGGTGGCCCAGCAGGTGGGCTGGGCGAGCCTGGGCGCCCGCCGGGCCGGGGCCGCCCCGCGCCAGGTCCTCGCCGAGGCGGTGGTCAACCTGCTGCTGGGCCTGGTCATCGTGGCGGCGAAGGTGGCCGTCGGGCACTGAATCACCCGGACCGGGTGGTCCCGTCGGCGGCGCCGCCGTGGCGCAGTGGTGGGGTACGTGGCCTGCCCGAGGCCGTGACCGAGGGCGGGCCCGTGACCGAGGTCCGTACCCGAGGGCCGTCCCCGCGACGGACCCGCCACCTGGAGGCAACCATGACCGCCGCCGTTCCCCACGGCGCCGCCCGGCCGGCCGGGGCGTCCGCGAAGGGCGACCAGCTCGGCTCCGGGCTGCTGACCTTCGCCGGAGTGCTGCTGGTGCTGGTCGGCTCGCTGAACGCGCTGGACGGCATCTCCGCCATCGCCGGCTCGCACGTCTTCATCGGCGACGCCCACTTCGTCTTCGGCGACCTGCTGGCCTGGGGCTGGGTGATGCTGGCCCTGGCCGTCGCGCAACTGGCCGCCGCCTACGGCGTGCTGGCCGTCCGCACCCAGTGGGCCCGGTGGGCGGGCGTCGCCGTCCTGGTGCTCAACGCCTTCGCGCAGATGTCCTTCATCCCCTCCTACCCGGTGTGGTCGCTGACGATCATCGCGATCGACGTGGTGGCCATCTACGCGCTGACCGCCTACGCCACCCCCGACCGGTGGCCGCCGGATTCCTCCGAGCAGCCGCCCGGGACCGGCGGCGGGACCTGAGCGGCCGGCGCGGTCCCGGCCCACCGCGGCCGCAACCGGGTGGCATGACGCGCGCCGGTGCGGGAAGACGGGCCCCGGGCCGGTGCTGACGGTCCGTCGGGGAGGTTCCCGGCGGACCGCCGGGCTTTCCGCCGGCCCGTACCGCCGCCACCGTCGAGGAGGAACCCGATGACCCGGCCCGTCCCGCCCAACCTGTCCGTCGCCCACCTGGCCGCCGAGGCCGCCGAACTCCTGCGCGCCGCCGGCACCGCCCCGCAGGGCGGCCGCCCGGGCCTGCTGCACACCGCCGAGGCGGCCGAGACCGTCGGCGCGCTGGCCGGGCTCGCCGCGCGCCTGCCCGAACTGCTGGACCACGTCGAGGCGTTCCTCAGCAGCGAGCAGGCGGCCGGCCGGATCGCCTCGGGGACCGCCGGGGACGGCGGGTTCGCGGCCGTGCGCACCGCGCGCGACGCCCGCGAGCAGCTCTACGAGGCCAGCCGCACCGCCGCGCTGCTCGCCGAGTCGCTGGCGGCGGCCACCGCCGTCCTCGCCCCGCTCGGCGCCAACCGCGCGAGCGGCGGCCCGACCGTCCCGCACGTCTGACGGCTCACCCCGGCCGCGGCGCGTCGGCCGGCCGCTCCAGCCGCCAGACCACCTCGGTCCCGCTGCCCGCCGGGGCCACGGGCGGCGCGACCGGCCCGCGCCGGACCTCCCGGAAGCCCAGCCGGCGCGGCACGGCGGCGCTGGCGGTGTTGGCCAGGTCGTGGGCGATCTCCACGAACTCCACGTCCGGCAGCGCGAACATCTCGGCGGTCAGGGCCGCCGCCGCCCGGGTCGCGAACCCCCGGCCGGTGGCGGCGGGGTGCAGCCAGTAGCCCAGCCGCGGCCCCCGGGGGTCGGCCCCGCGATAGGCCTGGCACATCCCGAGCAGGGTGCCGTCCCCGGCGGCGACGGCGTAGTTGAACACCTCGCCCTCGTCCCAGCGCGCGCCCGCGCGGTCGAGGAACCCCCGGGTGAACTCCTCGTCGTACCCGTCGATCCAGGTCTCCCAGGGCCGCAGGTGCTCCAGCGACTCCTCGATCAGCGCCAGCGCCGCGGCGAGGTCCTCCTGCCCGCGCCACCGGCGCAGCGTGAAGTCCCCGCAGTCGATGCTCTCCCTCGGTCGCCCCATGGGCGCCATGATGGCCCGCGTCGCGCCCCCACCGCCAGAGCGGTGCGGGGCCGCACCGCGGCCGGGCGGTGCGGCCCCGCCGAGGGGGCGGTCAGTACCGGTCGCCGTAGCGTCGGCGGAAGCGCTCGACGCGGCCGGTGGTGTCGGGGACGCGGGACCGCCCGGTGTAGAAGGGGTGGCTCGCCGAGGAGATCTCGACGTCGATCACCGGGTAGGTGCGGCCGTCCTCCCACTCGACGGTGCGGTCACCGGTGACCGTCGAACGGGCGAGGAAGGCGAGGTCACCGCTCCTGTCGCGGAAGACGACGGGCCGGTACGCGGGGTGGACGGTGGGCTTCACGGGTTCTCCTTCGGGTCGGGTCGGTTCGGTCGGTTCCGGGCTGGTCGGCGGGTCAGCGCTCCTCGCGGAAGTCGACGTGCCGGCCCACGACCGGGTCGTACTTGCGCAGCACCATCCGGTCCGCGTCGGTGCGGCGGTTCTTGCGGGTCACGTAGGTGTAGCCGGTGCCCGCGGTGGAGCGGAGCTTGACCACCGGGCGCAGTTCGCTGCGGGCCATGGGGGTGTCCTCCCGGGTCGCGCGGCGGCGGGCCGTGAAGCCCTCCACCGAAATGGAAGTCGTTTTCACCGGCTGCAACGCGCACCGCCCGCCACGCATTCCCGGCCCCCGCCCGCCCGGCGGCGCGCTCAGGCCGGCCGCGACAGCTTCCGCCGGCCCGCCCGGCGGCGCAGCTCCGGCAGCCGCGCGGCGGCCACCGCCGCCGCCTGCCGCTGCCGCTCGTGCAGCACCCCGAGGGCGAAGCCGTCCGCCCGGCCCGCCGGGTCCTCGGCGAGCACGGCCAGCTCCTGCCGGGCCACCACGCTGTCCTGGTGCGCGCCCAGCACCTTGTGCAGCCTCTTCATCCGCGCGGCGAAGGTCTCCGCCCGCTTCGCCGCGCGCCGCCGGACCCCGGTCCGGGTGTCCTCGGCGGTGTACCGGGCGCGCTTGGCGGCCTTGCGGGCGCGGTGCAGGGCCCGGTCGCGCGGCGGGCCGGGCTCCGCGCGCAGCGCCCGGTCCAGCCGCTTCGTCGTCCGCCGCTGCTCGCGCCGCAGGGTGGCGGCCAGGTAGGCGCGCGCGTCCCGGCCGGCCCGGCGGCGCAGCGGCGGCCGGGCGGCGAAGGCGTCGAGCTCGTCGAGCAGGGCGTGGTACCGCGCGCCGTCGAGACCGGAGACCGCCTCCCGCCAGGCTGCCCGGTAGCCCCGGGCGTAGCGCTCGGTGAGACGGCCGCGCAGGGCGGCCCCGCGCAGCCGGGCGGGTACGGCGTCGAGGTGCTCCACCAGCAGCTCGCCCAGCACCTCCTGGTCCCGGGCACGGCCGAGCAGCCGCCCCAGCCACCGCAGTCCGTCGGACAGCGCCTGCGTGCGGCGCCGGTCGAACAGCCGCCGGTGGGCCCTGAGCAGGCTGCGCAGCCGGCGCGCGGTGACCCGCATGCGGTGCACGGAGTCCGGCTCCCCGCGCCGCACGGCCGCGTCCAGGACGAGCAGTTCCCCGACCCGGGCGCGCAGGCCCGCCGTCACCACGGCACCGGCCGAACCCGGGGGCCCCGGCTCGGCGGGCGCGGTCGGCGCGGGCTCCCCGCCGAGCACGCGGGCGAGCTTCGACGGCCAGGGCGAGCGGACCAGCCCCGCGTCGGTGAGCACCTCGTCCAGCGCGTCCAGCAGCGCTGCCGGGCCGTGGTCCAGCTCCACCTCGAACTCGGTCCAGCCGATCGGCTCCGCATCGGGCCCGGCGCCGTCGCCCGCTGCGCCCGGCGGGCCGTCGGTGCACACCCGGGCCGTGACCCGGTCCTCGGTGATCCGTGCCAGGGCCTCGCCCCGGTCGTCCCGCAGCACCGTTTCCGCCCGGTGCGTGCACAGGTGCGCCACCGGCCCGAGCCCGGCGCCGCGCGCGTACGCCGCCACCAGCAGCGCCAGCTCCTGCGGCACGCCGTCCGGCCCGGCCGCCTCCAGCGGCAGTGCGACCTCCCGCCGGGCGTCCGCGTCCATCGGCAGTTTGAGGTGCCAGCCGGCGTCGCCCCCTCCGGAGCGCCGGCGCAGGGTGATCCGCCGGCGCAGCAACCGCAGGTCGGGGGTGTCGTAGTAGACCGCGTCGAGGTCCTGCCGCTCGCCCCGCTCCACGGCGGCGACCCCCGGTGCCCGGTCGAGCCGCTCCGGCAGGGCCGGTCCGTCGTACTTCCGCTCCGTCTCCACATGCGTCGTCGCCATGGACTGCGCCTGCCCCGGACCGGGCCGGTCATGCGGCCCGCGCACGCGCCGGGCCGGGGGCGAACACTGGAGGCATGGACCCGGTCGAAGCGCTGCGGCGGATCGCCTTCCTGCTGGAGTGGCGCGACGCCTCCCCGTACCGGGTGCGGGCGTTCCACACGGCCGCCGACGCCGTCCTCGCCCTGCCGGCCGGACCGGTGGACGCGGCCCGGGCCCGGGCCCTGCGCGGGGTCGGCCCGGTCACCGCCGAGGTGATCGCCCAGGCCTCGGCCGGCGCGGTGCCCGGGTACCTGGCCCGCCTGGAGGAGGAGACCGGCCCGGCCGCCCTGGCGAGCTGGGACCTCGCGTCGGCGAGCCTGGGGGACTGCCACCTGCACTCCGACTGGTCCGACGGCGGCAGCCCGATCGAGGAGATGGCCGAGGCGGCCGGTGCGCTCGGTCACCGCTGGGCGGTGCTCACCGACCACTCGCCCCGGCTCACCATCGCCCACGGACTCGGCGCCGACCGGCTACGCCGGCAACTGGCCGTGGTGGCCGCCGTCAACGCCCGCTCCGCCACGGGCCTGCGGCTGCTGACCGGCATCGAGTGCGACATCCTGGAGGACGGCGCCCTCGACCAGGAGGAGGAGCTGCTCGCCCGGCTCGACGTGGTGGTGGCCTCGGTGCACTCCGGGCTGCGTTCCGAGCCCGGACCGATGACGGCCCGCATGGTGGCCGCCGCGCGCAGCCCGCACGTCGACGTGCTGGGGCACTGCACCGGCCGGATCATCACCGGCCGCGGCCGTCCGCAGTCCCGCTTCGACGCCCGGGAGGTCTTCGCGGCCTGCGCCGAGTCCGGGACGGCGGTGGAGATCAACTGCCGCCCCGAGCGGCGCGACCCGCCCGACGACCTGCTGCGGCAGGCGGTCGAGGCGGGCTGCCTGTTCGCGGTGGACACCGACGCCCACGCGCCCGAGCAGCTGCGCCGGCAGTCCACCGGCTACGCGCGGGCCGCCAGGGCCGGGTTGGGAGCGGAGCGGCTGGTGACCACCTGGCCGCTGGGGCGGCTGCTGGACTGGACGGCCGGGCCGCCGCCGGGCCGCTGACCGTCCGCCGGGCTCAGCTCGGGGGTTGCGGGAGCGCCGCCACCGCGTCGGCGAACCGCGCGGGGGCGTTCGGATCGGTGTCGAGGAAGAGGTTCGGCTCGACCAGCTCCACCTCCAGGACCACCGGCTCCCCGCGGTCGTCCAGCACCAGGTCCACCCGGGCGAACAGCGGGGGACGGGCGGAGGGCAGGGCGGCCAGGGCCGCCAGCGCGGTGCGGACCTCCGCCCCGGTCGGCCGGTACCGGACGACCCCGGGGTGCGGGTGGCGGTCGTTGTCGACCACCCCCGGCTCCGTCAGCAGGGGGTCCTTGCGGACCGCGTGGCTGAGCACCCCGCCGAACAGGACCAGCGCGCGTTCCCCCTCCGCCACCCGGGGCAGGTACGGCTGGACCATCACGCCGCGGCCCCGGTCCAGCAGCGCCCGGGCGTGCCGGGCGGCGGCCCCGGCGTGGCCGGGCGGGTAGCGGGCGGTGTCCAGCGCGCCCGCCGAGACGGCCGGCTTGACCACGACGCCGTCCGGGCCGTCCAGCCGTGCCGGGTCGAACGGGGCGCCCGGTTCGAGGAACCGGGTGGGGACGACGGCGACGCCGCGTCCGGCCAGCTCCCGCAGGTAGTGCTTGTCGCTGTTCCACCGGATCAGCGGCGCCGGGTTCCACAGCCGGGTGGCGCGCGCCGTGCTGTCGGCCCAGGCCAGGAACGCGTCGAGCCGCTCCACGTAGTCCCAGGTCGAGCGGACGACCGCCAGGTCGAACCGCTCCCAGGCCGTCCGGGCCGCACCCCAGACCACCGGTTCCGCCGCCACCCCGCGCTCGGCCAGCGCCGCCACGACGGGCGGCAGGTCCTCGTCGAGCCCGAGCCCGGCCTCGCTGGTCACCAGGGCGACCCTGGTCGTGCTCATCGCACCCTCCTGCCCGTTCCCCGGGATCCAGCATCGCGCAGGCGGCGGCTCGGGGTGTGAAGTGCGCTCCGGGCGGTCCGGCCCCGGCGTCCGCCGGGTCCTACCCACGTCCTCGACCTCCTCCGACCCGTGAAGCTTGCGAGTCAGCACCAGCGTGGTCAGTGATCCAC
>NZ_JBEPAM010000029.1:0-103746 GCF_040298605.1 Kitasatospora sp. NPDC001527 | reverse complement strand
CCGTCTTCCCCGCCGCCCCCCGCCCGGGGCCCCGGGGGGGGGCCGTGGTCGCGGCCCCCCGCGGGGGCGGGTGTGGTGTGGGGGGGGGGGGGGGGGGGGTGGGGGGCCCCCCCCCCCCCCCCACGCCGCATGGCGGGGCCGGTGGACCGGGAAGGTCAGTCGTTCCAGGTGACGGCCGTGAAGGCGGCGATCGTGATCAGCCAGGCGAGGGCGGGGAGGCCGAGGAGGAGGGCGGGCGGCAGCGAGGACCAGATGAGGCCGAAGCCCGCGAAGAACGCGAGGACGGCGGCGACGGCGCCGATGGCGGCGAAGCGGGCCGCGCTCGGGCCGAGCCGTGACCAGGACAGGCCGTGGGAGGTGAGTGTCGATCCCAGGCCGACCAGGAGCGCCACCCCGAGGAGGACCGCGAGGGACGACCTGTTCGGGTTGTCGGCGCGATGTCCCTGGTAAGCGACCGAGGCCACCCGTCCCCGGAAGATCATCAGGTCCACGGCCGCGCCGATCTCCACGTCCGCGTAGAACGCTGCGCCGACCTTGTAGCTCCGCGTGGGAGCCGCCTCGCGCGCCACGGTCACCGTGTGCGTGGCCTCGGGGTTGTCGGCGGCTGGACCGGCGCCGGCGTGGACGGCCTTGGCCGTCACCCGGCCCGGCTCGTGCCGCACGCAGTGCGTGCCGGGCCCGCGTGCCGCCGCCGTGTCGCACGCGGGGGCGGAGCGGTAGGCGTGCACCCGCATGTCGGCGGCGGCGAACCAGCCGAAGCCGAGAGCGGTGGTGGCCAGTCCCGCCAGGACGAGCAGGGCCGGTAGTTTCGTCCTCCTGATCCGAACGTTCAAGGCAACCCCCACAGATCGCCGTCCACGGGCACCTCCCCGATGCCCAGCAGCGATGGTCCCAGGGAAGCGGCGGCCGGGGAGCGGGACGGGTGAACCTGTCGCGAGGTTGTCGAAGTTCCGGCCTCAGATGTCGGTGGCGGCGGCGAAGTCGATGAAGGCCTGCCATGCGGCGGGCTCGAAGGTGAGGTGGGGGCCGGTCCTGTCCTTGGAGTCGCGGACGTGGACGGTGCCGGGGGCCGACCTCCCTGGAACCCTGGAGGTGCTGCCCGGCCGGGAAGCTCGGCTCCGGGGGTCAGGCGATGCGGTGTTCCCAGCGCATCTTGGGCTTCTCCCCGATCCAGTAGGTGTGCGCGCGGGGGGTGACGTGGAGGCGGACCTCGGTGATGTCGGGTCGGCCGGCGTCGTGCCAGGCGGTGATGGCGTCCTCGACCGTGTCCCAGAGGGCGACGGGACCGCCCTGCCGGACGGTCCACGCGCCGTCGGTCTCGGCCAGGGCGGCGAAGGACTCCCGGCCGGTATCGAAGAGGTAGGTCGTCGCGCTGCCGTCGGCGGCGACGGCGCGGACGAGCTGCGCGTCGGGGGCGGCGAGTTGGGCGAGGAACGCCGGCATCCATTCGGCGAGGAGGGCCGGACCGATCGGGGTGGGGCGCTCGGTGTCGGCGTAGGCGGCGCGGGCGGCGAGGTCGCCGTCGAGAGGGCGGGCGGCCTGGGAGCGGGCGGGCATGAACGAGCTGCGGCCGGTGATCCGACCCTCGGCGGTGCCGTCGTCGTTGACAGTGACCTTGGCCAGGCCGGTGCCGTAGGCCCAGGAACCGACGGTGGCGAGCACGATACCGCCGGGCCGGGTCTGGCGGATCCAGGCCTAGGGGATGCGGCGCACCGCGCAGGTCGCGATCACCCGGTCATAGGGAGCGCGACGAGGGTGGCCGAGGAGGCCGTCCCCGGTCACGGTCCAGGTGGAGTGCCCGGCCTCTTCGAGGGCGGCGTCGGCGCGCCGCGCCACGTCGGGGTCGACTTCGATGGTGGTCACGTTGTCGTCGCCGAGGCGGTGACACAGGAGCGCGGTGGAGTAGCCGGTGCCGGTGCCGATTTCGAGCACGGTGTGGCCGTCGTGGAGGCCGAGGGCTTCGATCATGGCGACGACGGTGACGGGAGTGGTGGAGGAGGACGTGGGGAAGCCGGCGAGCGGTTCGGCGGCCTGGTCGGCGGCGAACCGGGCGTCGGCCGGATCGAGGTGGTCGAATGCGGGCCAGTCCGGGCGGCGCCAGTACAGGGCGCGGATGCCCGTCAGGTCGGCGTTGCGGGAGGGGGTGCGCAGCTGCCCGGCCGTGCCGGCCGGGCAGCTGCCGAAGCGGGCGGAGACCAGCAGGCCGGTCCCGATGTCGGCGGGGTTGAAGCGGATCACCTCCGTGCCGCGCCGGTTGAGTTCGGTGATCACCATGTCGGCGGTCATGTCGTCCGCCGCAGTGGCGACGGCTACCGGTCCCGTGCCCGTCATCGTCATCAGTCCTGCTCGGAGTCCTGGTCGTGGTCGGTGTCGTTGCGGGAGTCCTGGTTGGTGGACTCGGGCTTGGTCTCGGTGCCCTTCGCGGTGCCGTGCTTGCCCATATCCACCACCCGGCCGTCCTGGTCGAGGAACACGGCGACCTGGGTGTGCGGGTCGAGGACGACGTCGGTGTAGGGCTCGACGGTCACCGACGGGTAGCGGCGGAGCCTGGTCAGGCCCCAGGGGGCGAGCGTGCTCGTGGTCATCGCTTCCTTCCTCTCACGCTGCTGGTGCGTGGAACGGGGTGTCCGGCGATCCCGGAACCACCGGCCGCAAGGTGTGATCGACCGTAGCGGGCCGGTTGCGGACAGTGCCAGAAAGTTGCGCGGAATTGCGAGTCCGGTCCGCACCGCAGGCGTAATCTCGCTCCCGAGAGCACGAGTTGAACGTCGGGCGAATCTGCGTAACTCGCGAGGAAGGGCCGACATGAAGAAGCTACGGTTCATTGGGATCGACCCCAACACGGGAGACGATGAGTGCCCGACGGTCTGGTACGACGAGGAGGCCGGAGAGATCGTCATCCAGGGCTGGAAGGCCGACGACGAGCTGCGCACCGCATGCCGGGAGACCGGAAGCATCCCCGACTCAGAGGATGGGGTCCGGCTGCCGGCCCGCATGGTGCCGATCTTGAGGGAGGCGTGCGATGCCGCCGAAGGTACCGACGTTCGCTGAGCAGTTGGCCGCCGCTCGGTCCAGCGCCGTGCACCTGGAGATGCGCGACTCCTACAGCGTCGTGAAGGAAGCGGACGCCTTCGCCGCGTGGCGGGACGGATTCCGGCACGACCCGAACGACCGCGCCTCGTGGTGGCGGCCGTGGCTCACCCTGATCCAGGAGACCGTCGCCCGCGGCGTCGAGGTCCGCCGGGCCAGGATCGTGTCCGAGCCGGTATCGGAGTACATCCGGTTCGAGCACTCCGGCACCTTCACCAACATCGCCGCCGGGGAGCAGATCCGCTGGCTGCCCCGGCGGCAGGCATCCGACATCGCCCTGCCGGGCAACGACTTCTGGCTGTTCGACGGCACGCTGGTCCGGTTCAACCACTTCACCGGCGACGGCGAGTCCGCCGGCCCGTCGTTCAACGACGACCCGGCCGTTGCCCGGCTATGTGCGACGGCCTTCGAGACGGTCTGGCAGCGGGCCGTGCCGCACGAGAAGTTCACCGTCTGACCCGTACCAGCGACAACCGCACCGATGTCGACCTCCCCGTCCTCCAGCGCCCAGGCGGTCCGCGTCGCGTTGGCCGCCCGCCTCGGCGAGCTGATGCGCGACGCCGGCCTGAAGGGCGGGGAGCTGTCCGCCCGCTGCGGCTGGCACGCCGCCAAGACCTCCCGCATCCTCCACGCCAGGGTCGCCCCCAGTGACTCCGACATCCGGGCCTGGTGCCAGGCCTGCGGCGCCGACGGCCAGGCCGACGACCTGATCGCCTCCAATCGCGCCGCCGACTCCCTGTACGTCGAGTGGAGGCGCATCACCCGTGCCGGCCTTCGGCAGGTCCAGCAGGCCCGCGTCCCGCTGTACTCCCGCACCAGCCTCTTCCGGGCCTACTCCTCCCGAGTCGTCCCCGGCGCCCTGCAGACCAGGGAGTACGCCGGCGCCCTGCTCCGCACGGTGGCCGATGTGCGCCGGACGCCGGACGACGTGGCCGATGCGGTCGAAGCCCGCCTGGCCCGTTCTCGGGTCGTCTTCGAGGGCGGGCGCCGCTTCGTCGCGGTCATCGAGGAATCCGTCCTGCGTTACCGAATCGGCGACGAAGCGGTGATGGCCGGACAACTCGGCCACCTGCTCCAGGTCATGTCGATGCCATCGGTCTCCCTCGGCATCATCCCGTTCACCGCCGGCCGCACCATGTGGCCGGCGGAGACGTTCAACCTGTTCGACGACGGGCAGGTCGGCGTGGAACTGCTCTCGGCCCAGGTTACGGTGACGGCGCCGAGCGACCTTGCCTTGTACGTGCAGGCGTTCTCCCGGTTCACCGGACTCGCCGTCCACGGAACTGCGGCACGCGCACTGATCACCGCGGCGATCGACACCCTGGGATGACGGGACAGTGTGGCTTCAGGCTTCAGGCTTCGGTGGCGGCGGCGAAGTCCACGAAGGCCTGCCAGGCGGCGGGTTCGAAGGTGAGGTGGGGGCCGGACTTGTCCTTGGAGTCGCGGACGTGGACGGTGCCGGGGGTTTCGGCGACTTCGACGCACGCGGCGTCCTCGTTGCTGCTGTGGCTGCTCTTGAACCAGGTCGGCTCGGTCATGGGACCAGGATGCGCCGACGGCCCGCCGCAGGGAAGCGGCGGGCCGTCGGTGGGGTGCTGTTTCAGACGTCAGCGTTCGCGGCGAAGTCCACGAAGGCCTGCCAGGCGGCCGGCTCGAAGGCCAGCTGCGGGCCGGACTTGTCCTTGGAGTCGCGGACGTGGACGGTGCCGGGGGTTTCGGCGACCTCGACGCACTGGGCGCCCTCGTTGCTGCTGTAGCTGCTCTTGAACCACGCGAGTTCGGCCATGCCTACCGCTCTCCCAGAATCTTCTCGATCAAGGCCAGGGACTCCCTCATGGTGAGCGCCTGTCCCCTGAGGGTGCCGTACCGTGCTGCCATCTTACGGATTTCCTCCGGATCCGTGATCAGCCTGTTCACGTGCTGCACCTCGACGTAGGCGATCTGCGGGCGACCGTTCGGCGTGAGGAGAGCGAACGAGCCACCCATGCCCGCGTTCTCCGTGCGATCGAGCGGCATGACCTGCAGCTCCACTCCGCGAATTTCGGCAACCTGGAGCAGATGGCGCAGCTGGGCATGGTGGACATCCCAGCCGCCGAGGGGGCGACGCAGGGCACTCTCGTCGATGACCCAGCTGAGGACGGGCAACGGCCACCGGTTCAGGATGTCCTGTCGGGCCATCCGCGCGGCCACCCACGCCTCGACCTGCTCGACGGAGAGCCACGGCCTCCGCATGTCGTACAACGCCCGCGCGTGCGCCTCCGTCTGGAGCAGCCCGGGAATGTGGAGGCTGCTGTACTCGTGGATCTCGATCGCCTTCGACTCCTCGGCCGTGAAGGCCTTGGAGAACGCCGGATGGCGCTCGCTGATCCGGATCTTCGCCTTCATCACGTCGTCCGCGATGAGCTTCAGCACGCCGCCCGCGTTGACGGCGTCGTCCACCTTCGCCAGGATCTCGATCCTCGGCGTCCGCTTGCCCCGCTCGACCGCGCCGATCATGTCCTCGCTGTAGCCGATGATGTCGGCCAGTTCGCGCTGCGTCAGCCCCGCCCGCTCGCGGAACATCTTGATCAACTTGCCCACGGCGCTGTAGAACTCCGCGACCCCGTCCGAGTTCTCCGCCGTCTCGCCGTCGTCGAAGACCGTACGCTCGACACCACTCACCATGGGAATCACCCCTGCTCACACGTGTTTGCGACCGAATGATCCGAGCCGCCCCGACCGGTCGACCCTCCGCGTCCGGACAAGCACCCTCCGTGCCCGCCTGACTCGTGGTCAGCGTACGTCCGGGCCGCCACGATTTTCTCCATGACGACCGAAATTCCGCTCGACAACTCCCGCCGTCACACCATCACACTCGCCGCCACGCCGAAGGGGGCCTGCCTCTGCCGCGCTGTAACGAGACGTCAACTCTCCCTCTGGGGAGTCGATTCCACGTTCGGAGAGCCCTTCCACTCCGCGCTGATCATCGTCGCGGAGCTGGCCTCGAACGCGATCAGACATGGGCGCGTTCCGGGGCGCGGGTTCGAGTTGCACCTCAGTCTCACCACCACTGTGCGCCGGGGCGCCACCCTCCGGATCGAGATCTCGGACTGCCGGGGCGACCGCCTGCCCGTCCTCCCCGTCCTCCCGACCGCCCGCAGTACGTCGCAGGCCCAGTCCGGCCGGGGCCTGGTGCTGATCGACGCCCTCGCCGACCGCTGGGGCACGCTGCCCCGGCACCCCAACGCCAAGACCGTCTGGGCCGAGGTCGACCTCACCGATGCCGGCTGAACCCCGCGACAGCGGCGGGAGCGCCGCACTCTGCACCCTGCTCCCGTTCGTGCTGCTCCTCGCCCTGCTGGCGTGGGCCTACCCGCTCACCACCCGCCACCACGACCGCCACCCGCGCCCCGTCCCGTTCCCCGTCCCCACCTCCACGATCACGGCCACGCCCCGGTGATCCCGGTGGCGTAGGACGTGGCCGCCGGGCTTCGAGACAGGTCTCGAAGCCCGGCGGCGGGGGGACCGGGGTCGCGCCTCCGGGGGCCGTCGGGGTTGCGCCCTGCTCGGGTCGTAGCAGCCGGTCGGGGAGGTGCGACCTGATGGGGAGGAGGGGGTGGACCTGAGTCCGACGACCCGCTGTCGTGACGCTGGGACCCCGGGCGGTGCCACCGCCGCGCTCCATCCTGCTCGGCAGGCTCATCGGGAGGACCACCGGCCGCAGTTGGCAGCAGGAGGTCGAGCACCGGATCATCCGCCCCCTCGGCCTGAGCGGGACCACCATGCCGGAGAACGACCCGACCGTCCCCGGTCACCACCCCCGCGCCTACGCCGCCATGCCCGGGGGCCCGGTGGACATCACGCTGTTCAACCCGACCGTCGCCGACCCCTCCGGCGCCGGCATCTCCACCGTACGACCCCGCCGGGCTGCCCGCCTCGGAGGCCGCCTTCGGCCACCTGGTGACCGCCGCGGCCTGCGCCGGCAGGCCGTAGGGTCCGTGCGGCGGCGCGGCGGTCACGCGAACGACGGCCACCGGTTGGCGGCCCACTCGCGCCAGCCCGTCCAGCCGGGTGGTGGGTCGGCGGTCCTGAGGCCCGTCAGTTCCGCCGCGTCGGGCTCCTCGAAGTTCGCCCGCCCGTACAGGATGTCCGCCTCCGACAGAGGCAGCGTCTCGTCGGGGGTGGTCGCCCAGCGATGGGCGATGCGGGCGCGTTGGGTCTCGTCGTCCACCGGCAGGTAGACCATGTGGAAACGCGCGCCCTCGGCCTCCACCAGTCGGCGGATCGCGGTCCGTTCGTCCCGTGACCAGCAGCCGTAGTCCAGGACGACGTTGGTCCTCAGCTTGACCGCCTCCAAGGCGAGCCAGAGCATGCGTCCTTCCAGCACGTCGCGCTTCCCGTCCGCCTCCACCTGGTCGAACAGGGGAATCATCCAGTCGTCGGTCGTCAGGCGCAGCGCGCCGTGCTCCGCGGCGAGCTGTCGAGCCCTCGTGGTCTTTCCGGCCCCTGGCAGGCCGACCATCAGGAACAACGTGGTCATACCCGGATCCTGGCAGGGAAGCCGGCCGGAGGACCACCCCTTTGTCGGCGCGCGCCCACCGGCCGGGGGCGAGCAGCGCCGGAGGGGGCGGGAAGCGTCGGCCCCGGCGGCCGGCTGAGGTACGTCCGCAGGACGAGGTGGTACGGGACTTCGGGATCACGAGGAGTCGATCTTGGTCGTCCGGTGAGCTGACGACGGGGCGTCAGGGCGCGTGATGTCGTGGGGATCACCGAGCACCCGCACCACCGTGGGAGAGACACCTCATGAACGCGCACACCTTCCGCTGGAAGGCGGTCGTCGCTGCCGCCGTCGCCGTCGGAACCCTCGCCGCCGCCCCCTCCGCCGTCGCGGCGCACCGGCCGGACGCCGTTCAGCGGCAACTCGACGCGCTGGTGGGCCAGGACGGCGCGCCCGGGGCGCTGGCGGCGGTCAAGGGATGGGACGAGCGGACCCGCAGCTACACCGCCGGCGTCGGGGACGTGGCCACGGGCGCCGCCGTGCCCAGGGACGGGCAGGTGCGGATCGGCAGCAACACCAAGACGTTCACCGCCGTCGTCGTGCTCCAACTCGTCGGCGAGGGGCGGATCGAGCTGGACGAGCCGGTGGAGAAGTACCTGCCGGGCGTGGTGCGCGGGGACGGCATCGACGGCAATCTCATCACCGTCCGCCGGCTCCTCCAGCACACCAGCGGACTGCCCGACTACACCCGCTACCTCGGCGACGACGTCCGCCCCTACCAGCCGCGGGAACTGGTCGACATCGCGCTGCGCCACCCGGCCGACTTCGAGCCGGGGCGGGGCTGGGCGTACAGCAACACCAACTACGTGCTGGCCGGCCTGATCGTCGAGGCGGTCACCCACCGCCCGCTCGCCGAGGAGATCGAGCGGCGCGTCGTCCGGCACCTCGGCCTGCGGCACACCTACTTCCCGGCGCCCGGCGACGCGACCATCCGCGAGGCCCACCCGCACGGCTACTACCGGGAGTCGGCGGGCGGGCCGCTGATCGACATCACGGACATGGACCCGTCGTGGGCGTGGGCGGCGGGGCAGCTGGTCTCCACCCCCTCGGACCTCAACCGGTTCTTCGCCGCGCTGGCCGGCGGGGACCTGCTCCAGCCCGCCCAACTCGCCGAGATGCGGCGGACGGTGGACGCGGGGAAGCCCTTCGCGCCCGGCGCCGGGTACGGGCTGGGGCTGGTGAGCACGCCGCTGTCCTGCGGCGGGGTGTACTGGGGCCACGGCGGCAGCATCCCGGGCTACGAGACGCGCGGCGGCGCGACCGAGGACGGCCGCGCCGCCAGCATCACGATCACCGTGCAGCCCGACGACGAGGCGACGGCGCGGCACCTGGAGGCCGCGGTGGACACGGCGCTGTGCGCGATGAAGCACGACAGGTGGTTCGGTACCCCCGCAGGGGGATGACAGCCTGCGGCGGCGCCCCTATGGTCCAGACCTATGTTGACTGGACAACGCATGACCAGGCCCTTGAGAGCCGTCGGCGCCGCACTCGCCCTGGTGCTCGCGGGCGCCGGAGTGGCGGAGGCCGCGCCGGAGCAGCGGCCCCGGCCGCTGGTGTGGACGGACTGCCCCGCCGACCCGTCCGGGGCGCCGGTGGACCCGAGGCTGCGCTGCACCACGCTGCGCGTGCCGCTGGACTACCGGGCCCCGCACGGGCGGACCATCGAGATCGCGGTGTCGAAGCTCGCCACCGCCAAGCCGGGCGTGCGGCGCGGCATCCTGGTGCACAACGGCGGCGGCCCGGGGGTGGCCAGCCTGCACCTGCCCAGCGCCCAGGAGGCCGGCTACCCGCAGGAGGTGCTGGACCGGTACGACCTGGTGAGCTTCGACCCGCGCGGCGTCGGCCGCAGCACGCCGGTGAGCTGCGGCCGGACGGCGGCCGAGGTTCCGTACGAGCTGGTCTTCCCGTTCCCGGCCCCGGACGGGTCGATCGCCCCCAACGTGCGCTTCGCGCGCGACCTGGCGCGCGACTGCCTGGCCCGCAACGGCGAGTTCATCCGCCAGTTGACCACCGCGAACACCGCGCGCGACCTGGACCGCATCCGCGCCGCCCTCGGCGAGCAGAAGATCTCCTACCGCGCCGCGTCGTACGGCACCTACCTGGGCGCGGTCTACGCCGAGCTGTTCCCGGGGCGGACGGACCGCTTCGTGCTCGACGCCAACGTCAGCCCCAACGTGACCTGGCAGGACCGGCTGGCCACCTGGGACCACGCCAGCGAGCTGCGCTTCGAGGACTTCGCCGCCTGGGCGGCCGAGCGCGACGCCACCCTGCACTTCGGCGCGACCCCGGCGGCCGTGCGCGCCAACTACCTCGCGCTGGCCGCGAAGCTGGACCGGACGCCGGTGACCCACCCGGTGGCCGGGCCGGTCAACGGCAACCTGTGGCGGACGCTCTACCGCCTGGACTCCTACCACTCCGCGCTGTTCCAGGAGATCGCCGACTGGTGGCGCTTCCTCGCCGACGACGGCGCGGGGCCGGTCCCGTACTGGTGGCTGGCCAAGGGCGACACGGGCATCCCCGAGGACAACGACGTGGCCGCGCTGGTGGCGGTGCTCTGCGCCGACACCCCGGCGCCGCGCGACCTCGGGCGGTACCAGCGGAACGTCACCGAGAGCGGGAGGCGCAACCCGATCCTGAACGGCATGGGCGCCAACGTCTGGCCCTGCGCGTTCTGGCCCGCCCCGGTCGAACCCGCCGTCCGGGTCACCGACCGGGGCGCCGCCAACATCCTGCTGCTGCAGACCACGCGGGACCCGGCCACCCCCCTGGTCGGCGCGCTGGGCATGCGGGCGACGCTCGGCAAGCGGGCCCGGATGGTCACCGTCGACGGCGGCAACCACGGCGCCTACGACCGGTGGACGCCGTCCTGCGCGGTGACCGCCGCCGACCGGTTCCTGAGCACCGGGGTGCTGCCCGAGCGGGACCTCTCCTGCAGCCCGGACCCCGCCCCCGCCCCGGACCCCGCCCCGGCCGCCGCCCTCAGCGGATCAGCCGGACCTCGGGGTGAGCAGGCGAGGGCGCGGTGAACAGCGGCGTGGGCCGGTGGCGCAGCTGGAGGTCGAAGAAGGCCGCCAGATAGGCGCGTTGGGCCGCGACGGCGCGGGCGGGGTCGATCACGCCGAGCAGATGATCGACCTCGTCGGCGGGCCAGGCGATGGCGGGGCGGGCGGCGCTCAGCAGGACCTCCAGGTCGGCGAAGCTGCCGTGCCCGGAGCCTTCCAGCACGATCTGCCGGCGCCAGGAGGTCAGGCGCGGCCAGAGCGCGTCCCACATCGCGTCGCGGGCCGGGCGCACGTCCGAGGCGCCGAACAGCAGCAGCGGGCGGTCCAGGCCGTCGGTGGCGGCGGTGCCGAAGACCGGGCCGTCCAGGGAGGCGCCGGCCCGTACGCGCGGGTCGTCGTGCAGGGTCTGGACGGCGGTGGCGCCGCCCATCGAGTGGCCGGCCACGCCGACGGCGCCGAGGTCGAGGGCCGCGCCGAGGCCGGGCGGCAGGGGGCGGTGCTCGGCGTCGGGGTCGGCGCCCGCGGCGAGGTCGGTCAGCCGGTCGAGGACGAAGCGGGTGTCGGCGGTGCGGTAGGCGACGATCTCCTCGTCGGTCATGGCGAACACGGCGGGCTTGTTGCGGACCTCCAGCCGGCCGTCGGGAAAGGCGACTTCACCGGCGTCGAAGGTGTGGTCGAGGACGGCGACCACATAGCCGCGGGAGGCGAGGTCCTCGGCGGCGAGGGTGGCGAAGGAGCGGTCGGCGCGCGAGCCGGGCGAGTACAGGACCACCGGGTGGCGGGCGGTGCGGTCGACGGGCGCGTCCTCGCGGGAGTGGGTGGCCGGCCAGGTCAGGCTACCCGGGGCGGCGCCGAGGTAGTCGGACTCCAGGTGGGCCCGCTCGGCGGCTCCCGTCCACGGCGCGAGCCGGTGGGCGGGGGCGCCGCAGGCGGCGGCCGGGTACCAGAGCTGCGCCATCAGCTCGCGCGGACGCGGGGTGGGCGCCCAGCGGTCGGGGCGCCGCGGGTCGACGAGGTGGAGCGTGGTCGTGCCGACGGGCTGCGGGCCGGTCGGCGCGGGCAGGGTGAGTGCGATCGGGGCGGCGGTGGTGGCGGCGGGAGGCCGGGCGTAAGCCGTGGAGGTGGGGGCGAGGGCGCCGGAGGCCAGCAGGACGGCGAGCGCGGCGGCGGTGCGGTAGCGGTGGTGCGGCATGAGGGGATTCCTCCGAGGAACGGGTCGGTCGGTGCCGTCACCACCGTGGCGGCCGGGCCCCGCCCGGCGCGTCCCGCCGTGGGCATACGACCGTGGTCGGATGCCGGCCCGCCGGGCCGTGGCTAGCCTGGCCGGATGCTGAACGACGAGCGGGTCGCGCCCGTCCCGTGGACCAAGCGGCTGGCGCCCGTGCACCGGGCGTGGACGGACCCGTTCGCCGCGCTGGCCGGCACCGCCGTGACCGCCGCCCGGGTGCTCGACGCCGTGCGGGACTTCGACCCGCACGGGCGCGGCAACCCGCCGCCGGCCGGACCGGCCGCCGTGGCCGTCGCGCTGCTCGCCACGGCGCTGCTGGGCCTGGCGCTGGCCGCCCGGCGGCGGGACGGGGCCGGGGCGTGCGTGCTCGCGCTCTGCGCCTGGGCGGGGGCGGTGGCGGGGTGCCGGCAGCCCGCGATCGGGCTGGTCGTGGGGTTCTGGGCGGTGCTGGTCGGCGTGCTGGCGGCCTACACGGCGGCGGCCCACGACCGGCGGGCCGCGCGGGTGGCGCTCGGCGCGGCCGCGGCCGGCTGGGCGCTCACCCTGGCGGCGCCCTCCGAGGTGGGCGGCAATCTGCTGCTCGCGGTGATCGGGCAGACGGCCGGCTGGGCGGCGGGGGACGCGGTGCGCCGGCACCGCGCGCACACCACCGCGCTCGCCGCGCACCGGGCGGCCCTGGAACGCGCCGCCCGCTCGGAGGAACGGCTGCGCCTGGCGAGGGAGTTGCACGATGTGGTGGCCCACAGTCTGGGGGTGGTGAGCGTTCAGGCGGGCTACGGCCGGTACGCGCTGGAGCGGGCCGCGCAGCAGGACGGTCCGGCCGGGGCGGCGCTCGCGGCGATCAAGACGGTGAGCGCGGAGGCGCTGCGCGAGATCCGGGCGCTGCTGGCCGTGCTGCGCGAGGACGCGGAGCACGGGGCGCCGCCGCCCGCCCCCGTGCCCGCACCCGGTCTGGCGGCGGCGGATCTGGCGCGGTTGGCGGACCGGACGGTCGCCGCGGGCGTCGCGGTGCGGGTGCGGATCCGCGGCCGGGAGCGCGAACTGCCGCCCGGCGTCGGCCTGTCCGGCTACCGGATCGTCCAGGAGGCGCTGGCCAACGTGGTCCGGCACTCGGGCGCGGCCTCGGCCCGGGTGGAGGTGGAGTACCGGGACGGCGAGCTGTGGCTGGAGGTCACGGACGACGGTCCCGCCGGTGGTCCCGCCGGCGGCGGCGCCCGGGTGGCGGCGGCGCCCGGCGGCACCGGCCTGGTCGGGATGCGCGAGCGGGTGGCCCCGTACGGCGGCTGGTGCCTCGCCGGGCCGACGCCGGCCGGCGGGTTCCGCGTCACGGCGGGGCTGCCACTGGACGCGGCGGTGGTTCGGTCGTGACGATCCGCGTCGTGGTCGCCGACGACCAGGCCCTGGTGCGGGCCGGGTTCGCCGGCATCCTGCGCCTGGCGCCCGGATTCGAGGTGGCCGGCGAGGCCGCCGACGGCGCCCGGGCCGTCGAACTCGCCCACCGGGAACGGCCGGACGTCGTCCTCATGGACATCCGGATGCCCGGCCTGGACGGCATCGAGGCCACCCGCCGGATCACCGCCGGACCGTCCGGCAGCCGGGTGCTGATCCTGACCACCTTCGAGCTCGACGAGTACGTGCGCGGCGCGCTGCACGCCGGGGCCGGCGGCTTCCTGCTCAAGGACGCCGAACCGGCCGAACTCCTCGCCGCCACCCGGGCGGTGGCCGCCGGTGAGGCCGCGCTCGCGCCCAGCGTCACCCGCCGACTGGTCGCCGCGCTGCTCGCCGGGGATCAGCCCGCCGCCCCCGAGGACCCGGCGCGGACCCGGGCCCGGGCGGCCGTCGCGGCCCTCACCGCCCGCGAGCGCGAGGTGCTCGCGCTGGTCGGCGACGGCCTCACCAACCCCGAGATCGCCGCCCGCCTGCACATCACCGAGGGCACCACCAAGACCCACATCGGCCGGCTGCTGCACAAGCTCGCCGCCCGCGACCGCGTCCGCCTCGCGATCCTCGCCCACCACGCGGGCCTGTCCCGCTGACCTCGCGGCGGGTTGACACGCTTCTTCGTATCGAGAATATTAGATGCGTCTTGAGGGATCGGGCTTGCCGAAGGAGGTGGACGGTGGATCCGCTGGCCGTTCACAAGGCGCTCGCGAACCCCGCGCGGGCGGAGTTCCTGCACTGGCTGAAGACGCCGGAGCGCTACTTCGACGAGGAGTACTACCGCGAGCGCGGCGTCGGGTTCCACATCGGCGTCTGCGTGACGGACATCCGGGAGCGCTCGGGGCTGGCCCAGTCGGTGGTCTCCGGCTACCTGCAGATCCTGCGGGACGCCGGACTGCTGGTCTCGGAACGGGTCGGCAAGTGGACCTTCTACCGTCGTGAC
This sequence comes from Kitasatospora sp. NPDC001527, assembly GCF_040298605.1. NCBI lineage: Bacteria > Bacillati > Actinomycetota > Actinomycetes > Kitasatosporales > Streptomycetaceae > Kitasatospora > Kitasatospora sp. NPDC001527. Next base: position 89,506 of record NZ_JBEPAM010000029.1, on the reverse strand, counting down.
GAGGAGACGATCGCCGCCTTCGCGGCGTACGTCCGCGACGAGCTCTGACGCCCGGACGAGGGCGCGCCCGTGCGGGCGCGCCCTCGTTCTTCGGCAATATTCATCTAACTATCTAGATTTGTAGGTTGGTCTGCCATGGGAAAGACCGGTCCTGTCGTCCTGACCCTCTCCCTGGGGGTGTTCGGGATCATCACCACGGAGATGGGCGTCGTCGGCGTCCTGCCCCGGGTGTCGGAGGAACTCGGCGTGCCGCCGTCCACGGCCGGCTGGCTGGTCGGCGTCTTCGCGCTGGTGGTGGCCGTGGCCGGCCCGTTCGCCACACTGCTGGCCTCCGGTATCCGGCGCAGGGCCGTGCTGGCGACCGCCCTCGCGGTGTTCGCCGTCTCCAACGCGGTCTACGCGCTCACCGACAGCTTCGCGGTGATGCTCGTCTTCCGGATCGTGCCGGCCGTCTTCCACCCGGTGTTCTTCGCGGTGGCGCTCACCGCCGCCGCCCGGCTGGTGCCCCCGGAGAAGGCGACCCGGGCCGCCACCACCGTCTTCGCCGGGGTGACGCTCGGCTTCGCCTTCGGCGTGCCGATCACCTCCTACCTCGCCGAACACCTCTCCCTCGCCGCCGCGTTCTGGTTCGGCGCGGGCGCCAACCTGCTCGCGCTGATCGGCATCCTGGCGCTCTTCCCGGCCATGCCCGCCGAGCGGCGGCTCTCCTACGGCAGCCAGCTGGGGATCCTGCGCCGCCCCCGGCTCTGGCTCGCCCTGGCGGCCGTGGTGCTGGTCTTCGCCGCGATGTTCTCGGTCTACGGCTACTTCGCCGAGTACCTGGAGCGCGTCACCCACCTCGGCGGGTCCACGATCGGCGCCCTGCTGATGGCCTTCGGCATCGTGATGGTCCTCGGCAACCTCGTCTTCGGCCGGCTGCTGGAACGCCACCCGGTCGGGACGGTGACCGCCTTCCCGGTCCTCTACGTGCTCGTCTACGCGCTGGTCCGGGTGGTCGGCCCGTGGCCCGCGCCGATGGTCCTCGGGGTGCTGATCTGGGGGGCGGTGCACTCGGGAGGGCTGGTCGTGAGCCAGACCTGGCTGGCCCGGGACGCCGGGGACGCGCCGGAGTTCGGCAACAGCCTCTTCATCTCCTTCTCCAACCTCGGCATCACCCTCGGCAGCGCGATCGGCGGCCTCGTCGTCGCCACCGCCGGGGCACACCGGCTGCCCTGGGCCGGAGCGGCGTTCGCGCTGGCGGCGCTGGCCGCGGTGCTGCTGCGGCGCCGGCTCGGGCCGGAGCCCGCGAGATTTTACCGAACGGTCGACCAGCCGGCCGAGGCGCTCGGGTAGCGTCCGAGACCTCCCTTCCGAACACCACCGCGAGCCCCGCTCGCCGAGGAGGCCCGCCATGAACCCGGTCGACCTGTACGAGGCGGCGTCCGCGCTGCCCGCCCCGTGGAACTCCGTCGCGCTCGGGCGGGTGGGGACGGCCGCCGTGAAGGTGCTGCGGATGGACGGGCGGCCGCTGCCGGTCGAGGTGCACGACGACGCCGAGCTGCTGGTCGTGCTCGACGGCCGGCTCGAACTGCTGGTGGACGGCGCCGAGGTGACGGTCGGCCCGGGCGGGCTCTACCGGGTCGCGGCGGGCGCCCGGCACGCCGTCCGGCCGGGCAGCACGGGCACGCTGCTCCTGGTGGAGGCGGCCGGGCAGGCCGCTGTCGGTGGTGCGGAGTAGGTTGCCGCCATGGACGATGCCGAACTCGCCTCCCTGCTGGCCGGACGCGCCGGGTGCCCGTACCCCGGCACGTGGCAGGACGCCCCGTTCGAGGACCGCGCGGTCGACGGCGTGCGCTACGCGCTGGTCGCGGTCGACCCGGGGCTGACCGCGCTCGGGGTGCGGCGCGACGACGGTTCGCTGTGGTACCTGGCGGACGGCGGCGGGCACGGCCTGCTGAACAGCGGTGTCGCGGCCTTCGTCGCGTTCACCCGCGCCTACGCGGCGGCCGCCGCCGAGGCCGCCGCGTACGACGGCCCCGGCGACGACCTGGACGACGACGCCTCGGAGGCGGCGGAGGCGGCGGCCGACGCGCTCACCGACCGGCTGCTGGAGCGCTTCGGCGAACTCGACGCCGCCGCGGTCGCCGACGAGAACGGGTTCTGGCACGTCGCCGCCGAGGAGCTCGGCTACGGCATGAGCGCGTGAGACGCGGCCGGCCTCGGGGCGGCCGACCTCAGGGGCGCCAGACCGCCGTCACGTGGGCGGGGTAGAGGCTGCCCGGTGAGCGGAGCAGCGCGAGGCCGACGACCAGTCCGGCGTTGTTGACGAACAGGGTGGTGTTGCCGGCGGTGTTGGCCGGGTCGAGGTCGGTGAGGGTGGTGTCGGCGGCCCAGATCCGGCCCGACTGGTACTGCCGGGCGGGGATGCCGTCCCACGCGTAACCGATCGCCGTCCCGGCGTCGTTGATGCCGACGGCCGTCGAGTTGCCGCCCGTCTGCGGCTGCCGGGGGAGCGGGGTGCGCGTGCCGTTCGGGCTCCAGCGGGCGGCGTGCGAGGCCAGGGCGGCCGGGTCGGGCTGGTAGCTGCCGACGACGGTGCCGGAGGCGTTGATCGCGGTCGGCTGGGTGTACGCGCCCAGGTCGCGCAGCTGCCCGCCGGGCGAGCGGACCAGCCCGTGCCGGCTGCTGCCGGTCCCCTGCGGACGGTCGGCGACGCCGGCCACCGTGCCCGCGTCGTTGATGGCGACCGGCCAGTCGCCGCTCCCGGCGGTCGGGCCGGCCTGGAACCGGACCGGGGTGCCGTCGGGGCGCCAGACGATGCCGTGGAACGCGCCGATGCCGGTGCGGGAGCGGCCGATGGCGACACCGGCGCTGTTGACGCCGATGACCTCGCTGGTGGTGTCGCCCGGCAGCGGGGCGAGGGTGACGGTGGTGCCGTCCGGGCGCCAGGCCACCGCGCGGGTGTCGACGGAGGAGGCGTAGGAGGTCCCGACCACGACGCCGTTGCCGGCGATCGCGACGGCCCTGCTGTACAGGTCGCCGGGCAGCGGGGGCAGCGCGGTGGGCGTGCCGTCGGCGGCCCAGCGGACGGCGGTCGACTGCCAGGAACTGGCGGCCGCGGGCCAGGAGATGCCGATGGCGAGGTTGGCGTCGTTCACCCCCAGGGCCTGCGCGTGGTCCGTGCCGGGCAGCGGCGGGAGGGTGGCGGGGGTGCCGTCGGCGGCCCAGCGGACGGCGCTGGCCTCGGCGCCCTGCCCCGAGGCGTAGGCGTAGCCGACGACGACGCCGTCGCGGTTGACGCCGGTGGGGTCGCTGTAGGACTTCCCGGGCACGCCGGTCGGCAGCACGGTCATGGTGGGGGCGGCGGTGGCGGCAGTGCTGGAGGCGGTGGCGGCGGGTGCGGCAGGGGCGGCCCCCAGCAGCGCTCCGGTACCGAGGGCGGCGGCGACGACGGCGGTGGCCGTCCGGCGGCCCGGTCGGATGGTCATGGCACGGGTTCCCTGTCTGCTCGGCGGCATGTCGGCCCGGCCCGGGGACGATCGTGGTGGGCGGGCCGCTGGTGCGTACGGGTGGTGCGGGGTGCGCCCTGTGCTCCCGCCGGCGGTCGGGGCGGCGGTCGTTACGGGCGCGACTCTAGCCCGGCCGTCTCACGTTCGCAGGTGAATCGGCCACTCCGGATGCGTTCCCGAGGTACTGGCCGGGCGTCGCCCGTGTCGCCCGCGTTGTCCGGCCGGCGTCCGACGGTCGATCAGATGATCCCGCGCGGGCGCTTCTGGGGCATGGTTTCGGTTTCCCGGCAGCAACGGGCCGGGGCCGGTCGCGGGGGGAGATCGCGACCGGCCCCGGCTGTCGGGGAGGTGGGGGGAGCGGGGTCAGCGGAGCCAGGCGTGGTCGCGGACGACCGGGAGGGCGGCCCAGCGGCGGGCGAGGCCCCAGGTGCGGCCGGCGCCGGTGGTGGCGAGGGCGATGAACAGCAGGGCGTAGACGACGTGGTAGTCGAGCAGGGGATTGGTCGATCCGCTCGCGGCGCCGTCGGCGAGGTGGCGGGCGGGCGGCCACTCGGCGGCCCACATCAGGGCGAGCAGGAGGGTGCCGCCGGCGGCGGCGATCCGCAGGGCGACACCGCCCACGAGGGCGAGCCCGAGGCCGAGCAGGCCGAGCATGAACATCCAGTCCGCCCAGGCCTGTCCGGCCATCGCGTGGAAGGTCTCGCGCAGCGGCCCGGCGGCGACGTGGCTGAGGAAGCCCTTGGTCGGCGACGCGCCGTCGATCCACGCCTTGCCGTCGGCGGTGGAGTAGCCGAGCCCGAAGGTCTTGTCGGCGAAGGCCCAGAGGAACACGGCCCCGAGGGCGATCCGGGCGGTGGCGAGGGCGGCGCCGGCGGTGGTGAGGGCGTGCGGGGCGGCGTCGGTGGCGGCGGCGGTGCGGCGCGGGGAGATGCCGAAGCTGCGGTGGGCGGCGGCGTGCTGAACGGCCATGGCGGGGCTCCTCGGTGGGGGTGGGTCCGCGGGCGGGACCGGGGCGGACCGACGGGCGTCGGACCGGGCCGTGCGGCTGTGCGGCGGTGCGGCGGTGCTGATCGTTCGGGCAACCACCCTGCGGTGTCGCCGAGTTGGGGTCTTTCTCGGTGCCGTGTTGTCCTTCTGGTGTCCAGCCTGCCGTGCCCGGGGCGGTCGCGCTGCGGGCCGTTGGTCCCGGTCGGGGGAACAAGGGTCCCGAAGGCGGGCGGGAGCTCCGCGAAAACGCCGAACCCGCAACGGCGTTCGCCGTTGCGGGTTCGGTCGGGCCGGTGGTCGTCCGGCACGGGGGCGGTTACAGGATGACGTCGAAGAACGAGGTCCAGCCGATGCCCACCAGGGTGCGGCCGGACGGCAGGAAGTCGTACAGCTCACCGCTGTTGGTGATGCCGACCGCTTCCGCCGCGCCGTCGTTGTTGAAGTCGCTGACGAACGGGTCCCACTGTCCGGGCCAGAATCCGTTGCCCCAGAAGTAGCGCCCGCCGAAGCTGGTGCCCGTGGCGTCGCTGGTGTTCGGGAAGATGTAGAGGTCACCGCCGTCGGTGCGCCCGACGATGTCGGGCTTGAAGTCGCCGTTGACGTCCGCGACCCGGATGGTGATCCAGCCGGACGGCCACCAGCCGTTGCCGATGAAGACCCGGCCGCCCAGGGTGGAGGTGCCGGTGCCGCCGGTGCCGGGGTAGACCCAGAGGTCGCCGTTGGCGTCCCGGGCCACGACGTCGGTCTTGCCGTCGGCGGTGACGTCGCCGAAGGCCAGCGTGGTGTAGCTCCAGCCGTTGCCGATCAGGCTGCGGGCGCCGACCGTGTTCGTGCCGGTGCCGCCGGTGCCGGAGTACAGCCACATGTCGCCCTCGCGGGTGATGCCGACGATGTCGGTGTGGCCGTCGTTGTTGAGGTCGGTGCTGTAGGCGCTGGTCCAGTAGTCCCGCCACCAGCCGTTGCCGGCGAAGTAGCGGCCGCCGAAGGTGGAGGTGCCGGTGCCGCCGGTGCCGGGGTAGACCCAGACGTCGCCGTTGGCGTCGCGGGTGAGGATGTCGGTCTTGCCGTCCGCGTTGAAGTCGGGCCGGCCCTGGGTGCCGCTGGTCCACTGGCCCTGGCCGATGGCGTTGTAGATCACCAGGACGCCGTGTTCGAGGACCATCGCGTAGGAGTTGGGCTTGCCGTTGGTGCGGGAGCTCCAGAGCGCCTTGGAGCCGTCGGCGCTGTAGACCACGAGGTTGCCGTCGGCCTGCATCCGGGCGAAGGCGTTGGGGTTGCCGCCGGTGTTGGAGGCCCAGAAGACCTTGCCGGCCTTGGTGAGCACCAGGTTGCCGTCGGCCTGCATCGCCAGCTTGGCGGTGCCGGTGGCGAACTCCTGGCCGGAGCCCAGGTTGGTGCCGGCGGGGAGGCGGGCGCCGACGACGCCGTCGACGGTCCAGCCGCCGGAGAAGGAGTTGACGCTGCCGCCCCAGGCCTGGCCGTACCAGGCGAAGAGGGTGTTGTCGGCCTTGCGCGCCCACAGGTCGGTGACGCCGTCGCCGCTGATGTCGCCGACCGAGCCGACCGTCGGCCAGAGCTCCTTGGTGACGCCGACGCCCACCTTGGTGCGGTCCTTGGTGCCCCAGGTCGCCAGGTCGACGACGCCGTTGGCGTCCTTGCTGCCGTAGGAGCGCAGGATGTCGCCGTTGGCCTCGTCGCGCAGCCACAGGTCGGGGACGCCGTCGCCGTTGAGGTCGCCGGGGGCGATCACGGTGTACTTGTCCCAGTCGTTGCCGCCGACCAGGACCGGGTCGGTGTTGTCCAGGTAGTCGTTGCGCGCGCCGTAGTAGGCCCACAGGTACGAGCCCTCGCGCACCAGCAGGTCGGGGCGCCCGTCACCGTTGATGTCGCCGGGGGAGAGGATCTGGGAGTTGGCGTTCTGCCAGTGGTCGTTGCCGGACGGGCAGGTGCCCTCCGCGTCGGCGACCGGGCAGAACAGCTTGAGCTCCTGCTTGCGCTTGCCGAAGTTGACGCTCGCGGTGCCGAGGCCGTTGTTCGGGTAGCTCCACAGCTTGCGGCGCTTGTCGACGTTGTCGTACTCCAGGGTGACGAGGTCGTTGTAGCCGTCCTCGCCCCAGTCGCCGGAGTAGCTGATCCGCGGGTCGGTGAAGTTCAGGCCGCCGTTGGTGGCGGAGGAGAACTGGCCGTTGCCCTGGCCCGCGTAGGTCAGCAGGGTGCCGTTGGAGTCGACGCTCCAGATGTCCTTGTGGCCGTCGCCGTTGAGGTCGTAGGCCTCGTCGCGGGTCTGCGAGCGGCCGGCGTAGAACAGGTACGTCGCGGTGTCCGACCGGTTGCCGGCGGCGTCCTGGCTGAAGGCGTGCACGAAGTGCGGGCCCACGCCGGAGGGCTTGAGGGTGATCGTGGCGGTGCCGCCGGGGGAGGGGGCGTCCACGGACTTCACCGACTGGTCCCAGTCGGTGAAGTAGCTGTACCGGACGACGTCGCCGACGCCGTTGGAGGAGAGGGTGAAGGCGCCGGGGTTGCGGGCCTTGCCGGTGCCGGCCGGCCAGCCGTTGTCACCGTTGGGGAAGACCGAGGAGTCGATGTGGGGCGCCTTCGCCGGACGGGTCCGGTCGACGGTGAAGCGGCAGGTGGTGCTCCAGCCGGAGTACTCGCTCTGGTCGTACGCGCGGACCTGCCAGGTGTAGTCACCGGTGGGCAGTTCGGCGTCCGGCACGACCAGGGTGGAGACCCGGCCCTTGAGCGCCGGGATCCACTTGTCGGCGACCAGCGAGCCGCCGCGGAAGATCTGGAACTGCGCCGAGAGGTTGCCCGCGTTGGGGTCGTCGACGAGTGCGTACAGGCTGACCGTGGTGTTGCCGATCAGGCCGCCGGTGGCGCAGTCGGTGCGCGGGTTGGTGCCCAGGCCGGAGGGGGTCAGCGGCGGGTCGTTGTAGATCGTCTCCAGGTAGGCCGACTTGGAGTCGAACTTCTTCCAGCCGAAGGTGTCGCCCTCGTTCTCGGCGTACAGGCCGAGGGTGATGTTGGGGTCCCCGGCCGCGGCGACCCGCTGCATCTTCCAGGTGACGTCCCATTCGAGGTTGCCGCCGGGGCAGCTGCTCGAACTCCAGCCCTTGGACTGGTTGACGGTGCCCAGCCAGTCGATCTTCCCGGGCTGGTTGGTCCAGGTGGTGTTCTTGTCGATGCCGCCGGTGTGCCAGAGCTGGACCGGACGGGCCTGGCAGGACCAGGACCAGGTGTTGTTGATCCGGAAGGTGGAGGCGATCACCTTCCGGCCCTTGATGTTGCTGGTGTCCAGCTGGAAGAAGGACCGGGAGAGGCCGTTGGTCTCGCTCTCGTAGCCGACCCGGGCCACCTCGTTGGCGTTCCAGAAGCTCGACTTCGGGTACTTCTTGTAGACCCGGGTCCAGTTCTGCCGCCCGCCCCAGGCCCAGGACGGGTCGATGTACACCGGGTACTTGGTGTCGGCGGCCGTCAGCAGCGCCTGGTCCGGGGTGATCTGCAGGGTGTTGCCGCTGACCGAGGTCGGCATCACGGCGTCCTTGGCGCCGGCCGGCTGCTCGAACCCGCTCGCGGGGTCGGTGGCTCCGCCGGTCAGCGCCGTGACACCGGCCGCGGGGGCGGCCGCCGACTTCGCGGCCGGGGCGGTGGCGGGCGCGCTGCTGACCGTGGTGGAGTCCCACATCATCGGCGGCGGGCTGGTGAACACCGGGCGCCCGGCCGGGTCGGTGGCCTGGACGGCGCCGGTGTTGGCGTCGGTGGCGACCGTCACACCGACCGTGGACATCGTGTACTTGAGCGTCGCCAGCTCGGGGTTGGCCGCCGCCTGGGCGGTCTTGACGACCACCAGCTGCGAGAAGCCCTCGACCTCGGCCTTCAGCTGGACGTCGACCCCGGGCAGCACCTCGGCGTAGGTGGCGACATTGCCGGCCAGCGTGGGCGCGGGCAGCGGCTTGGGCCAGGACAGCGAGAGCGTGCGCCCGTCCTTGACACCCGTCAGCAGCGGACCGGTGCCGCCGCCGGAGAAGGCGACGGTGACCGAGGCGGCCTTCGGCTTGACCGACCCGTCGGCGGCGAACTGCAGCGTCGGGTCGGTGGGCACCCAGGCACCGCCGCGCAGCACGCGCACCGGGGTCCCGTAGTGGCGCACCGAGAAGGTGCCGTCGGGGTTGGCCCAGGTGTCCGACAGCTCGGTGCGGGCGACGACGAGTTCGACGGGAGCGCCGGCGGTCCTGGCCTCCTGGAGGGCCTTCTCCTCGGGGCTGACCGAGCCGTCGTCGGTGGGCGTGGTGCCGGCGACGGCCGGGGCGGCCGGGGCGTCCTGGGCGTCCTGGGCGGCCGGCAGCGCCTGGGCGACGGAGGGCGGCACGACGGCGAGGCCGGCCGCGAGCCCTCCCGCCAGTGCCAGGGCTATCGCCCCGGTCGGCCGCAAGCCTCTGCGGCCGGTCTGGGAATTGATGGTCACGCTGATTCCTTCGGGATGGGTTCCTTGCGCGAAGCGATAGGACTCTATACGCCTGGTCAACCCCCACCGGGCCGGGCAATTCCGCCCCCCGCACAGCGGTGACTGTGAGTCATGAAATGGCTTTTTGCCAAACGTTGACTTTCCATCAGTCGCAATCTCCGCGATCTTGATCAATGGCCGCACAATCGGACATCTCACCCTTTCGTTCGCGGTGAAGACGCGGGGAAATTCGCCGGTGCCCCTTGCTAGCCTTCGCCGGCTCATTCAGAATCTTTGGAGGGGACCGGAGTGAGACATTCCGCTGTCCGCTGGTTGGCGACCGCTGTCGCCGCCACGGCGTTCATAGGTGTGCTGCCGGGGGCGGCCGTGGCTGCGGGTTCGCGCAGCTCACGGCCCGACCTGCCGGCTCTGCAGGACGTCAGGCCGGTGCCGGTCGCGCCGGTCCGGTTCGGCGACGGGAAGCGGCCGAACCAGGCCGCGGCCGCCGAGGGACCGGCGCCCGCCGTCGTGTGGCCGGACGCCGGCCGCATTTCCGCGCGGGCGCGCGGAGCGGCCGACAAATCGCCGGGCCTGAAAGCGAATTCACTGCGGAAGCAGTCCGACGACGTGCCCGCCGGAAAGCTGGGCGTCACAGTCGCCGACCGGGAGAAGGCCCGGGCGGCGGGGATCGACGGTGTTCTGTTCTCGGTGGCCGGCCCCGGTTCGGGCGGCGCGGAGAAGGTCGACGTCTCCCTCGATTACTCCGCCTTCACCAAGGCGTACGGCGGTGACTGGGCGTCACGCCTCACCCTGGTGCGGCTGCCCGATTGTGCGCTGACCACACCGGAGAACGCCGAGTGCCGGACGCCGCAGCCGCTGGCGTCCGTCAACGAGCCCGCGAAGGGCACCGTTTCGGCCTCCGTGGACGCACCGGCCCGCCCGGCCGTGGCGGCGAAGAGCGCCCCGCTCGCCGCCGTGGCCGCCGCCGACGCCGGCGCGCCGATGGTGCTCGCGGCCACCGCCGCGGCCTCCGGGCCGTCCGGTGACTACAAGGCGACCTCGCTCCAGCCGTCCGGCGCCTGGACGGCCGGCGGCTCCACCGGCAGCTTCGACTGGTCCTACCCGATCAGCGTGCCCTCGGTGCCGGGCGGGCTCCAGCCCACGGTGACGCTCGGGTACTCCTCGTCCTCGGTGGACGGACGCACCTCGGCCTCCAACAACCAGCCGGGCTGGCTGGGTGACGGCTGGTCCTACGAACCCGGCTTCATCGAGCGGCGCTACAAGGGGTGCAACGACGACCAGTCCGGCGGGACCAACACCGCCAAGGTCGGCGACCTGTGCTGGTACACCGACAACGCGGTGCTGTCGCTCGGCGACAAGCACACCGAGCTGGTCCACGAGGCCGGCAAGGGCTGGCACCCGGCGAGCGACTCGGGCGAGAGGGTCGAGAAGCTCAGCGGCGCGACCAACGGTGACAACGACGGTGAGTACTGGAAGATCACCACGCTCGACGGCACCCAGTACTTCTTCGGCCTGAACCGCCTGCCCGGCCACCAGTCCGGCTCGGCCGAGACGAAGTCGGCGTGGACGGTGCCGGTGTTCGGCAACCAGTCCGGCGAGCCGTGCTACAACTCCTCGTTCGCCAGTGCCTGGTGCCAGCAGGCCTGGCGCTGGCAGCTGGACTACGTGGTCGACCCGCGCGGCAACGCGATGGCGTACTACTGGAACACCGAGTCCAACAACTACGCCCGCAACTGGAGCACCACCACCGGCAAGGGCACCACGACGCCGTACGTGCGCGGCGGCTGGCTCGACCGCGTCGAGTACGGCCTGCGCTCGGACACCGTGTACAGCGCGAAGCCGACCGGCGTCGTCAAGTTCGACGTCGACGAGCGGTGCCTGGCCTCCTGCGGCACCTTCGACGACACCAACGCCAAGAACTGGCCGGACGTCCCGTTCGACCAGTACTGCAAGGACGGCGCGGACTGCAAGACCAACGCCTCGCCGACCTTCTGGTCCCGCAAGCGGCTGACCGCCATCACCACCAAGGTGCTCACCGGCGGTGCCCACCAGGACATCGACGCCTGGAACCTGACGCAGAGCTTCCCGCCCTCGGGCGACGGCATCTCCACGCCGATGTGGCTTGCCTCGATCACCCGCACCGGCAAGAGCAACGGCTCGGTCCCGCTCCCGCCGGTCACCTTCGCGGGCGAGCAGCTGGCCAACCGCGTCGACAGGACCGGTGACGGCCTCGCGCCGTTCGTCCGGCTGCGGCTGTCCGAGATCACCACCGAGACCGGCGGCACCATCGGGGCGTACTACTCCGCGCAGGACTGCACCCCCACCACCCTCCCGCCCTCGGACGGCAGCAACACCACCCGCTGCTTCCCGGTGAAGTGGGCCTACGAGGGCACCACCGCCAAGCTCGACTGGTTCAACACGTACGTGGTGACCAAGGTCGTCGAGAGCGACAACATCGTCGAGAGCCCCGACAAGGTCACCGAGTACGCCTACCTCGACGGCGCCGCCTGGGCGAAGAACGAGGATGAGTTCACCAAGGCCGAGGACCGCGTTCACTCCGTGTTCCGCGGCTACGGCCGGGTGCAGACCCGGCAGGGCGCCGGCTACGACGCCCGGACCCTCACCGAGGCCCGCTACTTCCGGGGCATCGACGGCGCCCAGGTCGCCGACTCCACCGGCGCCGTGGTCACCGACCGCCCGCAGTTCGCCGGCCAGGTCCGCGAGAAGGTCACCTACAACGGCGACGGCGGCGCGCTGGTCGCCGCCACCTCCTACACGCCCTGGCGCTCGGCCGCGGCGACGGCGACCCGCTCCAGGAGCGGCCTGCCCGCCCTGGAGGCGTACCTCACCGGCGTGGAGAAGGAGCGCACCCGCACCGCGGTCACCGGCGGCGAGCGCGTCACCTCGCTGTCCCGGACCTTCGACCAGTACGGCCTGGTCGGATCCGTCTCCGACCTCGGTGACGAGGCGAACGGCAACGACGACACCTGCACGACCACGACGTACGCCCGCAACACCGGGGCCTGGATGCTCGACCGGGTCGCCCGGGTGGAGACCGTCGCCGCGGCCTGCGGCGCCGCCGTCAGCCGCCCGGCCGACGTGATCTCCGACCAGCAGACCTTCTACGACGGCGCGACCGCCCTGGACGCCGCGCCCACCAAGGGCCTGGCCACCGAGACCCGGACGATCAACGGGGCCGGCACCGGCTACGACACCGTCTCCCGCACCGGCTACGACGGCTACGGCCGGGCCGTCTCGGCCTTCGACGCCTACGGCAAGGAGACCACCACCGCCTACACCCCGGCGGCGGGCGAGGTGCCCACCCAGGCCGTCGTCACCAACCCGCTCGGCCACACCAAGACCACCACGCTGGACCGCCGGGGCCAGGAACTGGCGATCACCGACGCCAACAACAAGGTCACCACCACCGCGTTCGACGCGCTGGGCCGGGTCACCAAGGTCTGGCTGCCGACCCGCTCGGCGACCACCTATCCCGACTCGCCCAACTACTCCTACGACTACCAGGTCCGCAACGACGGTGTGAACGTCATCAGCACCGCCACCCTCCAGCACGACTCCACGTACCTCACCCGGTACGTGCTGATGGACGGCCTGCTGCGCACGCGGCAGACCCAGGAGCCCTCGCCCAGCGGGACGGGCCGGCTGGTCCAGGAGACCTTCTACGACACCCGCGGCCTGGCCTGGCGGGACTCCGGCAAGTTCTACGCCGACGGCGCCGCCGAGGGCGTCCTGGTCCTCGGCCAGGAGCTGAAGTACCCCGCCTCCACCGACACCCTGTACGACGGCGCGGCGCGCGCGACCGCCGTCATCAGCAAGCGGTTCGGCGACGAGACCAAGCGGACCACGACCACCTACCTGGGCGACGCCACCACGGTCGTCCCGCCGCAGGGCGCCGTGGCCACCACCACCTACACCGACGGCCGGGGCCGCAAGACCGAGGTCAAGGAGTACACCGACGCGGCCCGCACCACCTCGCAGTCGATGAGGTACGCCTACGACAAGCGCGGACGGCTGACCGAGATCAGCGACCCGGCCGGCAACAAGTGGACCACCGGCTACGACGTGCGCGGGCGCGTGGTGCAGACCGACGACCCCGACAAGGGGCGGAACACCACCGTCTTCGACGCGGGCGACCGGCCGGTGGAGACCACCGACGCGCGCAACGTCACCCTGCACACCGACTACGACGCGATCGGCCGGCGCACCGCGCTCAAGCAGGGCTCGACCGTCCTCTCCGAGTGGGTCTACGACACGGTGGCCAAGGGCCAGCTGTCGAAGACCGTCCGGCACGCCGACGGCTCGGACTACGTGGTGGAGGTGACGGCCTACAACAGCCTGTACAAGCCGACCGCCAACCAGGTCACCATCCCCGCCGCCGAGGGTGCCCTGGCCGGCACCTACAAGTGGACCACCTCCTACAACGCCAACACCGGCCAGCCGATGTGGAGCCAGCAGCCCGCCGCCGGCGGACTGCCCCAGGAGCGGGTCACCAACGCCTACACGCCGACCACGGGCCTGGCCGCGACCGTCTACGCGGGCAGTGACGCGATCCTCGCCTCCGCCGTGTACGACCACTACGGGCGCACCACCCGCGAGGAGTTCGGCGCGTTCGGCAAGCAGCTCTGGGCGTCGTACGAGTACGACGAGCACACCGGGGCGCTGACCCGGGCGGTCACCGACCGGGAGACCGCCCCGCAGCGCATCGACGACACCGGCTACAGCTACGACCCGGCCGGCAACGTCACCGGGATCACCACCAGCAGCGGCCAGGACGCGGCGCGGGTCACCGACCGCCAGTGCTTCACGCTGGACGGGCTGCGCCGGATCACCGAGGCGTGGACGGCCGGGGGCACCTGCGCGGCCGGCCCGCAGGGCAACGTGGCGGGCCCGGACGCCTACTGGACGTCGTACACCTACGACGCGCTGGGCAACCGCACGACCGAGGTGCGGCACGACAGCGCCACCGGCGGAGCCGGCGACGTCAGCCGCACCTACGCCATCCCGGCCCCGGGCGCGGGCCGCCCGCACGCGCTGACCTCGGTCTCCGAGGCCGGGCCGGGCGGCACCCGGGTCGACCAGTACGGCTACGACGCGGCCGGCAACACCACCTCCCGGCAGACCGCGAGCGGGTCGCAGACCCTCGAATGGGACGCCGAGGGCCACCTGGCCAAGGTCACCCAGGGCGCGGCCGTCAGCAGCTACCTGTACGACGCCGAGGGCACGCGGTTCATCCGCCGCGACTCCACCGGCACCACGCTCTACCTCCCGGGTGGCAACGAACTGCTGCTCCCGAAGAGCGGCCCGGTGGTGGGCACGCGCTACTACTCCGTCGGCACCAGGACGGTCGCCGTGCGGACCGGGGGCGCGCTGACCTTCCTGCTGGCGGACCGCCAGGGGACGGCGACCGTCCAGGTGGACGCCCAGACCCAGGCGGTGACCCGGCGCAAGACCACCCTGTTCGGCGGGCCGCGCGGCCCGCAGGCCACCACCTGGTCCGGCCAGCGCACCTTCGTCGGCGGCACCCAGGACGCCGACACCGGGCTGACCCACATCGGCGCGCGCGAGTACGACCCGGTCACCGGCCGGTTCATCAGCGTCGACCCGCTGCTGACCACCGAGGACACCCAGCAGCTGCACGCCTACGCGTACGGCAACAACAACCCCGTCACCTTCAGCGACCCGTCGGGTCGGAAGATGTGCGCGGACAGCTGCGCGCCGGGCGAGGCCTGGGTCGGCAGCAACGGCGTCTACCACGAGGGCACCTCGTCGGCGCCCTCGACGCCCTCGCCGACCTGGGGGGTGGAGGCCGGACGGGTCGCCACCGACGCGGTGAGCGCCTACACCTTCCTCTACACCGAGAACGCCAACCGCCGCCGCAACCAGTACCGGGCCTCCGACCGGATCGCCAGGGACACCGCGCAGGAGATGCGGAAGGTCTACGGCGACAGGGCGGCCGCCCAGTGGGCCGTCGACGAGCGCAACGCGCTGCGCAGCCACTACCGGACCCCGTTCGAGGACTGGTACCTGCCGCGCAAGCGGGGGGAGCGGGACTTCCCCACCTACGACGCGCTGCGGCAGCGCAAGTCGGACGCCGAGATCATCGAGAGCGCGGCGAAGACCAACCCCCGCGCGAACCAGCTGGCCAAGGTGTCCAAGATCGGCGGCCGGGTCATGCTGGGGGTCGACATCGGCATCGGGGTCTACGAGGTCGCGACCGCACCCGAGGGCGAGAAGGTCCGCACCGCGGCCCGGGAGGCGGGCGGCATCGGCGGTGCCCTCGCCGGCGCCAAGGGCGGTGCCGTGATCGGCGCGGCCGTCGGTAGCCTCTTCCCCGGTCCCGGGACAGCCATCGGGGCCGTCGCGGGCGGCGTCATCGGCGCGGCGGCCGGCAGTTACGTCGGCCGGAAGATCGGCGGCTGGGTGGGAGGACTGTTCAAGTGACGGAGCCGATGCGGGGCGCGGCCCCGGCGGTGGCGCTGCGGGAGGGCGACGACCTGGTCGTCGCCGAACTGCGGGCGGGCGGGCTGCACCGGCAATCCCGGCTGCCGGGCTG
The DNA here is from genome assembly GCF_040298605.1 of Kitasatospora sp. NPDC001527. Classification (NCBI taxonomy): domain Bacteria; kingdom Bacillati; phylum Actinomycetota; class Actinomycetes; order Kitasatosporales; family Streptomycetaceae; genus Kitasatospora; species Kitasatospora sp. NPDC001527. The sequence goes on along the minus strand of NZ_JBEPAM010000029.1, from coordinate 73,992 downwards.
CCAGGCCCGTGAGCTGCGGCCGTATCCGGTGCGGATCGTCCGCCACGACCGCGGAGTCTCGGTCGTCGCGGCCTCCGTCGACGGCGGCGCTCCGGTGCACGTCGCGGACGGTGCGGGCGGGGAGTTCAGCACCCTCCCGGCCTCGCCGGCCACCGATCCGCAGCCGGGCCAGTACCACGTGCTGCGGGACGGGACGACCGTGCTGATCGGTGCGGAGCACCGGCCGACGCCCCTGGGGACGGTGCGCAGCGTGCACCGGCTGCCCTGGGGGGCGACGGCCTGGGAGGAGGTGCCGGTCCCGGAGCACTACCTCGTCCTGGGAGCCACCGGCACGCCCCGGGAGCCGCTGGTGCTGACCGGCGGCAGGCTGGAGCCCCCGGACCGCTCCGGCGAGCCGCGGCGGCGCCCCGTGCTGCTCACCCCGGCTCCCGCCGGGGACGGGTGGCGCGAGCTGGACCTCACCGGGTGGGGCCGGCCGTCGGTCGGCCTGGGCCTGCGGTTCGGCGGGGCCATGGTCGACGCCCGGACGGGTGCGTTCGCGACGGCGGCCGGCGCCGGGGACCTCTGGTGCGCGCTCACCGAGTTCGGCGAGTGGTGGGAGCACACCCTGCTCTACGGGGCGGACGCGGCCGCACGGTCGTGGTCCTTCCACCGCCTCTCCCACGACAGCGTGGCGGGGCGCCCCTCGGTCACGGCGGACGGTGTCACCGCCGTCTCGGCCGCCGGGCTGCTGCTGCGCTACACCCGGAAGAGCCACCGCTGGACGTCCGCGGACCTGCGGCCCGTGCTGCGCGGGCTGCTGCCCGGCGCCGCCGGTGCGGTCGTCACCGACATGGCGGTGACGGGGGACCGGATGCTCCTCGCGGTCGGCCCCTCCGGCGGGGAACCGCCCAGGGCCGGGCTCGTCTGCTCGCTCCCGCTGGACGGGACGGCCGCCGAGACCGTGTACGACGCGGCGGATCCGGACCGCGAGGTGCTGGCCCTGATGGCCTGACACCCGTGCGACCCCGGGGCCCCGCTCCTCCCTCGGGAGGAGCGGGGCCCCGCAGGCGATAACCTGGGGTGCCCCACAGGCGGGCCGGCCGACCCCAGAGGAAAGAAGCGTGGCGCACGACAGGCAGGACCCGGCCCTGATCGGGCGGCAGCGGGAGACCGGACTGCTGGCCGCCGCCCTGGCCCGGGCCGGGGACGGCACCGGCGGCGCCACGGTCCTGCTGCGCGGAGACGCGGGCGTCGGCAAGAGCACCCTGCTGGCCTGGACCGAGCGCGCCGCCCGCGAGCGCGGGTTCACCGTGCTGCGCGCCGTCGGCGCGGAGGCCGAGACCGACCTCGCGTTCGGCGCCCTGCACCAGGCGTTCTGGTCGCTGCTGCAGCGCTCCGGCGCGCTCTCCGCCCACCAGCGCGACGCCCTGGAGAGCGCGTTCGGCGCCCGCTCCGGCACCCCGAGCGGCTTCGCCGTCGGCGCCGCGGCCCTGACCCTGCTCGACGAGGCGGTGCGCACCGCCCCCGTCCTGCTGGTCCTGGACGACCTGCACTGGATCGACTCCTCCAGCACCACCGTCTTCGGCTTCCTGCACCGGCGCTGCGCCGAACTGCCACTGGTGATCGTCGGCGCCACCCGCCCGGACGGCCCGTCCGCCCAGACCTGGTCGGCCGAGGCCGTCGACGTCCGGGCGCTGCCCCGGGCGGACGCGGCCGCACTGCTCGGCACCCGCTACCCCGAGCTGGCCGGGCGCGCCCGTGACCGGGTGCTCGCCGAGGCGGCCGGCAACCCGCTGGCCCTGGTGGAGCTGCCCCGCCAGCTCGCAGCCGCCCAGCAGCGCGGGGTCGCCCCGCTGCCCGAACGGCTGCCGCTGGGCCGCCGGCTGGAGCGGCTGTTCACCGAACGCCTCGACGCGATGACCCCGGAGGTCGGCCGGCTGCTGCTGCTCGGCGCCCTGGCCACCGGGCCGGACCTCAGCAGCGGCGTGTGGCTGCGCGCCGTCCCGGACGGCGGCGTCCGGGAGACCCTGGAGCGGATCGAGGCGGACGGCCTGGCCCGGCTGGACGCCGCCGGGCAACTGGTGTTCCGCCACCCGCTGGCCCGCACCGCCGTGGTCTCCGCGGCCTCCGACGCCGCGCTGCGCGAGGCCCACCGGGCCCTGGCCGGCACCCTCGCGCCGGACGACCCCCGGCGCCTGGCCCACGAGGCCGCCGCCGCCCTGCTCCCCGACGCGGACCTCGCGCACCGCCTGGAGGAGGCGGGCCGCGACCTCGCCCTGCGCGGCGGCGACGCCGAGGGCGCGCTGCTGCTCGAACGCGCCGCCGTGCTCAGCCCCGACGAGGGCGACCGCGTCCGCCGGCTCACCTGGGCCGCGGTGATGGCCGCCCGCGGCGGGCGGCTGCGGCACACCGCCGCCCTGGTCGAGGAGCTGAAGACCAGCACCGTCCCGCCGGACGTCGCGCCGCTGTTCGCGTACGCGGTGGTCTACGCCGACCAGAGCCACCACGTCGACTTCGCCTCCTCGGCCGCCCTGCTGCCGGCCGCCCTGGACACCCTGACCGCGCCGGGCGCCGACACCTTCGGCGGGCTGGCCGAACAGGCCTTCTTCAAACTGGTGCTGGCCGCGAGCTACACCGACGACCCCTGGGTCTGGCAGGCGCTGCACCGGCACCGGGACGCCGTCTCCGAGATGGGCCGGCTCTGCCTGCGGGCCTGGACCGAACCGGGCCCGGGCGTCGCCGACGCCCTGATGGCGGCGGGCCGGGAGATGACCGCGGAGCAGGAGGCCGGCGTGGCCTGGCTGCTGCTCTGGACCACCTCGGCCCTCGACTGCCCCGAGCCCGGCCTGTGGCAGCGCTTCACCGGGCTGCACGGCTACGCGAGCCAGGGCTCGGTGGCCAAGGCCAAGTGCCACCAGGACTTCCTGCTCGGCGACTGGGACCGGGCCGGGGACTGCCTGCGCGAGGCGGAGATCGCCGAGGAGCTCGGCTACCACACCAACGCCCTGCTGTTCCGCCAGTACCACGCCCACTTCCTGGCCGGCCGCGGCGACGAGGCCGGGCTGGCGGCCGTCGACCGGGCGGTCCGCCCGGCCGCCACCCGCTCCCGGATGCGCTACGTCCTGGACCGCCTGACCCATCTGCGCGGACTGGCCGCGCTCGCCCACCAGCGCCACGAGGAGGCGTACGCGCACTTCTGCGAGCTCGTCGTGCCCGGCCGGCTCTCCGGCGGACCGCCCTGGCACCACGCGCTGGTGTTCGACCTGGTGACGGCCGCCGTGCACACCGGCCGCCGGGAGGAGGCACTGGCCCACCTCGCGGCGGCGCGGGCCGCCCGCTCCGCGGAGATCTCCGGCCGGCACGCCTTCCTGGTCGCGGCCGCCGCCGCGGCGGCGGCCGAGGACGACGACGCCGAGGACGCCTACCGCGCGGCGTACGAGGTGCCGGGCGCCGAGCGGTGGGTCTTCGACCTCGCCCGGCTGCGGCTCGCCCACGGCTCCTGGCTGCGCCGGCGCCACCGCTCGGGGGCCCGGGAGGTGCTGCGCACGGCGCGCCACGTCTTCCGCCGGCTGGAGGCGGCGCCCTGGGCGCAGCAGTGCGAGGAGGAGCTGCGGGCCGCCGGCGAGGCGGTGGTCCCGCCGCAGCGCGCCCGGGCCGCCGAACCGGCCGCCCCGGCCCTGCTGACCGGCCAGGAGCTGCGGATCGCCCGGCTGGCCGCGACCGGCCTCACCAACAAGGAGATCGGCCGGCGGCTGCAGCTCTCGCCGCGCACCGTCGCCGCGCACCTCTACAAGATCTTCCCCAAGCTCGGCATCACCTCCCGCGCCGCCCTCGCCCACGCCCTGAGCCACGGCCACGCCGGCCTGACCTAGCGCGGATCCCGGCCGCCGCCCGGTACGGCAGTCAGATGACCTAACCCACCGCTTGCCCGATCGGTCAGGCTGATCGGGCAGGGAGTCGAGGGAAGGGCGGTCAGATGGGCGTACGGGTGACGACCGCGTCGGTTCCGGACGGCGAGAAGGCGGCGTACCTCGGCGGGGCGGTGTCGCGCACCCTGGTGCCGCTGGAGCTGCGCCCGCTCACCGGGCGGCCGTTCGACGGGCTGCTCGTCTCCCACCGGCTCGGGTACGTGCGGGTCTCCACGCTGGAGGCGGACGCCGCCCGGTTCTCCCGCACGGCGGCGCTGATCGCCCGCGCCCCGCGCAGCGAACCGCAGGTCGGGGTCGGCGTGCAGGTGTCGGGCCGGGCCGTGCTGGAGCAGGACGGCCGCCGCGCCGAGGTGGCGGCCGGCGGGCTCGTCCTCTACGACACGGCCCGCCCGTACGCCTTCGACTACCCCGAGCGCTTCCGCACCCACCTGTTCCACCTGCCGCGCCGGCTGCTCGGCGTGCCCGAGCAGGACCTGCGGCAGGCCTCGGCGACGGCCGTCGGGCCCGGGGACGGCTGCGGGCCGGTGCTGCTGTCGTTCCTCGACGTGCTCGCCGCCTCCGCGCACTCCTACCCCGCGCAGGTCGGCGACCGGCTGGCCGGCGGCGTCGCCGACCTGCTCGGCGCGCTCGTCGCCCAGCTCACCCTCGGCCGGGCGGCGGAGGAGCCGGACACCCCCAACGCGCACCTGGTCCGCCGGGTGCGGGAGTACATCGAGCGGCACCTCGGCGATCCCGGCCTCGGGCCCGAGCGGATCGCCCAGGCCCACCACATCTCCGTCCGGTACCTGCACCGGCTGTTCGAGGGGGAGGGGGTGACGGTCGGCCGGCTCGTCCAGCAGCGCCGCCTGGAGGCGTGTGCCCGCGAGCTGGCCCGGCGCGGCCGGACGGCGCCGACGGTGTCGGCGGTCGCCCAGCGCTGGGGGTTCGTCAATCCGGCACACTTCAGCCGGGCCTTCCGTGCCGCCTACGGCGTGCCGCCGCGTGAATGGCGCGCGCAGCGGTTAGGAGCGGAGGGAGCCGGCTGACGATCCGGCCCACCGCGGCCCGTGCCCCGTTCCCCGGGGCAGCGCCGCAGCGCACCACCGACCGAAGCCAGGAGCGAAGAGTTGTCCGACCCCATCCCCCACCCCGACCGAGGACCGGTGCTCGACCGGGCGCTCCAGGAGTTCCTGGCCGCCCGGGCGGCCGACCGGTCGGCGGGGGAACCGCCGGACCTCGCCGTGCTGCTGCCCGCCGACGACCCGCCCGGCGGTGCCCCGCCCGGCGGTGACGGCTTCGGCGACTCCGGGGGCGGCTTCGGCGCCGGCCGCACGGACGGTGCGGGCGACGCGGACGATCCGGAGGACCCGTACGGCACCTCGACGGAGTGGTTCGCCCTGCCCTGCGGTCCCACCGGACGGGTGTCCGTCCAGGTGACCAGGCCGGCCGGCGCCGCCGGGCCCTGCCCCGTGGTGCTGTTCCTGCCCGGCCTCGGCTGGTCGCCCGGCGGCGGCGCCGGATACCGCCGGCTGGTCCGCGAGGTGGCCCTGGGCACCGACGCCGCCGTGGTGTTCGTCGACTACGCGGGGCCGCCCGCCGCGCGCTACCCGGTGGCCGTCGAGCAGTGCTACGCCGTCGCCCGGTGGATCCAGGCGCACGGCCACGAGATCGGACTGGCGGGGGAGCGGGTCGCCGCCGTCGGCGACTCCGCCGGGGCCAACCTGGTGGCGGCCCTGACGCTGCTGGCCCGCGAGCGCGGGGACGTCCGGCTGGTCCAGCAGGTGCTGGTCTGCCCGGTGACCGACGCCGACTTCGACACCCCGTCCTACCACCGCTTCGCCACCGGGTACTTCCTGCACCGCGACCACATGCGCCGGTACTGGGACGCCTACCTTCCCGACGAGCGGCGGCGCCGGGAGGCGACCGCCGCGCCGCTGCACGCCACGCTGGAGCAGCTCGCCGGGCTGCCGCCGGCGCTGGTGGTCACCGCCGAGGCGGACGTGCTGCGCGACGAGGGCGAGGCCTACGCGGCCCGGCTCAGGGCGGCCGGGGTGCCGGTGGTCGCGACGCGCTACCAGGGCACCGTGCACGGCTTCCTGCTGCTGGACGCTTGCTGTCCGACCGGTACCGCCCGGGCCGCGCTGATCCAGGTCGTCGACACCGTGCACGTCGCCCTGCACCGCCGCGCCTGGTGACGCCGGCCGGCCCGCCGCGACGACCGCGGGCCGCCCACGACGCCGGCGGCGGCCCGCACCCGGGTGACGCCGGGGCGGCCGCCGTGGCCCGGGCGGTCGCGGAGCCGATCCCCGGAGACCGCCCGGGCGAGCTGCGCGGGGCGTCAGTCGGCGGCGCGCGCACCGGTCACCGTGCCCGGGACGGGGCCCGGGTGGTGCAGGACGGCGCGGGTGAGCAGGCCGCTGACCGGGCCGAACACCGCGGCGGCGACGGCGAGCCAGAGCGGCCAGGAGGTCAGGCCCACGGCGTGGTCGACGGACCACCGGCCCGCGCCGGTGAGCGCGAGCGAGCCCGCGACCACCACCAGCACCATCGGGTACTCGTACCCGTCGTTCTGCACCCAGAGCCCGTGCGGCACCTTGACGGTGACCGCCACCGTCATCACGCCCATGGCGACCATGGCCGCCAGTGGCGTGAGCGCGCCCAGGGCCAGGAACAGGCCCGAGCCGATCTGCCCGGCGCCCGCGGCGAGCGCGGTGAGCGTGCCGCCGCGGAAGCCGTCGTGCCGGAACTCCTCCGTCCCGCCCGCGAGGCCGTTGCCGCCGAGGCGGAAGCTGACCTTCTGCACGCCGTGTCCGGCGATGAGCAGGCCCACCACCACGCGGATGATCAGCAGTCCGGTATCCATCGTGTCCTGTTCCTGTCCCTGGTTCTGTCGCGCTTCTGGGTGTGCTTCCGGACGTGGGCCCGGGTGTGTGTGCGGGGGTGCGTGCGGGTGCCCGCCGGGTCCGGCCTCAGAGGACGAAGCAGGGGTCGAACGGAAGCTCCCGCTCGACGGCCCGGCCGCGCGAGACCCGCCACCGGTGGTGCAGCTCGGACTCCGCGACGACCTCGCCGAGCAGCTCGGCCTGGCGGGCGCCGGTGGACTGGTAGCCGCCGAAGCGGGCGACCGGGCTCCAGGCGGGGCTGACCGGCGGGAGCTCCTCGTCCATGCCCTCGTACTCGGCCGCGGCGTGCACGATCCGGCCGCCGACGACGGTCAGCACCGACTCGATGTGCGGGATCTCCTGCTCGGGCACGGTGAAGAAGTCGTCGGACAGCACCGCCAGGTCGCCGTAGTACCCCGGCCGCAGCACGCCCTTGACGTCCTGCTCGCCGGTGAGGGCGGCGCCCGCGGCGGTGTACATCGCGAGCGCGGTCGAGCGGTCCACCCGGTTCTGCGGTGGCCGCAGCGCCAGGCCGCCGACCGTGCGGCCGGAGACCAGCCAGTGCAGGGCCACCCACGGGTTGTAGGAGGAGACCCGGGTGGCGTCGGTGCCGGCCGCGACGTTCAGGCCCCGGTCCAGCATGGCGCGGATCGGCGGGGCCTCGGCGGCGGCGCCGGCGCCGTAGCGGCGGGCGAAGGCCTCGCCCTGGAAGGAGAGCCGGTTCTGCACCGAGAGCGCGCCGCCGAGCGCCGCGATCCGGTCCAGGCTCTCCGCGGAGACGGTCTCCGCGTGGTCGAACAGCCAGCGGTTCCCGGCCGGGAAGAGGCCCTCGGCGGCGAGCTTCTCGAACACCGCGAGGTCGCGCCGGATCGTCTCGTCGTAGGTGGCGTGCAGCCGGAAGCCCCAGCCGTTCTCCATGAGCAGCCGGACGGCCTTCTCGAACTCCGGCTCGTACGGGCCGAGTTCGGGGCGCGGCTCGGTGAAGTTCTCGAAGTCGGCGGCGGCCCAGGTGAGGTTCTCGCCGGCGCCGTTGAGCCGCAGCCAGCCGTCGCCGTCCTCGGGGCGGACCGTCTCGATCCAGCGGGTGAGGTCGTCGAGTTCCTGCCCGGCGGTCTGCGGGAACAGGTGGTAGGCGATGCGCAGCGAGAGCAGGCCCTCGCGGGCGAGTTCGGTGACCGTCGCGTAGTTCTCCGGGAAGTTCTGGAACCCGCCGGCGGCGTCGATCGCGGAGGTCAGGCCGAAGCGGTTCAGTTCCCGCAGGAAGTGCCGGGTGGAGGCCTTGCGGTCCTCGGGCGCCAGGGCGGGGGCCTTGGCGAGCGTGGAGTAGAGCACGAGCGCGCTGGGGGCGGCCAGCAGCATGCCGTTGGGCTCGCCGTCGCGGCCCCGGACGATCTGGCCGCCCTTCGGGTCGGGGGTGCCCCTGGTGTAGCCGACGGCCTTGAGCGCGGCGCGGTTGAGGATCGCCGACTGGTAGAGGTGCAGGACGAACACCGGGGTGTCCGGCGCGGCCTCGTTCAGCTCGGCGGGCGTCGGCAGCCGGCGCTCGGCGAACTGCTCGGCCGACCAGCCGCCGACCACCCGTACCCACTGCCCGGCGGGCGTGCGGGCGGCCTGCTCGCGCAGCATCGCCAGCGCCTGGCGCAGCGACCGCACGCCGTCCCAGCGCAGTTCGAGCACGTAGCTGAGGCCGCCCCGGATGACGTGCAGGTGCGCGTCGTTGAGGCCGGGCACGACGCGCCGGCCGAGCGCGTCCACCACGGTGGTGGACGGTCCGACGAACGGGGCGACGTCGGCGTCGTCCCCGACGGCGGTGATCACGCCGCCGCGGATGGCGAGGGCGCCGGCCTGGGGGCGGCGGGTGTCCCCGGTGTGGATCCTGGCGTTGCGGACGACGACGTCGGCGGCGTTCGCGCCCGCGTCCTCCTCCGTGCGGGGGACGAGCCCGCCGACCGGCATGACAGACACCTCGAAAGCCTCCTGTGCTGGGGTGCGGCCGCCGCCCGGTGCGGGCGGTGGCGGACGGGGCGGGAGCGGGCCTGGACGCGTGGGTCCGGGGCCGGTCCGGCCACCTGACAGGACGGTAGGCAGGGGGCGGGGCGGGGGATTTCCCCACAGCGCACTGCCTCCGACCCGGCAGCGCACCGTCCGCGGAAGGGCGGCCGGACACGCGGCGAGCCCCGGCTCCCTGCGTCCGGGCGGGACGGCGGGAGCCGGGGCTCGCGGGGTGGCGGTGCGGGTGTGGGCGGTTCAGCGGGCCTGGCCGGGCCGGACGGGGGTGCGCGGGGCGGGTCGGCGCTGGGCCGGGACGACGGCCACCGCCGGGCGCAGCGGGTGCAGGGCGAGCACGGCGCGGGCGATCGCGTCGGAGTCGCCGAGGGTCACCGAGTTGACGCCCGGGCGGATGCCGGCCGCGGTGACCCAGTGCACCGCCTCGGTGGGGATCCCGTAGGCGAAGCGGCGCGGGTGGGCCCGCCCCCGCGCGTCCAGCAGGTGGTACGGGCGCTCGGTGACCGCCAGCCCGCCCGTCTCGTACCCGGGCCCGGCGGTGTCGGGGATCCGGTAGACGCCGGCCTGCCCGTCGTCCAGCAGGCCGCGCAGCAGGCGGTCGCCGGTGCGGCGCAGGTCGGGCTCGGGCAGCCGGGCCTCGACCAGGACGCCGGCGCGCAGCGGCGGGGCGTCGACGGCGGGCGAGTGGGCGGTGAAGGCGGGCTGGGTGCCGCGCGGGTCGAGGGTGATCCGGAGGTCCGGGCCGAGCAGGTCGACCACCCCGGCCTCGATCAGGGCGCGCAGTTCGTCGATCCGGGAGGCCGGCGGGCCGATGGACAGGAAGGCGTTCAGCGGGGTGTACCAGGACTCCAGGTCGTCGCGGTAGGAGGAGCCCTCGATGCCGCCGTGGTCGACCGCCAGCCGGATCTCGTTGCGCAGGTCGCGCAGCACGTCCAGGGCGGCCTTCAGCGGGCCGCTGAGGTTGCCCGCCCGGGCGTCGCGGACGTCGCGCTCCAGGCGCTCGATGATCCAGGCGCGGTGCGCCGCCCGGGAGGGGAAGCGCCGGCCCGCGTACGGGTTGGCCAGCGTCTGCCAGTCCCAGCGCTGTTCGGCGCGCACGCCGTAGCGGTCGAGCAGGCCCGTGGCGCGGCCGGGGCCGTCGGCGGCCAGGTACTCCTCGGCGAGCCGTTCGCCGTCCTCCGGGCGGCCGGCGGCCGCGAGCAGGGTGGCGTAGTAGACGGCCTCGACCTCGCGGGCGACCAGCGGCCACAGGTCGCGGGCGAAGCGCACCGGCTCGCCGGCGGCGGCCCGTTCGCGCAGCCGGGCCGCGTACGCCTCGGTGAGCAGCCGGGGGCGGTGGCGGCCGTGCGGGCCCTTCTCGTTCTCGCCGCGCGCGTGGTACGGGACGCCGCGCCGGGAGCCGGCCAGGATCAGCGGCTCCTGTCCGGAGGGGTGGTAGACGAGCCGGCCGTCGCGTTCGGCGAACCGGCCGCCGCGGCCGCGGGTGAGCAGGGCGAGGTGGTCGAAGAAGTTGAGGCCCAGGCCCCGGAACAGGACCGGGCGGCCGGGCAGCAGGGCGGCGAGGTCGAGGTCGGCGGGGTTGGCGGGCGGCAGGTGGACCAGGCCGTGCGCGGTGGCGGACCTGGTCAGGGTGCGTTCGGCGGTGGTCGGGGCGGTCGCCAGGTGGCCGAGCGCCAGTACCACCGCGTCCAGGTCGGCGATCCGGCGGCCGTTGGCGAGCACGAGCACCTGGGCGGCGCCGGGCAGCGGGTCGGCGTCGGTGAGCCGCACGGCGCGGGTGCGGTGCTCGACGATCCGGCAGTGCGCCGGGGCGGCGGCGCGCACCCGGCGGTGGACGTCGCGCAGGTAGCGGCCGTAGAAGGCGCGGGTCGGGTAGGCGTCGGGTGTGAGGGCGCGGGCCTCGGCCCGCACCTGCTCGTCGTACTCGCCCGGACCGCCTTGCGGGACGGTCGACTTGGCCCACTCGTAGAGGCTGGGGCCCTGCTCGACCGGGCCCTCGATGGTGACGCTCGGGTCGGTGTAGACGGTGACCTGGGAGGCCACGGTGTTCATCAGCAGCAGGCGGGACTGGTTGGTGCGCCAGACCCGGCCGGCGCCGGGCGGGTAGGGGTCGACGAGGTGGACGGTGAGGGCGGCGGCCGAGGGGCGGGCCCGCTCGTTGGCGAGCAGGCGTTCGAGGACGGACAGGCCGCGCGGGCCGGCGCCGACGACGGCGATCCGGCGGTGGCGGGCGGTCGGGCCGGGGGAGTGGGGAGCCATGGGGTGAATGTCCTCCCGTGCTTGGGGCCGTTCGGACGGTGCGGCCCGGTCGGGCCGTTCATCGGGGTGACGCCCCGCCGGCGAAGGCGGAGTCCGGCGGGGCGTCGGTACCGGAGGGGTGGGGCGGGTGCGTCCTACGGGTGGCGCAGCAGGATCTTGCCGAGGCTCTCCCGGCCCTCCAGCCGGGCGTGCGCGGCGGGGGCGTCGGCGAAGTCGTAGGTGCGGTCGATCCGGGCCCGCAGGGTGCCGTCGAGGAGTCCGGCGAAGACGGCTCCGGTGCGGGCGGTGAACTCCTCGCGGGTGAGCACGTGGTCGGTGAGGCTGGGCCAGGTGAGCCGCAGCGAGCCCTTCTGGACCAGCGTGAACGGGTCGATCGGGTCGGGCTTGCCGCTGGCCCGGCCGTAGACGACGAGGGTGCCGCGCGGGCGCAGCGAGTCCAGGCTGTCGAGGAAGGTGTCTTTGCCGACCGAGTCGTAGACCGCGTCGGCGCCGGCGCCGCCGGTGAACCGGCGGACGGCCTCGCGGAAGTTCTCCCGGTCGTAGCGCACGACGGCGTCGGCGCCCAACTCGGTGACCAGCGCGGCCTTCTCGTCGCTGGAGACGGTGCCGATGACGTGCGCCCCGGCCCGCTTGGCGAACTGGACCAGGAACTGCCCGACCCCGCCGGCGGCGGCGTGCACCACGACCACCTGGCCCTTGGCGACCGGGTGCGAGTCGTGCGCCAGGTAGTGCGCGGTGAGCCCCTGGAGCATCGCGGCGGCGGCCGTCCCGGAGTCCAGGCCGTCCGGCACGGCGGTCGCCAGCCGGACCGGTACGGTCACGAACTCGGCGTAGGCGCCCGGGAGTTCGCCGTAGGCGACGCGGTCGCCGACGGCCAGCTCGGTGACGCCGGGGCCGACGGCGTCGACCGTGCCGACGGCGTCCATGCCCGGGACGAACGGCAGGGCGACGGGGAAGACGCCCTGGCGGTGGTAGACGTCGACGTAGTTGACGCCGATGACCTCGGTGCGGATGCGGATCTCGCCGGCGGCGGGCTCGGTCACCGGCACGTCGTCGACCTGCAGCTGCTCGGGGCCGCCGGGGGCGTGGACGCGGATCGCCTTCATGGGGTGGTACCTCGGCTGTTCTGGTAGGCGGGTCGGGTGGTGGTGTTGACGGGAACGGGCGGCGACGGGATGCCGTCGCCCGGGAGCGAAGGGTGGTCGGGGTCGGCCGGGGCGGGCGTGTCGCGCGCCGCGGCGGCGGGGCCGGATGCCGTGCCCGGCGCCGGGGCGGGCCGGTTGGCGAGCAGCCCGCCGCCGATCATCAGGGCCCCGCCCAGCAGTTGCAGCGGCGTCGGCGCCAGGCCGAGCGCCAGCAGGGCGACGAGCACCGTGAACGCCGGCTCCAGCTGGAGCACGCTCGCCGTCTCCCACGGCCGCAGCCGCTCCAGCGCCAGGTGCAGGGTGACGTAGGCGAGGCAGAAGTTGGTGACGGCGAGCAGGAGTTGGAGGCCGAGGGTGCCGGCCGTGGGGTGCCAGCGCAGCGGGCCGGGCGCGAGCAGCAGGACCGGCAGCAGCACGACCGCCGCCGGGACCAGCCGCCACAGGCCCAGTTGCAGCGCCGGCACCTTGGCCATCAGCGCCTTGGCGGGCAGGAAGGCCAGGCCGGCCAGCACCGCGCCCGCCAGCACCAGCGCGTCGCCGGTGCCGACGGCGGTGAAGCCCGCGCCGGGGTCGCGCAGCACCACCAGCACCCCGCCGGCCAGGGTGACCGCGAGTCCGGCCGACTGCCACCCGCGCAGCCGGTCGCCGAGCAGCAGCACGGAGGCCAGGACGGCCGTCGGGCCCTGGAGCTGGATGAGGAAGCCGCCGTTGACCGGGCTGGTCCGGCTCAGCCCGCTGATCACCAGGGCCAGCGAGAGGCCGGTGCCGATCACCGAGACGAAGCCCAGCCGGAGCCACTCCCGCCTGGTCAGGCCGCGCGGGACCAGCGGCCGGCGCCGTGCCGCCAGCTGGGTGGCGAGCAGCACGGCACCGATCGACAGGTTGATCTCGGTGGTCAGCAGCGGGTCGATCTCGCGGGTGACCCGGTTGGCCAGCACGGCGCCGGCGCCGAAGAAGGCGGCGGTCAGCAGCGCGAATGCGTACCCCTGCGCGCGCACGGTGGGCTCAGCGCGCCTTCACGCGGACGGTGTGCCCGCGCTCGACGCCGTACCGGGCCGCGAAGTCGCCCTGGTTGAGGGCGAGTCCGAGCTGGTCGCGGCTGGCGATGTAGGCCAGCGGCTCGCCCTCGCCGGTCTCGCCGAAGGTGCGGCGCAGCGGGGTGGTGATGCGGCTGTCGCCGATCTCGATCTCCAGCTCGGTGTCGAAGGCGATTCCCCGGGCGTCCAGGAATTCCCGGGTGATGCTTGTCCAGACGTTCCCGTAGTTCTTGTCGAGAATCGCCACCTCGCCGATTATCCAGTCGCCCTCGACGACCGGCTCGGCGACCTCCAGAAGGGTGATTTCGGAGGCGTCGATTTCCTCGCCTATTTCGCTGAACGGTACTCCGTCGGCGATGTGCGCGGCGGCCGAGATGACGATGTCGCGGCCGTAGAACGTCGGGTCGATGACGGGCCGGCGGACCTTCTCGGCGGTGATCCGGCGGACCTCGGCGACGCCCGCCTCCCGGACGATCCGGGTGAGCAGGCCGTTGTTGGGGGCGAAGTAGGTGTGGCCCTGCGGGGTGCGCAGGCCGATCGCGTTGTCCTGGACGCCGGTGTGCGGGAAGGTGACGCAGGCGAAGACCGCGTCGGCCGGGAAGTAGCGGAACGAGTCGCGGATGTACAGGCCGGCCTCGTAGATGTCGAACGGCGTGACGTCGTGCGTGATGTCGACGATGTTGGCGTGCGGGGCGATGCTGAGCACCATCCCCTTGCAGATGCCGACGGCGTCGTCGACGAGGCCGAAGTCGGTGAGCAGCCCGACGATCGGTCGGGGCGCGAGCAGGCCGGGGCCGGTGGACGTGGCGGGGGCGCTGGTGGAAGCGGACATGCTGAACCCTTTCAGGATTACCGAAACGGGGTGGCGTGCCAGGCGGTCCGGGATTTTTTCCGGCGGTGAATCGCCCGGGTAAAGGACGGTTCAAGCGGCGCGAGATTGAAGCGAGGCTAGCACCCGGTCGGCCGCGAAGAAAGCGTGTGCTGTTTCGGCTGTATGAAGTCGTTTTGAAGAAACGGAACGATACCGGCCGTTTTCCGGGAAAGCGGCCGCGCCGCTCGTGTGTTCGTGTGCCGGTGGATGCGGTGCGGGCGTGAACCGCCGCGGGCCGGGGCAGCCATCCGGGAGCCCGTGTCGCGCCCACCGCGGAGGTCCCGGATGCCACCCCTTCCCCAACGCGCCCTGCTCGCCGTCCTGTTGGCCGTGCTCGCCGCCGGCTGGGCGCCGACCCCGCCGCGGTGACCGGCACCGGACCGCTCGACCGCTGGAACACCAACCTCACCGGCGCACCCGTCGGTTACCCCGACCGCGCCACCACCGCCGGCACCCCGGACTGGCGCCGGCTGCGCACGCCCCGCTCCTACGCCGCCACGGCCGCCGCCCCCTTCCCCCCGGACACCCCCCAGCGCCTCGCCTTCGACCTGCTCCCCACCTCCGCCCTGTTCCGCCCCGGCGACCGCGTCCGCCTCACCCTGGCCCCCGCCAACCCCTCCTCCTTCGAGCCCCGGCCCGCCGCCGTCACGGCCCTGTCCTGGTGGGAGCCGCGCCGGCCGCGCCGCCGCCACGGGCTGACGGTCCGCGTCCCGCTGGGGCGGGAACGGCCGGATTATTCGCCGTGCCAGGCTCAATGACGGACCGTCGGCCCGTTCGAGCGGCCGGGTTGCGGGTGGGCGGCACGGCGTGATTGGCTGCGGCCCGTTCGCCGTCGTGATCACATCCGGCACACCGGCCGGACCGCCGCCGAACTCGCGCCGCCGTCCTGGTGGGATGCCCTGACAGGGTGGGCGGGGGGCGCTACGGTGGGCGGGGGCGAGAGGGGCGCGTGGGGGCAGGCGTGGAGCTGGCGGTGACGACGGGCGTGCGGCCCGAGGGCGGGCTGCCGCCGGTGAGGCAGGGGCACGAGGTGTCCGGGCGGCGACCGGGCGGAGCCGCGGCGGTGAGCGGGGGGAACCCGCACGCCGAGCAGCGCGCCGTGGTGCTGCCCGCCGAGGCCGCGCAGGCCGCCGTGGACATCGCCGCGCCGCCCGGGACGGACAACCTCCCGCCCCTTGTCTCCGGGGAACTGATCGGCCGGGCCAGGGAGCTGGAACAGATCGCGGACGCCTCGGCGGCCCGCGCGGTCACCGTGCTGCACGGGCTCGCCGGCGTCGGGAAGACGGCGCTCGCCCTGCACCACGCCCACGCGCGGCGCGCCGATCACCGCCTGGTGTGGTGGATCACCGCCGAGTCCGCCGAGCAGCTCGCCGAGGGCTTCGCCGACCTCGCCGTGCGGCTGCACCCCGCGTGGGCGCTCGGCGCGCCGCCCAGCCGCCAGGTGGAGTGGGCGCTCGCCTGGCTGCGCGCGCACGACGAGTGGCTGCTGGTGTACGACAACGTCGAGGACCCGGCCGACCTGACGCCCTACCTGGCACGGCTGGCGGGGCGCGGGCGCCACCTGGTCACCAGCCGCCGGGTGAGCGGCGCCCACCCGGCGGTCCGGGCGGTGCGGGTCGAGGTGCTGGACGGCACTCAGGCGGCCCGGCTGCTCTGCGCCACGGCCCGCCCCGGGGCGCCGGCCGACGACGCCGACCTCGCCGAAGCCCGGGCGCTGGCCGATGAGTTGGGCCATCTGCCGCTGGCGCTGGCACAGGCCGGCGGGTACCTGCAGCAGACCGGGGCCGACTTCGGCGCCTACCGGGACCTGCTGCGCTCGGCCACCGCGGTGCGGCTGGAGAAGCGGACGGCCGCCGACCCCGTGCCGGACGCCGTCGGCACCCTCGCCCGGCTGTGGCGCACCACCCTGGCCACCGTCCGGCACACCGCCCCGTTCGCCGTGGAGCTGCTGCGCGTCCTCGCCTGGTACGCGCCCGAGGCGCTGCCGCGCGAGGCACTGCTGCCGTTCGGCGAGCGCCGCCCCGAGGAGGTGGACGCGGCGCTGCGGGTGCTGGCCGACTACCACCTGATCACCCTCGGCCCGCGCACGGTGGCCGTCCACCGGCTGCTGCAGACCGTCCTGCGCGGCACCGACCCGGACGGGCGGGTGCGCCGGCGCGCCGAGCGGAACCTGGCCGGCGCGGTGACCGGACTGTGGGCCGCCGCCGACCGGCCGCTGCGGCGCGCGCTGCTGCCGCACATCCGCGAGCTGGCCGCCACCGGCCCGTCGGCCGCGCCCACCGAGCGGACCGTGGCGCTGTACCGGCTGGCCGCCGACGCCCTCGCCGAACCGGAGCAGCGGATCTTCGCGGTGCCGCTGCTGGCGGCGGTGGCGGACGGCGAGAGGCGGCTGCTGGGCGCCGGGCACCCCCGCGCGCTCGCCACCCGGGGCCGGCTCGCCGAACTGCACGCCCGGGTCGGCGACCCGGTGCAGGCGGTGGCGTACTGCGCGGCGCTGGTGGCCGAACGCGAGCGGGCGCTCGGCCCGGACGACCCGGCCGTGCTCGCCGACCGGCACTGGCTGGCCCACGCCCGCCGCCGGGCCGGCGAACACCGGCGGGCCGTCGAGGAGTTCCTGGCGGTGGCCGCGGACCGGGCGCGGGTGCTGGGCGCCGACCACCGGGACACCCTGGCCGCCCGGCGCGGGCTCGCCTACGCGCTCCAGGTGGCCGGCCGGCACCGGGAGGCGGTGGCGGAGTTCGAACGGCTGCTGGCCGACCGCGTCCGGCTGGGCGGCCCCGACGACCCGGCCACCCTGGCCTGCCGCAACAGCCTCGCCTACGCGCGGCTGACCGCCGGGGAGCACCGGCGGGCCGTGGAGCTCTACCGGCAGGCGGTCGCCGACCGGGCGCGGGTGCTGGGCGCCGAGCACCCCGACACCCTTACCGGCCGCTGCTGGCTGGCCGCCGCGCTCGCCGTCTCCGGCGACCACCCGGCGGCGCTCGCCGCCTACGAGGAGGTGGTGCGGGACCGGGTGCGCACCCAGGGCGCCGATCACGCGCAGACCCTGGACGCCCGGGTCCGGCTGGCCGCGGCCCGCGCCGAGGCCGGGCAACCGGCCCTTGCGGTCGCCGAGTTGGCGGCCGTGGTGGCCGACCTCGGCCGGGTGCTGGGCGCCGGCCACCCGGACACCCTGGACGCCCGCACCCGGCTCGCCCGGTCCTGCGGCGAGGCCGGTTCCCACCGCCGCGCCGTCGCCGAGCACGCCCTGCTGGCCGCCGACCGCGCCCGGGTGCAGGGCCCGGACCACCCCGACACCCTGGAGGAGCGGAACGCGCTGGCCGAGGCCCGGCAGGCCGCCGGGCAGTACGGCCGGGCCCTCGCCGAACGGCGGCGGCTGGTCGCCGACCGCGAGCGCGTCCAGGGCCCGGACCACCCCGACGCGCTGGAGGCGCGGGCCGCGCTGGCCCGGCTGCACGGCGAGGCGGGGGAGCGGCGGACGGCGGCCGTGCTGTGCGCGGAGCTGGTGGCGGACCGGGTGCGGGTGCAGGGTGCGGATCACCCGGACACCCTGGACGCCCGGTGGTGGCAGGCGTGGCTGTTCTCGTCGGCGGGTGAACACGCCCGGGCGGTGGAGGAGTTCGAGCTGCTGGCGGCCGATCGCGGGCGGGTGCAGGGGCCGGACCATCCGGCGGCGCTGAACACCCGGTGGTGGCTGGCCTGGTCCTGCCGCGAGGCGGGCAGGCCGGCGCGGGCCGTCGCGCTGTACGAGGCGCTGCTCGCCGACCGCGAGCGGATCCAGGGCGCCGAGCACCCCGACACCCTCAACACCCGCTCCGGGCTGGCCTGGGCCTGCCGGGAGGCCGGTGACCCCTGGCGCGCCGTCGGAGTGAACACGGCGCTGCTCGCCGACCGCGAACGGATCCAGGGCCCCGGGCACCCCGACACCCTCAACACCCGCTCCGGCCTGGCCCTGGCCCGCCACGAGGCGGGGGAGCGGCGGGCCGCCGCCGAGCTGTGCGCGGAGCTGGTGGCGGACCGGGTGCGGGTGCAGGGCGCGGATCACCCGGACACCCTGGACGCCCGGTGGTGGGAGGCCTGGCTGCTCTCGTCGGCGGGTGAACACGCCTGGGCGGTGGAAGAGTTCGAGCGGCTGGCGGCCGATCGCGGGCGGGTGCAGGGGCCGGACCATCCGGCGACGCTGAACACCCGGTGGTGGCTGGCCTGGTCCTGCCGGGAGGCGGGACGCTACGGGCCGGCCGTCGCCCGCTACGAGGCGCTGCTCGCCGACCGCGAGCGGATCCACGGCCCGGACCACCCGGACACCCTCAACTGCCGCTCGGCGCTGGCCTGGTCCCACCGGGAGGCGGGCGAGCACGCGCGGGCCGTCGCGCTGGCCGAGGCGCTGCTCGCCGACCGCGAGCGGATCCACGGCCCCGATCACCCCGACACCCTCAACTGCCGCTCGGCGCTGGCCTGGTCGTACCGCGAATCGGGGGACCACGCGCGGGCCGTGGTGCTGGCCGAGGCGCTGGTGGCCGACCGCGAGCGGATCCACGGCGTCGGGCACCCCGACACCCTGGCCGCCCTCGCCGACCTCGCCACCGCCTGCCGGGAGGCCGGCGACCACCGCCGCGCCGTCCTGCTCTGGACGTCCGTCGCCGCCGACCACGAGAACCTCCAGGGCGCCGCCGGCCGCCCGAAGCAGTTCGCCGCCCGGCTCGGCCTCGCCCTGACCCACCGGGCGGCCGGCGACCACCCGCGCGCCCTCGACGTGCTCGCCGAGCTGGTCGCCGACCGGACGCGGACGCAGGGCGCGGACCACCCGGACACCCTGGACACCCGCGGCTGGCAGGCCCGCGCCGCCCACGAGGACGGCCGGCACACCCATGCCGTCGCCCTGTACGAGGCGCTGCTCGCCGACCGCGAGCGGGTCCAGGGTCCCTTCCACCCGGCGACCCTGGACACCCGGGCCGGGCTCGCCTGGTCCTACCGGGGCGCCGGCCGGCACCGGGAGTCGGTCGCGGCCTACCGGGCGCTGCTCGCCGACCGCGAGCGGCTCCAGGGCCTCTCCCACCCTGCGACTCTGGACACCCGGGCGGGGCTCGCGCTGTCCCACCGGGCCGCCGGCGACCACGCCGCGGCCGTCGCCGGGCAGACCGAGGTCGTCGAGGCCCGGCGGCGGCTCCAGGGCGCGGACCACCCCGCCACCCTGCAGGCCCTCGCCGACCTCGCCCAGTGCCACCGGGAGGCCGGCGACCGGTCCCTGGCGATCGAGTCCTACACCGCCCTGGTCGCGGACCGCGAACGGCTGCAGGGCCCGGACCACCCCGCCACCCTCAACACCCGCTGGTGGCTCGCCCAGACCTGCCGCCAGAACGGCGAGCACGCGCGGGCGCTCGCGCTGTACGAGGCGCTGCTCGCCGACCGCGAGCGCGTCCAGGGCCCCGACCACCCGGACACCCTCAACACCCGCTCCGGCCTGGCCTGGGCCTGCCGCGAGGCGGGCGACCACCGGCGCGCCATGGAGCTGAACGAGGCCCTGGTCGCGGACCGCGAGCGCGTCCAGGGCCCGGACCACCCCGCCACCCTCAACACCCGCACCGGCCTCGCCCTCGCCCTCCAGGAGGCCGGCCGGTACGACCGGGCCGCCGAGCTGCACGCCGGGATCGTCCGGTGCCGCGTCCGGCTGCAGGGCGCGGACCACCCGGAGACCCTCAACGAACGGGCCAACCTCGCCGAGGCCCGCCAGCGCGGCGGACACCTGCGGCAGGCCGTCGCCGACTGGGCGGAGCTGGTCGCCGGCCGCGCACGCCTGCACGGACCCGACCACCCCGAGGTGCTGCGCGCCCGGCTCTGGCACGCCTGGGGCCTGCAGAAGGCCGGCGACGACCGGCAGGCGCTCACCCTGCTCCTGGCCCTGCTCGCCGACCGCGAACGGCTCCAGGGGCCGGACCACCCCGACACCCTGCACACCCGCTCCGCCGTCGCGTACGCGCTGCGCGAGGCCGGCCGGCCGCTCGCCGAGCTCGCCGAACGCGCCCGGCTCGCCGCCGACCGCGCACGCCTGCACGGACCCGACCACCCCGAGACGCTCGGCGCGCGGGCCGGCGAGGCCTGGGCCCACCGCGAGGCCGGCCGGCACCGGTCCGCCCGGCGCCGGTACGAGGCCCTGGTGGCCGACCGCACCCGCCAGCAGGGGGCCGACCACCCCGACACCCTCGCCGAGCGCGCCAACCTGGCCCTGCTCCACCGGTTCGCCGGGCGTCACGGTGAGGAGGCCGCCGCCCGCACCCGGCTGGTCGCCGACCGCGAGCGCGTCCAGGGCCCCGACCACCCGGACACCCTGACCGCCCGGCAGTCCCTCGCCAACGCCCTGCGCTCCGGGTACGCGTACGCCGCGGCCGAGGAGGCGTACCGCGCCGTCCTCGCCGACCGCACCCGCCTGCTCGGCGCCGACCACCCCGACACCCTGGACTGCCGCGAGGGCCTGGCGCGCACCGCCCGCGAGGCCGGCCGGCACGGCGCGGCGGTCGACGCCTACCGGCAGCTGCTCGGCGACGCGGCGGCGGCGCTCGGTGCGGACCACCCCCGGACCCTGGCGCTGCGCGGCGACCTCGGCGACACCCTGCGCGTGGCCGGGCGCCCGGCCGAGGCGGTGGCGGTGCTCGGCCCGCTGGCCGAGGACTGGCGGCGCGTCCTGGGCGCCGGCACCCGGGGCTTCCTGCGGACCGCCCGCCGGCTGGCCTATGCCACCCACCTCGACGGCCGGCCCGAGGACGCCGTCACCCCGCTGGGTGCGCTGCTCGCCCCGGCGGCGGAGGCCCTGGGGCCGGACCACGACGCCGTGCTCCGCTGCCGGGAGGCGCACGCCCTGCTGGTGGCGGTGGGCGACCGGCCGTTCCGGGGCGTGGTGCTGCTGGAGGAGCTCGCCGAGGAGTGCGAGGCGAGCCACGGCCCCGAGCACCGGCTCGCCCTGAGCATCCGCCAGAGCCTCGGCTGGGCCCGGCACCGGGCCGGGGACCACGACGGCGCCGTCCGCCAGTACCGCGCCGTCCTGACCGCCCGGACCCCGGAGGCCTCGCCGGCGCTGCTGGCGGAGGCGCACCGGGACGGCGGCGGCCCGCTGCCGGAGGCCGGGACGACGCGCCCGGGCGGTGTCGAGTTGTTCCCCACGCTTGCGGTCGGACTCGCGGAGGCGCTGGCCGGCGCCGGTCACCGGGGCCCGGCCGAAGACCTGCTGGTCGGCGTCCGCACCGGCCGGGAGGCCGTGTTCGCGGACGGCCACCCGCTCGCGGTGGAGGGACGGGCGGCGCTCGCCCGCCTGCGCGCGGGCATGACCGGCGGGCCGAGTGGGGCGGGCGGGTCCGCGCCGGCCGCCCCGCTCGGGACGACGGGCGGCCCCGGCGGGCCGGCCCTCGGCGCGGGGCCGGCCGGTCCGGCGGGACCGCTTCCGCCCGCGCCCGCGGCCTCGGCCGCACCCGCACCCGTTCCGGCACCTGTCCCGGCGCCCGCGCCTGTTCCCGCGCCCGTACCCCGTACGCCCTGGCGGCCCCGGGTCACCCTGGTCGACGAGTGGCCCGAGGTGGGCGTCCCCGCGCGGCTGGAACTGCGCTGGGAGCACGACGGCGCGGCGGCGGGCGATCCGTGCCCGCTGCCGGAGCTGTACCTGGTCGCTTCGACGGCCGGCGACGCGGTCGTCGAACCCCCCGCCGTCGACCACGATCCGGCCGAGGGCCCCGCGGAGTTCACCCTCACCGCGGGCTCGCCCGGCTCGCACCGGGTCCGGTTCACCGTCTACGAGCGGGAGTCGGGCGTGGTCCTCCAGGACCTGGCGACGGTGGTCGAGGCGGCGCGGGCGATCCGGGTCACCCGGGTCGGGTGGGGGAGGGACGACGGCGCGTTCGGGGTGGTCGTCGTCAATCCCTGGTCGCACCCCCACTCCGGCACCGAGGTCCACGGTCGGGAACGCACGTTCCACCACACCGGTTCCGGCCACGTGTACGTCCACGCCGAGGACCGCGACCCCTCCACCCACCACGCGCCGTGGCCCCCCGAGTCCGCCGACGAATCCGTCCACCCCGCCCACGATCAGGAGTAGCCAGGTGTCCCGGGACCTCGCGGTCGAGATCCGGCGGAACCCTTCCGCCGACTACACCCAGCTGCCCGGCCCCTCCCGCCGGCCGGGGCCGCTGGACCTGCTGGTGTCGCTGCGCCGCTCCAACGGCGGCCTGTACGTGCACGCCTTCCGCCCCGCCGAGCGCTCCCCGCGCACCCGCGCCCACCACGCGCAGCTCGACATCGGGGAGGCCGAACTGCTGCGCCGGGCCGGCCGGCTGCGCGGCATCTGGCGCGACCGGCTGGTCGGCTACGCGCAGGTGGACGAGCACGGGCTGCCGGTCGGCTACCCCTTCGCGCAGGCCGCCAACCTGGCCGCGACGCCGGGGCTCGCCGAGAACCGGATGGGCGAGCTGGTGGAGGAGGGCCGCTTCGTGCTGCAGAAGCTGCTCGCCGGCCCGGGCCGCGACCTCGGGGGGTTCCGGGAGTTCCTGCTCGGCGCGCTCACCGAGGAGGGGCCGCTGCGGATCAGCTTCGACTCCGAACTGCACCTGCCCTGGCCGCTGCTGGCCGTCGACAGCGGCGCCGCCCAGCCGTGGGAGGACTTCCTCGGCCACCGGCACCAGGTCGAGCAGACCGGCGACGCCTACCCCCGGGTCCAGGCGCCGTACCCGGTGCGCGACCGTCCGGTGACCAGCCTCAACACCGACGCCACCCTGGAGTCGGTGGGCCGGGCGCCGGAGGTCCGCAAGCTGCTGGAGGAACGCACCCAGCTGACCGTGCGCACCGAGTCCGAGCGCTTCCTGGAGGCGCTCTCCCGCGCGGTGCTGGACGAGGACCTGATGTACTTCTGGTGCCACGGCCAGTTCGTCGAGAACGGCACCGCCTACGCGCAGCTCGCCGTCCGGCTCTCCGACGGCCGGGACATCGACGCGGACCTGGTGCGCCGCTACCGCGAGCCGCACCAGGACGCTCCGGAGGCGCTGTTCCAGCCGTTCGTGCTGCTGAACGCCTGTCACACCGGCCAGTCGGCGGCCGCCGAGCTGGAGCACCTGGGGCGCGCCCTGGTGGAGCTGGGTGCCACCGGAGTGCTCGGCCCGCAGATCGAGATCCCCCAGGTGTTCGCCGCCGAGTACGCCTTCGCCTTCCTCGACCTGTACCTGACGGGGGAGCTCACCGCGGGGGAGATCGCCCGCGGGCTGGCCCGGCACTTCGCCGACGTCTACCGCAACCCCCTCGCCCTCACCTACTCCCTGCACTGCGGGATCGACAGCATGCTGGAGCTGACGTCATGACGCACGCCGTGGTGGATCTCGACGAGAACGGGCGGCTGCTGGTGCCGGGCACCCGGACGCCGGTGCCGGAGGCCAGGGTGGCCGAGCACCTGGCGCGCCATCTGAAGGTGCCGGAGCGGGCCACCGACCTCTACGTCTACGTGCACGGCTGGCAGACCGGCGCGCAGGCGGCCGGGCGGACGGCGGACGCCCTGATCGCGCGGGCCGTCGAGCTGGGGCGCGCGGCGCCGACGGCGTACCCGGGGCTGGCGGCGCGCGGGTACCGGCCGTGGTGCGTGGTGGTGCGCTGGCCGTCGTCGAGCCTGCCCACGCCGGCCGGCTACCGGCGGATCCGGGACCGGGCGCACGCGATGAGCGGGCCCGGGCGCGGGCAGGCGGGCTTCGTGATCGGGCACCTGCTCGGCTACCTGGACGCGGCGCGCGGCCGGCCGGACGCCCCCGAGGTGCTGGCGAACCGGTCGGGACAGTACCTGCACCTGGTCGGGCACTCCTTCGGCGGCCGGTTCCTGTGCGAGGCGCTGCAGTGGGCGGCCGAGCGGCCGGCGGCGGGGCCGCAGGTGCTGGGGTGGAGCGGGCGGACGGACCCGGCGCGGCCGTTCACGGTGGACAGCGCGCTGGTCTTCCAGATGGCCGCGCCGAGGGACGCCTTCGACCGGCTGTTCCCGCGGCTCTTCCCGGCGCCGGGGCGGCCGGGGGCGCCGCTGCGCGGGCCGCTGGTGCTGACGCACTCGCGGTGGGACCGGGCGACCGGCTTCTGGCACCTGCGGGCCGAGGGCCTGCCGGGGATCGGGCACTCGGGGGCGGGGACGGCGCCGGTCGGGCAGTTCTCGACGGCGCTGCTGGCGACGGAGACGCCGTACGCCAAGCGGCTGCTGGACCATCCGATCGTCAACGTCGACGCGGGCCGGGTGTTCCGGGGGAGTGCGGCGTCCCGCCGCCTGGCGCCGGCGGGCGCGCACTCGGACTTCCAGCACCCGGAGTCGGCGCACCTGCTGCTCAGCCTGGCGGCGTTCTCCCGCTGACACGGGGGCATTGCGTCCGTTTGCCCGATTCGGTCCGTCTCATCACCTGATGATCACTTGTCCGCCGGAACCGCGACGCCCCCCGTACGGCGCGGGCCGGTCCAATCCCCTCCGTACACAGCCGGTGTGTCCAGCCGGTCCAGTCCAGCGTACGGAAGGCAGTCCAGACCATGGCCCGCACAGACGACCAGGCCTCGCACGACCAGGAGTTCCGGGAGGCCGCGACCCGGCTGGGGATCGGCCGCCGCCGCTTCCTGACCGTCACCTCGGCCGCCGCCGCGCTGGCGTTCACCACCAACCTGCCGGGCGCCCACGCCGCGGACGCCGAGATCGCGCCCCGCGCGCTGACCGAGAACCCGTTCACCCTGGGCGTCGCCTCCGGTGACCCGCTCAGCGACGCCGTGGTGCTCTGGACCCGCCTCGCCCCCCGCCCGCTGGAGCCCGGCAACGGCCTGCCGCCCACCGGCGTCGTCCGGGTCGACTGGGAGATCGCCCGCGACGACCGCTTCCGCAAGGTCGCCCGCCGCGGCACCGCCAAGGCGTACGCCGAGTTCAACTACGCGGTGCACGTCGACGCGGACGGCCTCGACGCCGACCGCGTGTACTGGTACCGCTTCAAGGTCGGCGGCTGGACCAGCCCGGTCGGCCGCACCCGCACCTCCCCGGCGCGCGGCCGCCACATCGACGAGGTCCGCTTCGGCCTGGTCTCCTGCCAGGCCTACGAGGACGGCTACTTCACCGCCTACCAGCACCTGGCGAACGAGGACCTCGACGCGGTCTTCCACGTCGGCGACTACATCTACGAGTACGGCATCGACGCCGTCGGCGGCGACCGCAAGTACACCGACCGCACGCTGCCGTCGCTGTTCAACCACGAGACCACCACCCTGGAGGACTACCGCCTGCGGTACGCCCTCTACAAGAGCGACCCGGACCTCCAGGCCGCGCACGCCGCGCACGCCTGGTACGTCACCTGGGACGACCACGAGGTGGAGAACAACTACGCGGCCGGCGTCCCGGAGAAGAACCAGTCGGTGGACGCCTTCGTCGCCCGCCGCGCCGCCGCCACCCGCGCCTACTGGGAGAACATGCCGCTGCGCATGCCCAAGCCGGACGCCACCGACCTCAAGCTGTACCGCCGCCACCACTACGGCAGGCTGGCGCAGTTCGACATCCTCGACACCCGCCAGTACCGCTCCGACCAGGCCAACGGCGACGGCTGGCAGTTCCCCACCCCGGAGTCGGAGGACCGGACCCGCACGCTGATGGGCGCCACCCAGGAGCGCTGGCTGCTGGACGGCTTCCGCAAGTCCAAGGCGGTGTGGAACGTCGTCCCGCAGCAGGTGGTCTTCTCCCGCCGGAAGAACACCACCGAGGCGAAGTCCCGGCTCTCCATGGACGCCTGGGACGGCTACCCGGCCGCCCGGGAGCGGCTGCTGGCCGGGGCCGAGGACATCGGCGTGGAGAACCTGGTCGTCCTCACCGGCGACGTGCACGTCGCCTACGCGATGGACATCAAGCGCGACTTCGACAACCCGGACTCGCGGACCGTCGGCGTCGAGATCGTCGGCACCTCGATCGCCAGTGACGGCGACGGCCAGGAGCACCCGGGCAACTGGGCCACCCTGACGGCCGCCAACCCGCACATGAAGTTCTACGACGGCCGGCGCGGCTACACCGCGATCACGCTCAACGAGGAGCACGCCCGCGCCGACTACCGGGTGATCTCGCACATCACCCGCCCGGGCGGCACCGTCAGCACCGCCGCCTCCTTCGTCAGCGAGGCCTACAACCCGGGCATGCAGCGCGCCTGACGCCCCCCGCCTCCGGCCCGGCCGTACCGTTCCCCGACACGGTACGCCCGGGCCGGTCCGCGTCCGCCCCACCTCCGCCCCGCCGCTGCTCCCGGAACCTCCGTCCGTTCCCCGGGAGGGTTCGTGGACGATGCGGAGGAGTCGTGAACCTGCGGTGATCGGCCGTTGATCGGCCGTAGAGCAGGGCCGTGGACCATCTGCGGCAGGGGAAGCCCGGGTCGACGGTCACCACCGCTCGGCGCCGTCCTCGGCGTGCCACGCGGTGGCCCGAGCCCCTGGTCCCCGTAGTTGGCCAACCCACGGAAGGCGGACGGAGCATGGACGGCGTTCACACCCTGCAGTCGACGGCGGGCTTCGGAGAGCTGCTCAGGATCCGGCGCGAGCGCATCGGCCTGACCCAGCAGGTGCTCGCCGATCACGCGACCCTGAGCGTCCGGGCGATCCGCGACATGGAGAGCGGACGGGTGCAGCGCCCCCGGCAGGAGACGGTCCGGCTGCTGGCCGACGCGCTGCGGCTGGAGGGCCGCAGCCGCACGGTGTTCGAGGCGGCCGCGCGCCGCCAGGTGCCCGTCGAGGAGCCGCGCGACGAACCGGCCGCCCCGCCGGTGGCCCGCGGCGCGATCGTCGGCCGGGAGCCGGAGGTCGACATGCTGACCGAGGCCCTCGCCGACCACGGCGACCGGCTGGTCACGGTGACCGGCCTCGGCGGGGTCGGCAAGACCCGGCTGGTCCTGGAGGCGGCCCGCCGGCTGCACCTGACGGCCCGCTGGTCGGTGCGCTGGACGGACTGGGCGAGCCGGCCCGGCATGGGCCCCGAGCGCCGCGCCGAACTGGTCCGCGCGATCGGCAGCCGCCCCACCCTGCTGGTCCTGGACGGCGCCGACACCGGCGTGGAGCCCGCCCTGCTGGACGAGCTGTTCCAGCGCTGCCCCGGCCTGCGGGTGCTGATCACCGCCCGGGTCGCCCAGCCGCTGCCCGGCGGCCAGGTGATCCCGCTCGCCCCGCTGCCCACCCCCGGACCGGAACTCGACCACGACCCGGTGGCGCTCGCCGAGGTCGGCGCCGTCCGGCTGCTGCTGTCGCACCTGCGCCGGCTGCGCCCCGGCTACCGGCTGGAGCCCGAGGAGGCGCCGGCGGTCGCCGCGCTCTGCCGCCAGCTCGACGGACTGCCGGGCGCGCTGGAGCTGGCCGCCGGCTGGTCGACCGTGCTCTCGCCGCGCCAGCTGGTGGCCCGGCTGGCCGAAGGACCGTTCCAACTGGCGCCGCCGCCGGCCGGGTTCGGCGGACGCGGCGGGGTCGGCGAGGCGCTGGACGCGGCGCTCGACCGGCTGACGCTGGGCCAGCGCGACCTGCTGGCCCGGCTGGCCGCCGAACCGGGGGACTGGTCGGGCGAGGACGCCGTCGAGCTGAGCGGGCGACCGCCGCAGGAGTCGCTGGCCGCCGTGCACGAGCTGCTGGCGAGCGGGCTGATCCGCAGCGTCCCGGCCCGCGACGGTGTGCGGTTCACCGTGCTCAACCTCTGCCGCCGCCTCTTCGGCGCCGCCGGCGTGTACCCGGTGCTGGCGGCGGCGAGCTGAGGCCGGCGCCTCCCCGCACCTCCCGCGCCTCCCCAGCCTCCCCAGCCTCCCCGCACCTCCCCGCACCGATACTGCCCGTCACTTGCCGGACGAGCTGCCGGTCCGTCCGCCGGTACCTCCCTAGCGTTCTGTCCGTCACCCACCGACCACTCACCGACAGCAGAGGTTTGCGCCGTGGACCAGTTGGAGCAGCAGCGCACAGAGGCCGAACCGGCCGGGCTGGACGTCGTCGTGTCGACCATGGCCTCGGACTCGCACACCTGGAACCTGGTCTTCCTGCAACTGCTGCTGGAAGAGCTCGGCCACCGGGTCACCAACCTGGGCGCCTGCGTGCCGGACGAGTCGCTGGTCGCCGAGTGCCGCCGGATCGAGCCGGACCTCATCGTGCTGAGCAGCGTCAACGGGCACGGCCACCGCGACGGTCTGCGGGTGATCGGCGCGCTGCGCGGCTGTCCCGAACTGGCCCGCACGCCGGCGGTGATCGGCGGCAAGCTCGGCATCGCCGGGCCGGGCGACCCGGACCGGCAGCGGTCGCTGCTCGCCGCCGGGTTCGACGGGGTCTTCGAGGAGGGGCGCTCGGTCGCCGACTTCCGCTCCTTCGTCCGGTCGCTGCCCTCGGCGGCAGCGCCGCCCCTGTCCGTGCCGCCCCTGTCCGCCCCGCCGCTGGGCGCCCCGCTGTTCGTGCGGACCGCCGTCGGAGGGGCGCGATGACAGGACTCGCCGCCCCCGCCAGAACCGGCTTCGGCGCCTTCGTCGCCCGCGCCCGGGCCGCCGGCGCCCTGGTGGTCCAGCCCCGGATGGGCATGGCCGACCCGCTGCGGATGCGCGACGGCCTGCTCGCCACCCGGGGCGCGGACGCCGTCACGGTCGGCACCATCACCCTGGACAGCTACACCCGCACCGGCGACCTCGCCGCCGCCCGCCGGGCGCTGGCCGACGGCGTGGGCCTCAACGGCTACCCGATCGCCGGCCACCCGGTGGACGTCACCCG
This sequence comes from Kitasatospora sp. NPDC001527, assembly GCF_040298605.1. Taxonomy (NCBI): domain Bacteria; kingdom Bacillati; phylum Actinomycetota; class Actinomycetes; order Kitasatosporales; family Streptomycetaceae; genus Kitasatospora; species Kitasatospora sp. NPDC001527. The sequence goes on along the minus strand of NZ_JBEPAM010000029.1, from coordinate 45,165 downwards.
GGCGGTGCTGCGCGGGGTCGCCGGCGAGGGCTTCCCGGTGCAGGTCCGGCACGGGTCGGCGCAGCCCGAGCACATCGTCCGCGCGCTGCTCGCGGTCGGCCTGGACGCCACCGAGGGCGGCCCGGTCTCCTACTGCCTGCCGTACAGCCGCACACCGCTGCGCGAGGCGGTGGAGAGCTGGCGGCGCAGCTGCGAACTGCTCGCCTCCATCCGGGAGTTCGGCGCCGAGCCGCACCTGGAGACGTTCGGCGGCTGCCTGATGGGCCAGCTCTGCCCGCCGAGCCTGCTGATCGCGGTCAGCGTGCTGGAGGCGCTGTTCTTCCGGCAGCACGGACTGCGCAGCGTCTCGCTCAGCTACGCCCAGCAGCCCGACCCGCGCCAGGACGAGGAGGCGCTCACCGTGCTCGGGCGCCTCGCCGGCGAGCTGCTGCCCGACGTCGACCGGCACCTGGTGCTCTACGCCTACATGGGCGTCTTCCCGCGCACGCCCGGCGGCGCCCGGCTGCTGCTGGAGGACGCCGCCCGGCTGGCGGTGCGCACCGGCGCGGCCCGGCTGATCGTCAAGACGACGGCCGAGGCGCACCGGATCCCGACCGTCGCCGAGAACGTCCGGGCGCTGGAGACGGCCGCCGCGGCCGCCGGCGCGGAGCACCGGCGCCCGCCGCTCGCCGTGCCGGACACCGGCATCGAGGCGGAGGCGCGGGCGCTGATCGGCGCCGTGCTGGAGCTGGACGCCGACATCGGCCGCGCCCTGGTGCGTGCCTTCGCGGCCGGCTACCTGGACGTGCCCTACTGCCTGCACCCCGACAACGCCGGCCGGGCCCGCAGCTCGCTCGGGCCGGACGGGCGGCTGCACTGGTCGGACGTCGGCGCGATGCCGATCGCCGGCCTGGCCGGCGGCCCGCGCCCGCCGATCCTCGGCTCGGCCGAACTCCTCGGCGCGCTCTCCCACGTCCAGTGGAGCTACGACAGCCGCGCCGCCGACACCCCGGACCTCGACCGAACACCCGCCGCACCACGAGAGTTGGGACTCACCACGCCATGACCACCGACGGGCCCATCCCCGCGACCGCCGCGACGCTCCCCGACCCCGGCCGCCACCTGACCTCCCCGACCACCCGCGCCGCGCTGCGGATCCAGCACCAGCTGCTCTCCGCCGCCCGCGAGTTCCTGCGCGGCCGGGGCTTCACCGAGCTGCTCCCGCCGATCATCGGCCCGGTCACCGACCCCGGTTCGCGCGGCTCCAAGCAGGTCGACGTCGACTTCTACGGCCACCGCTACAAGCTGATGACCAGCGCGATCCTCTACAAGCAGGCCTCGCTGCTGGCCTTCGACAAGATCTTCTGCATCGCGCCGAACGTCCGGCTGGAGCCGCTGGAGACCGCCGGGACCAGCCGCCACCTGGCCGAGTTCCACCAGCTCGACGTCGAGGTGGCGGGCGCGAGCCGGGACGACGTGGTGCGGCTGGTGGAGGAGCTGGTGGTGCACATGGTCGCCCGCGCGGTGCGCGAGCTGCCCAAGGAGTTCGCCGAACTCGGCCGTGACACGGACGCGTTCGCCGAGCTGCTGAAGGGCTCCTTCGGCCGGATGCGGCACGCCGAGGCGGTCGCCGAGCTGCGGGGGCTGGGCCACCCGCAGAGCCCGGACGCCGAACTCGACTGGGACGGTGAGGCGCTGCTCTCCGCGCAGCGGGACCGGCCGTTCTTCGTCACGGACTACCCCAAGGGCTCGCGCGGCTTCTACGACCGCGAGAACCCCGAGGACCCGGGCCTGCTGAGCAACTTCGACCTCATCGCGGCCGAGGGCTACGGCGAGCTGTGCAGCGGCAGCCAGCGCACCAACGACTACGCCGAGATCGTCACCCGGATGCGCGAGACGGGGGAGAACCCGCAGAAGTACCGCTGGTACCTGGACCTGGTCCGCGAAGGCGTGCCCGGCAGCGCCGGCTTCGGCATCGGCGTCGAGCGGCTGACCCGCTACGTGGCCGGGCTGGACGCGGTCTGGCAGGCCAGCGCCTTCCCGAAGGTGGCGGGGGTGGTGTCGCCGTGAGCGAGCGAACCACCAGGGGCGGCGTCCATCGCGAAGCGGCTGCCGTGCGAAGCGAGGCGGGAGCATGAGCGACCTCTCGGCACCCGGCTTTCCGGAGGAGGAGGTCCGGCAGCGGGCCCGGGCCGGGACGGCGGCGGCCTTCCCGCCGCCCGGCACGTACGGGCAGGTGCTGTTCGGCGCCGGGCGCCCGGCCGGCGGGCCCGGCGCGGACGCCCTGGACGCGCTGCGGATCGTGCCGCCGGTGTTCGTGCCGCAGCGGCTCGCCAAACTGATCGACCTGGGCCGCGAGCCGGACTACCGGGACGTCGAACTCACCACTGCCATCGGCGGGTTCGGCTCGTCCCTGCCGGTGTACGTGTCGGCGACCGGCTCCACCCGGGCGGCCGGCGGGGATCTCGGACTGGCGCTGAGCCGGCAGGCGGGCGCGCTCGGCCTGCCGATGGTGATCGGCGAGAACGTCGTCCCGGTGAACGGCTACGGCCGGCTCGGCGAGGCCGCCGACCGCGCCCTGCTCGGCCGGCTGCGCGCCTACGCCGAGGACCTGCCGGACGGGCTGGGCGGGGTGGCCGTCCAGCAGTCCACCGAGGACGCCGACGCCGAGGTGTGGAACCTCGTCTACAGCGACCCGGCGGCCCAGCCGCTGCTCGAATCCGGGCGGCTCGCCTTCGAGTTGAAGGTCGGGCAGGGCGCCAAGCCGGGCCTGGGCGGGATGACCGTGCTGGACGCCGAGGCCGCCGCCCGGCTCGGCGACCGCTACGGCATCGACCCGGTCTTCGGCGAGGACGGCCGGGTGCTGCGCGCGAGCACGCCGGGCACCTTCACGGCGGAGATCCTGCGCCAGCAGGTCCGGCTGATGCGCAACAACTTCCCCCGGGCCCGGGTCTGGGTGAAGCTGCACCCCGGCCGGGACGTCGCCGAGGCCGCCCGGGTGGCCGCCGAGGCGGGCGCGGACGCCGTCACGGTGGACGGCGCGGAGGGCGGCACCGGCTGGGCGCCGGGCGCCTTCCCGGCGCAGGTCGGGCTGCCGCTGGCGGAGTGCCTGCGCCGGCTGGCGGCCGCCGGGCCGCCGCCCTGCCTGCTGGTGTCGGGCCGGATGTGGGAGGGCGGCCGGGCGGTCAAGAGCCTGGCGCTGGGGGCGCGCGCGGTGGGCCTGGGCCGGGCGGCCCTGCTGGCCGCGGCCGAGGACCCGCAGGCGGGACTGATCCGCTTCGCCGACTGCCTCGCACTCGAACTGCGGCTGCTGATCAGCGCGCTCGGAAAGTACGCGCCGGCCGATCTGGACCGGGCCGACGTGTGGTCCCCGGATTTCCCGTCGGAATTCTGAGCAGCACCCCCTCGATCATCGAAGAGCGGATTTCCCCGAGCCCGCCGAGGCGCCCCCGTGCGCCCCGGCGGGCCGCTCGGGTTTCCTCAAGTCCTTTTCTCCAAGCGGCAGTTGAAACTGCCGATCGTCTTCCGGGAGTTCTGCCGATCGGCCCCGGAAAGCCGCCCTATCGTCGAACCACTGCCCGCAGCGTCGTCAATTCATCGGGGTTGGATGATGGAATCTCGCGGTTTCCCCTTCATATCCGTCGCGCGCCGGTTCCCGGACCGGCCGGCCGTACGGCTCGGCGCCCGGACCGTCAGCTACCGGGAGCTGGACGAGCTGAGCGGCGCCCTCGCCGCCCGGCTCGCCCCCGGCCGGACGGTGGCCGTCACCGGCCGCGACCGGCTGGACCACCTGGTCGGTCTGCTCGCCGCCCTGCGCGCCGGGGCCGTCTGCCTGCCGCTGGACCGGGAGGCCCCCGAGGAGCGCAACCGCTGGATCCGCGAGGACGCCGGCGCCACCCTCGCCCTCACCGACGGCGAGCTCACCGGGCTCGCGCCGTCCGAGGGCGCGGCCGCCGCCCCCGGCTACCTCATCTACACCTCCGGCACCACCGGCCGCCCCAAGGGCGTGCACGTCCCGCTCGCCGCGCTGACCGGCCACCTGGCGGCCGCCGTCGGCCGCTTCGGCCTCACCGCCGAGGACGTCGTGCTGCACCTCGCCCGCCCCACCGTGGACGTCGCCGTCGAGCAGACCCTCACCGCGCTGTCCGCCGGCGCCTGCCTGGTCGTCCCCGAGCGGCAACTGCTGGGCCCGGACGCCCTGCTGGACCTGCTGGACGCCGAGGGCGTCACCGTCGCCAACCTGCCCGCCGGCTACTTCCAGGAAGTGGTGCCGGCCCTGCGCCAGCGCGACCGCGCGCCGCGCGCCCTGCGGCTGATGATCTCCGGCAGCGACCGGCTGCACCCCGGGGCCGCCGCCTCCTGGTGGGCCGCCACCGGAGTCCCGCTGCTCAACGCCTACGGGCCCACCGAGACCGTGATCACCGCCACCGTGCACGAGCTGGCCGGTGCCACCGGGGCGGACGCCGTCCCGATCGGCACCCCGCTCGGCGAGCGCCGCGCCTACGTGCTGGACGACCGGCTGCGGCCGGTCACCGCGCCCGGCGAGGCCGGCGAGCTGTACCTGGGCGGGCCGCTGCTCGCCTCCGGATACCACGGCCGCCCCGGCCTGACGGCCGGCCGGTTCGTCGCGGACCCGTTCGCGCCCGAGCCGGGCGCCCGGATGTACCGCACCGGCGACGTCGTGCGCCGCGAGGGCCCGGACGCCCCGCTGGAGTTCGTCGGCCGCGCCGACCACCAGGTGAAGATCCGCGGCTTCCGGGTCGAGCCCGGCGAGATCGAGCAGCTGCTCGCCGCCCGCCCCGGCATCGCCGGCGCCGTGGTCACCGCCCACGAGGGCCGGCTCGCCGCGTACGTCACCGGCGAGGCCCCCGACCCCGTGGAGCTGCGCGCCCACCTGGCCGAGCGGCTGCCCGAGCACATGGTCCCGGCCACCGTCACCGTGCTGGACGCCTTCCCGCTGACCACCGGCGGCAAGGTCGACCGCGGCGCGCTGCCCGAGCCGCAGGCCGTGCCCGCCGCCGCCCCGGCCGGCCGCCGCCCGCCGCGCACCCCCGCCGAGCAGCTGATCGCCGCCGTCTGGGCGGACGTGCTGGGCGTGCCCGAGGTCGGCGCCGACGACAACTTCTTCCACCTGGGCGGCGATTCGCTCACCGCCGTGAGGGTGGTCGGCCGGGTCTTCGACGTCTTCGGGATGATCTCCCCGTACCTCATCTTCGACGCCCCGACGCTCGCTGAGTTCGCCGCCGCCGTCACCGCCTCCGCGCAGGGGGAACGGCCGCCGCTGACCCGGGCCGGGGCCGGTTCGGCGCCGCTCTCCCCGTACCAGCGCGGGCTCTGGTTCCTCGACCAGTGGAACCCGGGCGCGCCGACCTACATCGTGCCGTGGGTGTTCCGCTTCGCCGGCCCGGTCGACGCGGAGCTGCTGCGGCGGGCGCTGGAGGGCGTGGTGGCCCGGCACGAGGCGCTGCGCACCACCTTCGCGTTCACCGAGGACGGCCCCCGCCAGCTGATCCACCCCGCCGTGGAGGTGCCGTTCGCTGTGACGGACACCGAGGCCGGGCGCGTGGACGCGCTGGTCGCCGAGGCCGCGCTGGTCCCCTTCGACCTGGAGGAAGGCCCGCTGCTGCGCGCCCACCTCTACCGCACCGGCGGGACCGCCACCCTGCTGCTGCTCTGCCACCACATCGTCTGGGACGAGGGCTCGCTGCCCGTGCTGGAGAGCGAACTCGCCGAGCTGTACGCGGCGCTGGCCGAAGGACGCCCGGCCGACCTGCCCGGGCCCGCCGTCCAGTACGCCGACTACAGCGCCTGGCAGTACCAGGACCCGGCCCACGCCGAGCGCCAACTCGCCCACTGGCGCGAGCACCTGGCCGACGCGCCGACCGAGGCCGCGCTGCCCACCGACCACCCGCGGCCCGAGGTCCAGCGTTTCCGCGGCGACTTCCACCGCTTCGCGATGCCCCGCCCGGTCGCCGAGGCGGTCCGAGCGCTGGCCCGCAGCGAGGACGCCACCCCGTTCATGGTGCTGCTGGCCGGCCTGGCACTCACCCTGCACCGCCGCACCGGGCAGCGCGACCTGGTGCTCGGCTCCCCGGTGAGCGTCCGCGGCAGGGCCGAACTCGACGCCCTGGTCGGCTACTTCGTCAACCTCCTGCCGCTGCGCGTGCGGATCGGTGAGCCGGCGGACTTCCGCGAGCTGGTCCGGCACGTCCGCGAGGTGGCGATCGCCGGCTACCGCCACCAGGAGGCGCCGTTCGACGACATCGCGGCGAGCGTGCTGGAGGACCGCCCGGACGACCGGGCCGAGAACCGCAACCCGCTCTGCCAGGTGCTGCTGGAGCTGCACCCGCTGGACACCCGGCCGCTGACCGTCGGCGGTACCGAGGTGACCCGCGAGCTGTACTCCAACCCGGTCTCCCGCTTCGACCTGTCGATCTCCGTCGACGACCGGGGCACCGACTTCACCGGCCGCTTCGAGTACGACTCCGACCTCTTCGACGCCGCCACCATGGCCGAGCTGTGCGAGGCCTGGCTGGGCACCCTCGCCACCGCCGTCGAGGCGCCCGTGCACGCCCTGTTCGAGGCCCGCGCCGCCGGTGCCCCGGACGCGCTCGCCGTCGTCTCCGGGGAGCAGCGCCTCGCCTACGGGGAGCTGAACACCCGGGCGAACCGCCTCGCCCACCACCTGGCCGAAGCCGGGATCGGCCGCGGCGACACCGTCGCCGTGCTGGTCGAACGCGGACCGGACCTGGTGGTCGCCCTGCTCGCCGCGCTCAAGACCGGCGCCGCCTACACCCTGCTGGACCCGGACTTCCCGGCCGAACGGCTGGCCGGCGCGGTCGCCGACAGCGCCGCAGCCCTGCTGGTCACCCACCGGCACGCGAGCCCGCCGTTCCCGGTCGGGCGCCACCTCGACCTGGACGCGCAGGCCGCCGCGATCGCCGCCCGCCCCGGCCACGACCCGGGCGTGCCGGTCAGCGGCGACGACCTCGCCTGCGTGATGTTCACCTCCGGCTCCACCGGCCGCCCCAAGGGCGTCGCCGTCCCGCACCGCGCGCTCACCACCACCTACCTCGGCCAGGACTACGCCCGCTTCGGGCCCGGGGAGGTCTGGCTGCAGTGCTCCCCGGTCTCCTGGGACGCCTTCGCCCTGGAGCTGTACGGCGCGCTCTCCTTCGGCGGCGTCTGCGTGCTGCAGCCCGGCCAGCGGCCCGACCCGCAGGCCGTCGCCGAGCTGACCCGGCGCCACGGCGTCACCCAGCTCCAGCTCTCCGCCAGCCTGTTCAACTTCCTGCTGGAGGAGTTCCCGGAGACCTACGACGACCTGAAGGTGGCCTTCACGGCCGGCGAGCGGGCCTCCGTCACGCACGTCGGCAAGGCGCTCGGCCAGTACCCGGACCTCGTCGTCGCCAACGGCTACGGCCCGGTGGAGAGCCTCGGCCTGACCACCTGCCACCGCGCCACCCCCGAGGACGCCGCCGGCAGCACCATCCCGATCGGCACCCCGCTGCACGGCAAGGCGATCCACGTGCTGGACGAGCGGCTGGCGCCCGTCCCCGACGGCACCACCGGCGAGCTCTACGCGGCCGGCGGCGGCCTGGCCCTCGGCTACGTCGGCCGGCCCGCGCTGACCGCCGAGCGCTTCGTCGCCTCCCCGTTCGGCGCCCCCGGCGAGCGGCTCTACCGCACCGGCGACCTCGGCCACCGGCGCCCGGACGGCCTGCTGGAGATCACCGGCCGGATCGACGACCAGATCAAGATCCGCGGCTTCCGGGTCGAGCCCGGCGAGATCGAGGACGCGCTGACCCGCCACCCCGCCGTCCGGGAGGCCGCCGTCACCGTCCACCGGCCCGCCGGCGGCGACCAGCGGCTGGCCGCCTACGTCACCCTGGACCGCGCGGACGGCACCGGTGCGGAGACGCTGCTGGACCACCTCGCCGGGCTGCTGCCCGAGCACATGGTGCCCGCGACCCTCGACGTGCTGGACGCGCTGCCGCTCAACGCCAACGGCAAGGTCGACCGCAAGGCCCTGCCGGCCCCCGCCGAGCGCCGGGCCGCCGCGCCGGCCGACCCGCTCACCCCGCACGAACGGCTGGTCGCGGACGCCGTGCGCGCCGTCCTGGACCTCCCGGAGGACCTCGGGCCGGAGGCCAACTTCTTCCGGATCGGCGGCAACTCGCTGGCGGCCGTGCGGGTCGCCATGAAGCTCTCGCAGCAGACCGGCACCCGCGTCCCGCCGCACGTGGTCTTCCGCGGCCGGACCGTGGGCGCCATCGCCGAACGGCTGGCCTCGTGATGACGGGCCGCCCCGACACCAGCCGGACAGGAAGGAACGACACCGTGAGCCCGTCAGCCGACCCCGTGGCCGCACCCCTGGTCGCACCCGTCACCGATCCCGCGACCGACCCCGCGACCGCACCCGCCCGCACCGCGCCGGTCTCCGGCCTCCAGCGCGGCCTCTGGTTCCTCGACCACCTGAACCCGCGCACCCTCACCTACACCACCCCCTGGACGTACGAGGTCACCGGCCCGCTGGACCTCGGCGTGCTGACGCGCGCCCTGGGCGCCGTCACCGCCCGGCACGAGGCGCTGCGCACCACCTTCGCGCTGCACCCCGACGGCCCCCGCCAGCACGTCCACGACACCCTCGCCGTCCCGCTCACCGTCACCGACCTGCGCAGCCTCCCGGAGGACCAGCGGGCGGACCGCGCCGAGGAGTTGATCGAACTCTGCGCCGCCGAGCCGTTCGACCTCGGCACCGGCCCGCTGCTGCGCGCCGAGGCGATCCGGCTCGCCGACGAGCGCACCACCCTGCTGTTCGTCGTCCACCACATCGTCTGGGACGGCTGGTCGGCCGAGCTCTTCGAGCACGAACTCGCCGAGTTCTACCGGGCGTTCGCCGAGCAGCGGACGCCGGAGCTGCCGGCCCTCGCCGCCGGGTACGCCGACTGGTCCGAGGAGGAGCGGCACACCTCCTACGAGGAGCACCTGGCCTACTGGAAGGACCGCCTCGACGGCGCCCCCGCCCTGCTCGACCTGCCCGCCGACCGGCCCCGGCCCGCCGAACGCGGCGACCGCGGCGCCACCGAGCACTTCGCCCTGGCCCCCGGTACCGCCGCCCGCGTCCGGGCCCTCGCCGAACAGGAGGGCGCCACCCCGTTCACCGTCCAGCTCGCCGCCTTCGCGCTGCTGCTGAACCGCTGGACCGGCGCCGACGACCTGCTCGTCGGCACCCCGGTCACCACCCGCAACCGCCCCGAACTCGCTGACCTCATAGGCTACTTCGTCAACCTGCTGCCGCTGCGCATCCGGCTCGCCCCGGGCGCGACCTTCCGCGGGCTGGTCGCCGACCTCCAGGACGGCGCCTTCGACGCCTTCGGCTACCTCGACCTGCCCTTCGACCAGCTGGTCGACCACCTCGGCACCGCCCGCACCCCGCAGCACCCGCCGCTGGTCCAGGTGGTGTTCGGCGCCCACGGCGAGGACCGCACCCCGCTCGCCCTCGGCCGGGCCACCGCCCGGCGCACCGTCCGCTCCAACGGCACCAGCAAGTTCGACCTGACCTGGTCCGTCTTCGAGCCGGCCGAGGGCACCGGCGGGGACGCGCTGCGCGGCGAGGCCGAGTACCGCACCGAGCTCTTCGACCCCGCCACCGTCCGCCGCCTCGCCGCCGACTACGCGGCCCTGCTGGACGCCGCCCTCGCCGACCCGGACGCCACCGTCCTGCGACTCACCGCCGCCCCCGCGGCCGGGCAGCGGCCCCGCCCCGCCCGGCTCGACCCCGGCCACTGCCTGCACCACCTCTTCGAGCGGGCCGCCGACGCGCACGGCGAGCGCCCGGCCGTCGACGACGGGCGGGAGACCCTCGACTACGCCGAACTCGACCGCCGCGCCAACCGCTTGGCGCACACCCTGCGCGCCCGCGGGGTGCGCCCCGGCGACCGGGTCGGCCTGCTGCTGGAACGCACCGTCGCCGTCCCGGTCGCGATCCTCGCCGTCCTCAAGACCGGCGCCGCCTACGTCCCGGTGGACCTCGCCGCCCCCGCCGACCGGGCCGCCCTGGTGTTCGGCGACACCGCCGTCACCGCCGTCCTCACCGACCGCCCCGACCGCGCCCCCGACGGCCCCTGGCAGACCCTCGACCTGACCGCCCGGGCCGCCGAGATCGCCGCCCACCCCGACACCCGCCCGCCCGCCGCCGGCCGCCCCGGCGACCTCGCCTACCTGATCTTCACCTCCGGCTCCACCGGCCGTCCCAAGGGCGTCGCCGTCGCCCACGAGCACGTCAGCCGGCTGCTCGACTCCGGCCGCGAGCACTTCGGCTTCGGCCCCGACACCACCTGGACGCTCTTCCACAGCTACGCCTTCGACTGGACCGTCTGGGAACTGTGGGGCGCGCTGCTGCACGGCGGGCGCCTGGTCGTGGTGCCCTACCTGACCAGCCGCTCGCCCGAGGAGTTCGCCGGACTCCTCGACGACCGGCGGGTCACCCACCTGTGCCTCACCCCGTCCGCGCTGCGCCAGCTCGAACCGGCCCTGCGCCGGCGCCCCCGGGCGCTGCCCGCGCTGCGCTGGATCATGCTCGGCGGCGAGGCCCTGGACCCGGGCGTCGTCCAGCGCTGGCACGACCTCGACCCGCTGCCGCCCGCCCGGCTCTGCAACCTCTACGGCATCACCGAGACCACCGTCCACGTCACGATCCACGACGTCGCCGAGGGCGGCGCCGGCTTCGAGCGCAGCTTCGTCGGCGACCCCATGGCGCACCTCACCGCGGCGGTCCTGGACGACTGGCTGCGCCCCTGCCCGCCCGGCGTCCCCGGCGAGCTGTACATCGGCGGCGGCAGCCTCGCCCACGGCTACTGGGGCCGCCCCGGCCTCACGGCCGGCCGCTTCGTCGCCGACCCCGCGGGACCGCCCGGCGCCCGCCTGTACCGCACCGGCGATGTCGCCAGGCGGCTGCCGGACGGCGGCCTGGAGTACGTCGGCCGGGCCGACTTCCAGGTCAAGCTGCGCGGCTTCCGGATCGAGCTCGGCGAGATCGAGAACGCCGTCGCCGCCCATCCCGACGTCGACGCCTGCGTGGTGACCGTCCACGACGAGCGGCTCGCCGCGTACGTCACCGGCCGCGCCCCCGAGGACCTCCGGGCCTTCCTCGGCCGCTCACTGCCCGCCTACATGGTCCCGGCGAGCGTCACCGTGCTGGACGCGCTGCCGCTGACCGTCAACGGCAAGGTGGACCGGGCCGCGCTGCCCGCCCCCGGGCGCGCCGCACCCGAGCGGACCGGGCGGCACGTCGAGCCGCGCAGCCCCGAGGAGGAACTGTTCGCCGCCGTCTGGACGGAGGTGCTCGGGGTGCCCGGGATCGGCGTCCACGACGACTTCTTCCACCTCGGCGGCGACTCCATCCGGGCCGTCCAGCTCGCCGGCGCCCTGCACGACCGGGGCTGGGAGCTGTCCCTGCGGGACGTCTTCAACGCGCCGACCGTCGCCGCCCTGCTGCCGCTGGCCCGGCCCGTGCGCTCCGACCCGGGCGCCGACCGGCCGTTCGCGCTGATCGCCGAGGACGACCGCGCCGAGCTGCCGCCCGGCATCGTCGACGCTTACCCGATGGTCTCCATGCAGCTCTCGATGGTCTTCCACATGGAGGTCGCCGGCGGCACCGACAGCTACCACAACGTCAACTCCTACCGGATCGGCGGCGACCTCGACGAGACCGCGCTGCGCCGCTCCGTCAACGAGGCGATGGCCCGGCACGCCGTGCTGCGCACCGGCCTCGACCTCTCCGGCTACGGCGAGCCGCTGCAGCTGGTGCACGGCACGCTGCCCGCCCCCGTCGAGTTCGCCGACCTGCGCGGGCGCACCGGACAGGAGCAGGACGCCGCGATCCGGTCCGTCTTCGCGCACCACCGCGACCGGCCGTTCGACCTCACCGCGCCCCCGCTGTTCCGGATCACCGTGCAGCGCCTCGCCGCCGACGCCTTCCAGCTCACCGTCTCCGAGCACCACGCGATCCTCGACGGCTGGAGCTTCACCTCCCTGCTCACCGAGATCCTCGAACGGCACGCCGCGCTCGCCGCCGACCCGGTCTCCGCGCCCACCCCGCCGCCGCGCACCGCCTTCCGCGACTTCGTCGCCGTCGAACGGGCCGCGGCCGCCGACCCGGACTCGCTCGCCTACTGGCGGCAGCGCCTCGACGGCGCCACCGGCCAGCTCTGGCCCGGCAGCGAGCACGTCCACGAACTGCCGCGCACCGTCGAGCGGGTGCTGCCGGACGCGCCCGGGCAGCTGCGCGCCGTCGCCGACGCGCTCGCCGTCCCGGTCAAGTCCGTCGCGCTCGCCGCCCACCTGCACGCCCTCGCGCACATCACCGGGCGGCGCCGGGTCACCACCGGGCTGGCGATGAACGGCCGGCTGGAGCGGCTCGGCGGCACCGAGGTGTACGGGCTCTTCCTGAACACCGTCCCGCTGGTCGCCGAGCCGGGGGAGGACCTCGCGGCGCTGGTGCGGCACGTGCACCGCGAGGAGCTGGACATGATGCCGCACCGCCGGGTGCCGTTCGCCCGGCTGGCCCGGATGATGGCCGACACCGCCCTCGACAGCCAGTTCGGCTACCTGCGCTTCCACGCCCTGGGCCGGCTCAGCTCGGCCCGCATCGAGGACGGCCGGATCGGCACCGAGCCCACCTACCGGCACGAGCCCAACAGCTTCACCTTCGGCGCGTCGCTGATCCAGGACCCGGTCACCCAGCGGGTGCTGCTCGCCGTGGACCACCAGCGGTCGCTGGTCGACGACGCCACGGCGGAGGAGTTCATGGACGCCTACGCGGCGGCCCTGGCCCGCCTGGCCGCCGGCGCCTGACGGGCCCCGACGCCGAGGACCACCGTTCCGCCCCCACCCAGCCCTTCACCGAGGAGTACCCCGCCATGACCACCTTCGCGGAGCCGGCCACCATCGCCCCCGCCACGGCCACCGACCTGCTGACCCGGCTGCGCGCCGCCGTCGCCGCCCACCCCGACCGGCCCGCCGTGCACGCCGCCGACGGCAGCCTCGACTTCGCCGCCCTGAACCGGCGCACCGCCGCCCTCGCCGCCGCCCTGCGCGCCGCCGGCGTCCGGCGCGGCGACCGGGTCGGCGTCCACCTCGCCCGCACCCTCGACCTGCCGGTCGCGCTGCTCGCCGTCTGGCGGGCCGGCGCCGCGTACGTCCCGCTGGACCCGGCCTATCCGGCCGAGCGGATCGCCTTCATGGCCGCCGACGCCCGCCTCACCGCCGTGGTCAGCGCCGACCCGGCGCCGCCCGTCCCGGCCGGCGTCGCCGTGCTGCGCCCGGACGCCGAGGGGCCCGCGGCCCCGGACACCGTCACCCACCCGCTGGACCCCGCCTACGTCATCCACACCTCCGGCTCCACCGGCCGCCCCAAGGGCGTCGAGGTGCCGTTCGGCGCCGTCGCCCGCCTCGCCGCCAACCTGGAGGCGATCGGCGCCCACCGGAGCGAGCCGGCCGTGGTCGCCTGGAACGCCAGCGTCTCCTTCGACGCCTCCGTCCCGCAGTGGATCCGGATCTGCCGCGGCGACACCCTGGTGGTCGTCGACGACGCCCGGCGCGCCGACCCGGCCCGGCTGGCCGCGCTGCTCGCCGAGCACGGCGTCACCGACCTCGACCTCACCCCGTCCCACTGGCAGCTGCTGCGCGAGCCGCTGCTCGACCCGAGGAACGGCGCCGGCGTCCCGCGCCTGTTCATGGGCGGCGAGCCGGTCCCCGAGCGCACCTGGCGCGAGCTGGCCGACGGCCGCGTCGAGGCGTTCAACCTGTACGGGCCGACCGAGTGCACCGTGGAGGTGATCGCCGCCCGGATCACCGGCCCCGGCCCGCACCTCGGCGAGCCGATGCCCGGCGTGCGCGCCTACCTGCTGGACGAGCGGCTGGTGCCGGTCGCCGGGCCCGGCGCGGTCGGCGAGCTGTACCTGGGCGGGCCCGTCCTCGCGCACGGCTACGCCGGACAACCCGGGCTGACCGCCGGGCGCTTCGTCGCCGACCCGTTCGCCCCGGAGCCGGGCGCCCGGATGTACCGCACCGGCGACCAGGCCCGCCGCACCGCCGAAGGCCTGCTGGAGTACGTCGGCCGGGTGGACCGGCAGGTCAAGCTGCGCGGCTTCCGCGTCGAACTCGGCGAGGTGGAGCACGCGGTGGCGGAGCTGGACGGCGTCACCGCCGCCGCCGTGACCGTGCACGAGCCCGCGCCCGGGGACACCCGGCTGGCCGCCTACGTCACCGGCCCCGCGGCCGACCCCGCCACGCTGCTCGCCGCCCTGCGCCGCACCCTGCCCGCGCACCTGGTGCCGGCCACCGTGACCGTGCTGGACGCCATGCCGCTCACCCCGAACGGCAAGACCGACCACCGCGCGCTGCCCGCGCCCGCCGCCGAGCCGGCCGCGGAGAGCACCGGCGGGGGAGTGGCGGAGCAGGTCGCCGAGGTGTGGCGCACCGTGCTCGGCGTCCCCGAGGTGCTGCCCACCGACGATTTCCTCGGCCTCGGCGGCCACTCGCTCGCCGCCCTGCGCGTCGTCCACCTGCTGCGCCGCAAGCTCGACGTCGAGCTCCAGCTGCGCCACCTGCTGGACGCCGCCGACCTGGCCGCCTTCACCGAGGCCGTCCGGCGCGCCACCACCACCGCCCCGGCCGCCGCCCGCCCGGCCCTCACCCCCCGCCGCCCGGCCACCCGGTGACCGCCCCGGCCCCGGGGGTTCGACCGCCCCTCACCGCCCGGCCCCGTCCGGCCGCCTCCTCCGCCCCGCTCCGCCGGGGCCCGGCACCCGCGGCGTCCGCCGCCTCCGCCCGGGCCGTTCCGGCCACCCGGCCGCGCGTCGAGGGGGACTGGTTCCTCCTCCCCGCACCCCAACCCGCCGCCCCCGTCCGGCTGTTCTGCTTCCCGCACGCCGGCGGTGACGCCACCGCCTTCACCCCGCTGGCCCGGGCCATCGCCCCCGCCGCCGAGGTGTGGGCGCTGCGCCCGCCGGCGCGGGGCGGGCGCAGCCGCGATCCGATGCCCGCCGACTTCGCCGCCCTGGTCGAGGCGGTCGCCGGGGCCCTGGCCCCGCACCTCGGCCCCGGCCGGCGGGCCGCCTTCTACGGGCAGAGCTTCGGCGCCCTGCTCGCCTACGAGGTGGCCCGGGCGCTGCCCGCCGACCGCCGCCCCGAGCTGGTGGTGGTGGCCGGGGCGCCCAGCCCGGCCGAGTGGACCGAGCGCGAGACCAAGGACCTCGACGCGGCCGAACTCCTGCGCCTGACCGGGATGGAGGAGTTGCTCCGGGCCGACCCGGAGCTGGTCGAGCTGGCCCTCGGCGGCATCCGCACCGACCTCGCGGTCAGCGTCACCTACCGCCACCGGCCGGGCCCGCCGATCGGCTCCGCGCTGTACGCGGTGGCCGGCGCCGAGGACCCGATGCTGGCCACCACCGGCCTCACCGGCTGGGCCGCCCACACCCGGGGCGCCTTCGGCCACCGGGTCCTGCCCGGCGGGCACCTGCTCGCCACCGTCGACCTGCCCGGCCCGGTCGACCTGCTGACCGCGCTCCTGACCACCTGACCTCCCGTCCCAGCACCCTCCCGAGCACCACCCCGCCCCGTACCGCCCCGCCCCCTCCCGGCCGGCCGTCGCCCGGCCGACCCGACCGCCACCGAGGAGCCGTACCCATGGTGACCACCACGACCGTCGACCTCACCGACCCCGGCCTCTGGGCCCGCCCGGACATCCCGGAGCTGGTCGCCGACCTGCGCGCCGAGGCGCCCGTGCACCGCACCGACACCGTCGACGACGGCCCGATCTGGTCGGTGATGACCTACCGGGAGTCGGCCGAGGTGCTGCGCAACGCGGCCGTCTTCAGCTCGGAGTCCGGCTCGCTGCTGGGCGCGGGCGTCGGCAACGTCCCGGTCGGCTCCGGCCGGATGATGGCCCTCACCGATCCGCCCCGGCACCGCGAACTGCGGGCCCCCGCCAACCCGTTCTTCTCCAAGGGCGGGGTGCGCGGCGCCTCCCGCTCGATCGCCGACCGGGCCGCCGAGCTCTTCGACCGGGCCGTGGAGCAGGGCGAGGCGGACCTCGTCGACGTGGTCTCCGCGCTGCCGCTGGCCGTCATGTGCGACCTGCTGGACGTCCCGGAGAAGGACCGCGACATGGTGGTCCGGGTCTGCGACGTGGCCTTCCTCGGCGCCACCCCGGAGGAACGCCGCGCCGGGCACCAGCAGTTGATCCCCTACCTGCTGCACCAGGTGATGCTGCGGCGCACCGACCCGCGCGACGACCTGATCTCGATGATGGCCACCTACAAGGTGAACGGCCGCCTGATGCCGGTCGAGGACGTCGTGCTCAACCTGGACAACATCGTGGTCGGCGGCGTCCAGACGGTCCGCCACACCGCCGCGATGGGGCTGCACACCCTGGTCAACCGCCCCGATCTGTGGCGGCGGTTGCAGCGCGGCGAGGTGTCCATGGACTCCGCCGTCGACGAACTGCTGCGCTGGACCTCGGTCGGGCTGCACACCCTGCGCACCGCGACCCGGGACACCGAACTGGCCGGGCGCCGGATCCGCCGCGGCGACCGGGTCGCGGTCTGGGTGTGGTCGGCCAACCGCGACCCGGAGGCCTTCGAGGCACCCGAGGAGATCCGCCTGGACCGCTCGCCCAACAAGCACCTGGCGCTCGGCCTGGGCGCCCACTACTGCATCGGCGCGCCGCTGGCGAAGACCGAGCTGAGCGCGCTGTTCACGGCGGCGCTGGAGAAGGCGGCGTCGATCGAGCCGGCCGGTCCGGCGGAGTTCAACCGCTCGATCATCAACTTCGGCCTGGACCGCTTCCCGGTCCGCCTGACGCCCCGCTGAGCGCGTCCCGCGCCACCCCGCGCGGCACCCGTCCGCCCAGCCCGTCCGTCCGACCGAGCCACCCACCCGACCCGCCACCCGACCCACCACCCGACCCACCCCCGATCCGCCCCCGCGCGAGGCCCGCGCAGGAGGACGGCAGTCCCGGAACTGCCGCTCTCCTGCCGGGCCTCGTGCCGCTTCCGCGCCCGCCGCGCCCCTACCTTCGAATCACCGCACCACGACCACCACTTCACCGAGGAGACCACCGTGAGCAACCCGTTCGAGGACGACAACGCCGGCTACCTCGTCCTGGTCAACGACGAGAACCAGCACTCGCTCTGGCCGGTCTGGATCGACGTGCCGGCCGGCTGGACCAGCGTCCACGGCGAGGCCCCCCGCCAGGAGTGCCTGGAGTGGATCGAGGCCAACTGGACCGACATCCGCCCGGCCTCGCTGGTCGCCGGCCTCGAAACCCGGTGAGCGCCGCCATGGTCACCTGGGAGCTGAACCCCGGCCGCCCGGCCCTCGCCCACGTGCCGGCCGTCGCCGACCTCGCCGAGGGCTGCGCCTGGCTGCGGGCCCACGAGGCCGAGCTGACCGCCGCGCTGCACGAGCACGGCACGATCTTCCTGCGCGGCCTGCCGGTCGCCGCCACCGAGGACGTCGCCGCGGTGCGCGACGTGCTGATCCCCGAGCCCACCCCGTACCGGGAGAAGGCCACCCCGCGCAGCGACTTCGGCAACGGCGTCTTCTCGTCCACCGACCTGCCGCCCGCGCAGCCGATCCGGATGCACAACGAGAACAGCTACACGCTGACCTTCCCCGGCCGGCTGCTGTTCGCCTGCCTGATCGCCCCCGAGCAGGGCGGCGCCACCCCGACCGCCGACGTCCGCAAGGTCCTCGCCGCGCTGCCGCCGCACCTGGCGGCGCGCGGCCGGACCTCCGGCTGGACGCTGCAGCGCAGCTACTCGGACTACGTCTCGCTCGGCTGGCGGACCGCCTTCGCCACCGAGGACCACGCCGAGGTCGAGCGCTACTGCCGGGAGAACGGCATCTCCTGGGAGTGGACCGAGGACGGCAACCTGCGCACCAGCCAGCTGCGCCCGGCCACCATCCACCACCCGCACACCGGCGAAGAGGTCTGGTTCAACCACCTGGCCTTCTGGAACGAGTGGTCGCTGGACCCGGAGATCCGGGAGGCCATGGTCGAGGAGTTCGGCCCGGACGGCCTGCCGTTCAACACCGGCTTCGGCGACGGCGAGCCGCTCACCCGCGAGGACGTGGACGCGCTGAACGCCGCCTACGAGGCGGCCACCGTCCGGGAGGCCTGGCAGGTCGGCGACGTGATGCTGGTCGACAACGTGCTGTGCTCGCACGGCCGTGACCCGTACCGCGGCGACCGCAGGATCGCCGTCGCGATGGGCCGCCCGGTCGACGTCCTCGACTGCCGCCCCTCGGTCCTGCCGACCACCGCCGTCGCCGCGTGACGGCGCCCCCCACCCGCCCGTGACGTGAGCAGAGGAAGCACCGTGATCCCGGTTTCGTACGCACAACAGCGTCTGTGGCTGATCGACCAGATCGAAGGGCCGACCGCGCTCTACAACCTGCCGTTCGCGGTCCGCCTGCGCGGCCCGCTCGACACCGCCGCGCTGCGCGCCGCGACGGCGGACGTGGTCGCCCGGCACGAGGCCCTGCGCACGGTGTTCCCGGTGGACGGGGAGGGCGTGCCGGTGCAGCACATCCTGCCGCCGGCGGAGGCGGCCGTCGCCTTCGCCACGGTGGAGTGCGCACCGGCCGACTACCCGGCCCTGCGGGACGCGGAAGCCGCTCACACCTTCGACCTGAGCGCCGAACTCCCGCTCCGGGTCACGGTCTTCTCGCTCACTCCGGCCGCCCCCCGCGGCGCCCACGACCCCGCCGGCACCCCCGAGCACGTGCTGCTCGTGGTGCTGCACCACATCGCCGGCGACGGCTGGTCGCTCGGCCCGCTGCTGCGCGACCTCGCCGAGGCCTACACCGCCCGGCTCGCGGGCGGCGAGCCGCAGTGGGAGCCGTTGCCGGTCCAGTACGCCGACTACGCCCTGTGGCAGCGCGAGCTGCTCGGCGAGGAGTCCGACCCGCACAGCCTGATGAGCCGTCAACTCGACTACTGGAGAGGAGTTCTCGCCGGTCTTCCGGAGGAGCTGGAGCTGCCCGCGGACCGGCCCCGGCCGCCCGTGCCGACCGGCGCCGCCGACGCCGTCCCGTTCGCCCTCGCCCCCGAGCTGCACGCCGCGCTGGCCGAGCTGGCCCGCACCCACCGCTCGACCCTGTTCGCCGTCCTCCAGGCCGGCCTGGCCGCGCTGTTCACCCGGCTCGGCGCCGGCACCGACATCCCGCTCGGCACCGGTGTGGCCGGCCGCTCCGACGAGGCGCTGAGCGACCTGGTCGGCTTCTTCGTCAACACCCTGGTGCTGCGCACCGATACGTCCGGCGACCCGTCCTTCGCCGAACTCCTGCGCCGCGTCCGGGAGTCGCAGCTGGACGCCTTCGCGCACCAGGACGTGCCGTTCGAGCGGCTGGTCGAGGAGGTCAACCCGGCCCGCGCGCTCGGCCGTCACCCGCTGTTCCAGACCCTGCTGGTGCTCCAGAACCACGAGGAGGGCGAACTCGGCCTGCCCGGGCTGGAGTCGGCGCCCGAGCCGCTCGGCCTGCGGGTCGCCAAGTTCGACCTCAACATCGGCGTCACCGAGCGGCACGGCCCGGACGGCGCCCCGGCCGGCCTGGAGGGCTCCGCCGAGTTCGCGGCCGACCTCTGGGACCGCGCCACCGTCACCACCCTGTTCGAGCGCTACGCCCGGCTGCTCGCCGCCGCGGTGGCCGACCCCGGGGTGCCGATCGGCACCCTGGACATCCTCGCCCCCGAGGAGCGCACCCGCCTCGCCCGGGAGTGGACCGCCACCGCCGCGCCGGTGCGCCCCGGCGCGCTGCCCGCCCAGGTCGAGGAGCAGGCCGCCCGCACCCCGGACGCCGTCGCCCTCGCCCACGACGGCGGCACCGTCACCTACGCCGAGCTCAACACCCGCGCCAACCGGCTCGCCCACCACCTGACCGCCGCCGGCGTCGGCCCCGAGTCCCCGGTCGCGCTGCTGATGGAGCGCTCGGTGGACCTGGTGGTCGCCACCCTCGCCGTGCTCAAGGCCGGCGGCTGCTACGTGCCGATGCACGCGAGCCTGCCGCCCGAGCGGATGGCCGCGCTGCTCGCCGACACCGGCGCGCCGGTGCTGCTCACCGACCGCGCCGAGCCCGGCTTCGCGCACACCGCCACCGTGGTGCGCCCCGGCGACGAGGCGGGCCGGCCGGACCACGACCCCGCCCTGCCCGTCCACCCGGACCGGCTGGCCTACGTGATGTTCACCTCCGGCTCCACCGGCACCCCCAAGGGCGTCGCCGTCCGCCACCGCGACGTGGTCGACCTCGCCGACGACCGCCGCTGGCGCGACGGCCGGCACGAGCGGATCCTGCTGCACTCCCCGCACGCCTTCGACGCCGCCACCTACGAGCTGTGGACGCCACTGCTGCACGGCGGCACGGTGGTCGTCGCCCCGCCCGGCACCCTGGACGCCGCCGCCCTGCACGCCCTCGCCACCCGGCACGCCGTCAGCGCGGTCTTCCTCACCAAGGCCCTGTTCGACCTGGTCGCCGAGCAGGCCCCGGAGACCTTCCGCGCCCTGCGCGTGGTCTGCACCGGCGGCGAGGCCGCCTCCGGCACCCTGATGCGCCGCGTCCTCGACCACTGCCCGGACCTGCTGCTCGCCCACGTCTACGGGCCCACCGAGGCCACCACCTTCGCCACCTTCCACCACCTGGTGCCCGCCGACCTGGACGGCGCCCGGGCGCCGATCGGCCTGCCGCTGGACAACATGCGCGCCCACGTCCTGGACGCCCGCCTCCAGCCCGTGCCGCCCGGCGTGCCCGGCGAGCTGTACGTCTCCGGGGCGGGCCTGGCCCGCGGCTACTGGCGCCGGGCCGCCCTCACCGCCGAGCGCTTCGTCGCCGACCCGTACGACGAGGGCGGCCGGATGTACCGCACCGGCGACCTGGTGCGCCGCCGGGCCGACGGCGCGATCGAGTTCCTCGGCCGGATCGACGGCCAGGTCAAGCTGCGCGGCTTCCGGATCGAGCTGGGCGAGATCGAGGCCGTGCTCTCCCGCCACCCCGCCGTCCGCCAGGTCATCGTGGTCGCCCGCGAGGACCGCCCCGGCGACACCCGGCTGGTCGGCTACTGCGCGGTGCCCGCCGCCGCCCTCGACGCGCACCCGGACCTCGCCACCGGGCTCAGGCGGTTCGCCGCCGACACCCTGCCCGGCTACATGGTCCCCTCCGCCGTCGTGGTGCTGCCCGCCCTGCCGCTGAACGCCAACGGCAAGGTCGACCGGCGCGCCCTGCCCGCCCCCGACCTCGGCGCCGACACCGCCGGCCGCGCCCCGCGCGACGAGCGCGAGCAGGCCCTGTGCGCGCTGTTCGGCGAGCTCCTCGGCATCGACGACATCACCATCGACGACGACTTCTTCGCCCTCGGCGGCCACTCCCTGCTCGCCACCCGCCTGGTCGGCCGGGTCCGCGCCGACCTCGGCGCCGAACTCGCCATCGCCGACCTCTTCCAGGCCCCGACCGTCGCCGCCCTGGCCGCCCGGATCGCCGGCGCCTCCGCCCGCCCCGCGCTGCGCCCCGAGCCGCGCCCCGAGCACCTGCCGGTCTCCTTCGCCCAGCGCCGCCTCTGGTTCCTCGGCAAGGCCGAGGGCCCCGCCGCCACCTACAACGTCACCTTCGCCCTGCGGCTGACCGGCCCGCTCGACACCGCCGCCCTGGAAGCCGCCCTCGGCGACGTCGCCGCCCGCCACGAGAGCCTGCGCACCGTCTTCACCGAGCACGACGGCGTGCCCCACCAGCGGGTGCTGGCCGCGCCGCCCGCACCGCTGCTCACCGTCACCGACCGCCCCGCGCAGGACCTCGTCCAGCACACCTTCGACCTGGCGACGGACGTCCCGCTGCACGCCTACCTGACCCCCGAGGGCCCCGAGGAGCACGTCCTCACCCTGGTGATGCACCACATCGCCAGCGACGGCTGGTCACTGCGCCCGCTGTTCCGCGACCTCGCCGAGGCCTACACCGCCCGCCGCACCGGCGCAGCCCCGGCCTGGCGGCCGCTGCCCGTCCAGTACGCCGACTACACCCTCTGGCAGCACCGGCTGCTCGGCGCGGACGACGACCCGGCGTCGCTGCTCGGCGGTCAGCTCGCCCACTGGCGCGAGGCGCTGGCCGGCCTGCCCGACGAGCTGCCGCTGCCGCTGGACCGCCCGCGCCCGCCGGTGGCCGGCCACCGCGGCGACGTCGTCGAGCTGGAACTCGACGCCGCCCTGCACGCCCGGCTCGCCGCCCTGGCCGCCGAGCACGGCGTCACCCTGTTCATGGTGCTCCAGGCCGCCTACGCCGCCCTGCTGCACCGCTTCGGCGCCGGCGACGACCTGCCGATCGGCACCCCGCTGGCCGGCCGCCTGGACACCGCCCTCGACGACCTGGTCGGCTTCTTCGCCAACACCCTGGTGCTGCGCACCGATCTCAGCGGCGCGCCCACCTTCGCCGAACTGCTGGCCCGGGTCCGGGAGGCCGACCTGGCCGCCTACGCCCACCAGGACGTGCCGTTCGAGCGCCTGGTCGAGGAGCTGAACCCGGCCCGCACCCTGGCCCGGCACCCGCTGTTCCAGGTGATGATCGCCTTCGACAACACCGCCGGCGACGGTCCTTCCTTCCCCGGCACCCGCGCCGCCTACGAGCCGCTGGGCCTGCCCACCACCGCCTTCGACCTCACCCTCACCCTCTCCGAGCGCCACCACCCCGACGGCGCCCCGGCCGGCCTGTCCGGCGGCCTGGAGTTCGCCGTCGACCTGTTCGACCGTGCCACCGCCGAGCGGCTCGCCGCCGCGCTGGTCCACCTGCTCGCCCAGGCCGCCGCGCAGCCGCACCGCCCGGTCGCCGAACTGGACGTGCTCGGCGCGGCGGGCCACGCGCAGCTCGCCCGCTGGCACGACACCGCCCGCCCCGGCGCCGAGGTGCTCCTCCCGGCCGTCTTCGCCGCCCAGGCCGCCGCCACCCCGGACGCGACCGCCCTGGTCTCCGGCGGGCTGCGGCTGAGCTACGCCGAGCTGAACGCCCGCGCCAACCGCCTCGCCCACGGCCTGACCGCCGCCGGCATCGGCCCCGAATCGCTGGTCGCGCTCGCCGTGCCCCGCTCGGCCGAGTCGATCGTCGCCCTGCTCGGCGTGCTCAAGGCCGGCGCCGCCTACCTGCCGCTGGACTCCGACTACCCGCGCGACCGGCTCGCCCACATGCTGGCCGACGCCCGCCCGGCCGCCGCGCTGAGCACCGACGGCTGGCCGCTGCCCGAGGTGCTGGAGGGCCTGACCGTGCTGCCCGCCGACGCCGCGGCCTGGGCCGACCGGCCGGCCGGTGAGCCGCCCGTGCGGATCGACCCCGAAAGCGCCGCCTACGTCATCTACACCTCCGGCTCCACCGGCCGCCCCAAGGGCGTCGTGGTCCGGCACGGCGGCCTCGCCAACCTGCACGCCTTCCACCGCGACGAAACCCTGAGGCTCGCCCGGCAGGCCCACCCCGGGCGGCGGTTCACCTTCGCCGCGACCGCCTCGATGTCCTTCGACACCTTCCTCGAAGGGATGCTCTGGCTGGCCACGGGCCAGGAACTGCACCTGATCGGCGACGACCTGCGCCGCGACGCCGGCGCCATCGTCCGGTACCTCGCCCGCACCGGCGCCGACGTCCTCGACGTCACCCCCGGCCAGGCCGAACGGCTGGTCGAGGAGGGCCTGCTCACCACCTGCCCGCCCGCCGTGCTGATGATCGGCGGCGAGGCCTGCGGCCAGCAGCTGTGGACCACCCTGTCCGCCGCCCCCGACACCCTCGTGCTCAACATCTACGGGCCCACCGAGTGCACCGTCGACGCCCTGCACCACCGCCTCGACGCCACCGTGACCCGCCCGGTGATCGGCCGCCCGCTGTCCAACCTGCGCGCCCACCTGCTCGACGCGCGGCTGCGCCCGGTGCCCGTCGGCGTGCCCGGCGAGCTCTACCTGAGCGGTGCCGGTCTGGCCCGCGGCTACCTCGGCCGCCCGGCGCTGACCGCCGAGCGCTTCGTCGCCGACCCGTACGAGGAGGGCGCCCGGATGTACCGCACCGGCGACCTCGCCCGGCGCCGCGCCGACGGCTCGGTGGAGTTCCTCGGCCGCACCGACCATCAGGTCAAGGTGCGCGGCTTCCGGATCGAACCCGGCGAGATCGAGACCGTCCTGGCCGGCCACCCGCAGGTGCGGCAGGCCGCCGTGCTGCCGCACCGGGACGGCACGGCCGGCACCCGGCTGGTCGCCTACCTGGCCACCGGCGCCGACCCGGCGGAGCTGCGCGCCCACGCCGCCGCCGCGCTGCCCGACTACATGGTCCCGGCGGCCTTCGTCACCCTGGAGGCGCTGCCGCTCAACGTCAACGGCAAGCTCGACCGGGCCGCCCTGCCCGCCCCCGACTTCGCCGCGAGCGCGGGCGGCCGGGCCGCCCGCACGGCCCGCGAGGAGATCCTCTGCGGCCTGTTCGCCGAGGTCCTCGGCCTGGACGGCGCCGTCTCGATCGACGACGACTTCTTCGCCCTCGGCGGCCACTCGCTGCTCGCCACCAAGCTGCTCAGCCGGGTCCGCTCGGTGCTCGGCGCCGAACTCGGCATCCGGGACGTCTTCGAGGCCCCGACCGTCGCCGGCCTGGCCGAGCGCCTGGACGGCGCCGAGGTCCGGCCCGCGCTCAGCGCCGCGGCGCGCCCCGAGCGGCTGCCGCTCTCCTTCGCCCAGCAGCGGCTCTGGCTGATCGACCGGATGGAGGGCCCCAGCGCCCTCTACAACATGCCGCTCGCGCTGCGGCTGACCGGCGAACTCGACCGCGCCGCGCTCACCGCCGCGCTCGGCGACCTGGTCACCCGGCACGAGAGCCTGCGCACCGTCATCGCCGAACACGACGGCGAGCCCTACCAGCGGATCCTCCCCGTGGCCGGCCCCGAAGCCGCCGTCCCGGTCGAACTCCTCGACTGCGCACCGGAATCCGTCGACGCCGAGGTGGACCGCGCCGCCCGCCGCCCCTTCGACCTGGCCGCCGAACCGCCCGTGCGGGTCACCCTGCTGCGCCTCGCCGAGGACGAGCACGTGCTGGTCGTCGCCCTGCACCACATCGCCGGCGACGGCTGGTCGATGGGCCCGCTGCTGCGCGACCTCGCCGAGGCCTACACGCTGCGCCTCGGCGGCGAGCCCCCGGTCTTCGAGCCGCTCGCCGTCCAGTACGCCGACTACGCGCTCTGGCAGCGCGGGCTGCTCGGCGACGAGGCCGACCCGCAGAGCCTGCTCGCCCGTCAACTCGCCTACTGGCGCGACACCCTGGCCGATCTGCCGGAGGAGATCGCGCTGCCCCGGGACCGCCCGCGCGGCGCCCGCGCCGACCACCGCGGCGGGCGCGTCGCCCTGCCGATCGACGCCGAGCTGCACCGCGCTCTCGTCGCGCTCTCCCGCGAGCACCGGGTCACCCTCTTCATGACCCTGCAGGCCGCGCTCGCCGCGCTGCTCACCCGGCTGGGCGCGGGCACCGACGTGCCGATCGGCTCGGTGGTCGCGGGCCGCTCGGACGAGGCGCTGGACGACCTGGTCGGCTTCTTCGTCAACACCCTGGTCCTGCGCACCGACACCTCCGGTGACCCCAGCTTCGCCGAACTCCTGGGCCGCGCCCGGGAGACCGGCCTCGGTGCCTACGCCCACCAGGACGTGCCGTTCGAGCGGCTGGTCGAGGAGCTCAACCCGGTCCGCTCGCTGGCCCGCCACCCGCTCTTCCAGGTCGCGCTGGTCCTCCAGTCCGCCGGCGAGGGCGCGCTGGAGCTGCCCGGCCTGACCGCCGAGGCGCTGCCCTCGGACACCGGTGTCGCCAAGTTCGACCTGAACGTCACCCTGGAGGAGTTCTTCGGCCCCGACGGCACGCCCGCCGGCCTGGACTGCGCGCTCGACTACGCCACCGACCTGTTCGACCGGGAGACCGCGGCGACGATCGCCGCCCGCTTCGGCCGCCTGCTCGCGGCCGTGGTGGCCGACCCCGACCGCCCGATCGGCCGGGCCGACCTGCTGGCCGAGCACGAGCGGGCCGAACTCCTCGCCCCCGAGGCCCCGTTGCCCGCCGAGCTGCCGCTGCTGCCGGCCGCCTTCGCCGCCCAGGCGGCCCGCACCCCGGAGGCGACCGCCCTGGTCTTCGGCGCCACCCGGCTGAGCTACGCCGACCTCGACGCCCGCGCCAACCGCCTGGCCCACGGCCTGACGGCGGCCGGGATCGGCCCGGAGTCGGTGGTCGCGCTCGCCCTGCCGCGCTCGGCGCAGACCGTGGTCGCCCAACTGGCCGTGCTCAAGGCCGGGGCCGCCTTCCTGCCGCTGGACGCCGAGTACCCGCGCGAGCGCACCGCCCACATGCTCGCCGACGCCCGCCCGGCGGCCGTCCTCACCACCGACGGCTGGCCGCTGCCCGAGGTGCTGGACGGCCTGACCGTGCTGCCCGCCGATGCCGCGGCCTGGGCCGACCGGCCGGCCGGTGAGCCGCCCGTGCGGATCGACCCCGAAAGCGCCGCCTACGTCATCTACACCTCCGGCTCCACCGGCCGCCCCAAGGGCGTGCTGGTCAGCCACGGTTCGATCGCCGCGCTGCTGGCCCACCACCGGGCGCAGACCTTCGGCGAGCCCGAGCGGGCCCACGGCCGGCTGCGCGTCGCCCTGACCGCCTCGCTCTGCTTCGACGCCTCCTGGGACAGCCTGCTCTGGCTGATCGCCGGCCACGAGCTGCACCTGATCGGCGACGGGCTGCGCCGCGACGCCGCCGCCCTCGTCCGGTACGTCCGCGGCGAGTCCGTCGGCGTCGTCAACGTCACCCCCAGCTACGCCGAACAGCTGCTCGCCGAGGGCCTGCTGGACGGCGAGGCGGCCCCGAAGGTGCTGCTCCTCGGGGGCGAGGCCGTCGGCCAGGCGCTGTGGACCAGGCTGCGCGAGGCCCCGCACACCGAGGCCCGCAACCTCTACGGCCCGACCGAGGCCACCGTCGACACCCTCACCCACCCCTTCGCGGCCACCGACCGCCCGTCCCTGGGTCGGGCCGTGCTCGGCACCCGGGCCTACGTCCTGGACGAGCACCTGGCCCCCGTCCCGCCCGGTGTCCCCGGCGAGCTCTACCTGTCGGGCCGCAGCCTGGCCCGCGGCTACCTCGGCCGCCCGGCGCTGACCGCCGAGCGCTTCGTCGCCGACCCGTTCACGCCCGGCGCCCGGATGTACCGCACCGGTGACCTCGTCCGGCGCACCCGCGACGGCGGTCTCGACTACCTCGGCCGCACCGACCACCAGGTCAAGATCCGCGGCTTCCGGATCGAACTCGGCGAGATCGAGCACGCGCTCACCCGCCACGAGAGCGTCCGCCAGGCCGTGGTCACCCTGCACGAGAGCGCCGACGGGGACCGCCGACTGGTCGCCCACTGCGCCACCACCGCCCCGCCGAGCTCCGAACTCGCCCAGGAGCTGCGCCGGTTCGCCGCCGAGTCGCTGCCCGGCCACATGGTCCCGGCCGCCGTCGTCCCGCTCGACGCCCTCCCGCTGACCGGCAGCGGCAAGGTCGACCGGCGGGCTCTGCCCGCCCCCGACTTCGGCCTCCTCAGCGGTGGCCGAGCGGCCCGCACCGCCCGCGAGGAACTGCTCTGCGGACTGTTCGGCGACGTCCTCGGCCTCGACCGGGTCTCCATCGACGACGACTTCTTCGCGCTCGGCGGCCACTCGCTGCTCGCGATGAAGCTGGCCGGCCGGGTCCGCTCGGTGCTCGGCTCCGAACTCGGCATCCGGGACGTCTTCGAGGCCCCGACCGTCGCCGGCCTGGCCGAGCGCCTGGACGGCGGCGCCGCGACCAGGCCCGCCCTCACCGCGGGCCCGCGCCCCGAGCGGCTGCCGCTCTCCTTCGCCCAGCGCCGGCTCTGGCTGATCGACCGGATGGAGGGCCCCAGCGCCCTCTACAACCTGCCGCTCGCCCTGCGCGTCGGCGGCCCGCTGGACCCCGCCGTGCTCGCCGCGGCCCTCGGCGACCTGGTCGCCCGGCACGAGAGCCTGCGCACGGTGATCGCCGAGCAGGACGGCGAGCCGTACCAGCGGATCCTCCCGGCCGCCGGGGCCCGCGTCCCGCTGGACCACCGCACCACGGCGCCGGCCGACCCGGCGGACGCGGTCGCCGCCTTCGCGGAGGTCCCCTTCGACCTCGCCGCCGAGCTGCCGATCCGCGCCCACCTCCTCCCGGCGGGCGACGGCACCGACGACCACCTGCTGGTCCTGGTGCTGCACCACATCGCCGGGGACGGCTGGTCGATGGACCCGCTGCTGCGCGACCTCGCCGCCGCCTACGCCGCCCGCCGTGACGGCACCGCGCCCGCCTGGCGCCCGCTGCCCGTCCAGTACGCCGACTACGCGCTCTGGCAGCGCGGGCTGCTCGGCGACGAGGCGGACCCGCAGAGCCCGGCCGCGCGCCAACTCGCTTTCTGGCGCGACACCCTGGCCGGACTGCCGGAGGAGATCGCGCTGCCCGCCGACCGCCCCCGGCGCGCCGACAGCGGCCACCGCGGCGACCGCGTCGTCCTGCCGCTCGGCGCCGAACTGCACCGCGGCCTCGTCCGGTTGGCGCGCGAGCACCGGGTGACGATGTTCATGACCCTGCAGGCCGGCCTCGCCGCGCTGCTCACCCGGCTGGGCGCGGGCACCGACGTGCCGATCGGCTCGGTGGTCGCGGGCCGCTCGGACGAGGCGCTGGACGACCTGGTCGGCTTCTTCGTCAACACCCTGGTGCTGCGCACCGACACCTCCGGTGACCCCAGCTTCGCCGATCTGCTCGGCCGCGTCCGGGAGAGCCAGCTCGACGCCCACGCCCACCAGGACGTGCCGTTCGAGCGGCTGGTCGAGGAGCTCAACCCGGTCCGCTCGCTGGCCCGCCACCCGCTCTTCCAGGTGATGCTGCTGCTCCAGGGCGGCACCCCGGGCGCCGCCGGGGTCGGGGACGCCCCGCCGGACCTCGCCGGGCTCCCGGCGGTGGTCGAGCCGGTCGGCGGGTACGCCGCCAAGTTCGACCTCTCGATCGGCATGGGCGAGTCCTTCGACGCCGACGGCGCGCCCGCCGGGCTGGAGTGCGCGATCGACTACGCCACCGACCTGTTCGACCGGGAGACCGTCGAGGCGATCGCCGCCCGCTTCGGCCGCCTGCTGGCCGCCGTCGCGGCGGACCCCGGCCGGCCGATCGGCCGGGCCGACCTGCTGGCGGACGGCGAGCGGGCCGAACTCCTCGCCGCAGCCGCGCCGTTGCCCGCCGAGCTGCCGCTGCTGCCGGCCGCCTTCGCCGCCCAGGCGGCCCGCACCCCGGACGCGACCGCGCTGGTCTTCGGCACCACCCGGCTCGACTACGCCGAACTGGACGCCCGCGCCGAGCGGCTCGCCGCCCGGCTGCGCGCGGCCGGCGCCGGGCCGGACCGGGTGGTCGCCCTGGCCCTGCCGCGCTCGGCCGAGACGGTGGTCGCCCTGCTCGCCGTCCTCAAGTCCGGCGCGGCCTCGCTCCCGCTGGACGCCGAGTACCCGGCCGAGCGGACGGCGGCGACGCTCGCCGACGCCGCGCCCGCCCTGGTCGTCACCGACGACGGCTGGCCGCTGCCGGAGCTGCTCACCGGGCTGCCGACCCTGCCGGTGCACTCCGACGAACCGGCCGTCCCGGCTCCGGCACCCGCCGCCGCCCCCGACCCGGCCCACGCCGCCTACGTGATCCACACCTCCGGCTCCACCGGCCGCCCCAAGGGCGTGGTGGTGACCCACGGTTCGATCGCCGCGCTGCTGGCCCACCACCGGGCGCAGACCTTCGGCGAGGCCGAACGCGCCCACGGCCGGCTGCGCGTCGCCCTGACCGCCTCGCTCTGCTTCGACGCCTCCTGGGACAGCCTGCTCTGGCTGATCGCCGGCCACGAGCTGCACCTGATCGGCGACGAGCTGCGCCGCGACGCCGCCGCCCTCGTCCGGCACGTCCGCGCCACCGGCATCAGCGGCGTCAACGTCACCCCGAGCTACGCCGAACAACTGGTCGCCGAGGGCCTGCTGGACGGCGAGGCCGCCCCGAAGGTGCTGCTGCTCGGCGGCGAGGCCGTCGGCCAGGCGCTGTGGACCAGGCTGCGCGAGGCGGCCCCGCACACCACCGCCCGCAACCTCTACGGCCCCACCGAGTCCACCGTCGACGCCCTCACCCACCCCTTCACCGCCACCGACCGGCCCTCCCTGGGCCGGACCGTGCTCGGCACCCGCGGCTACGTGCTGGACGAGCACCTGGCCCCCGTCCCGCCCGGCGTCCCCGGCGAGCTGTACCTCGCCGGCGCGGGCCTGGCCCGCGGCTACCTCGGCCGCCCGGCGCTGACCGCCGAGCGCTTCGTCGCCGACCCGTTCACCCGGGGCGCGCGGATGTACCGCACCGGTGACCTCGTCCGGCGCACCCGCGACGGCGGCCTGGACTACCTGGGCCGCACCGACCACCAGGTCAAGATCCGCGGCTTCCGGATCGAACTCGGCGAGATCGAGCACGCGCTCACCCGCCACCCGCGCGTCCGGGCCGCCACCGTGACGGCCCGCGAGGACGGCCCCGGCGGCCCCCGCCTGGTCGCCTACGCCGTCCCCGAGGGCGCCGGCGCGCCCGACCCGGCCGAGCTGCGCGCCTTCGTCGCCGAAGCGCTGCCCGGCCACATGGTCCCGGCGGCGGTCGTCCTGCTCGACGCCCTCCCGCTGACCGGCAGCGGCAAGGTCGACCGGCGCGCCCTGCCCGCCCCCGACCTCACCGCCTCGCCCACCGGCCGCGCCCCCCGCACCCCGCGCGAGGAGCGGCTCTGCGCGCTCTTCGCGGACGTGCTCGGTGTCGGCGGCGTCACCATCGACGACGGCTTCTTCGACCTCGGCGGCCACTCGCTGCTCGCCATGAAGCTGCTCGCCCGGATCCGCACCGCCTTCGGCGCCGACCTCGGCATGCGGGCCCTGTTCGAGGCCCCCACCCCGGCCGGCCTCGCCCGCCGCCTGGACACCGCCGGGGGCGAGCGCTCCGACGCCCTGGACGTGCTGCTCCCGCTGCGCGCCGAGGGTGCCGAGGCGCCGCTGTTCTGCGTCCACCCCGCCGCCGGCATCAGCTGGGTCTACTCCGGCCTGCTGCGCCACCTCGACCCGGAGCGCCCGGTGTTCGGCCTCCAGGCCCGCGGCCTGCGCGGCGGCTCACCGGCCGCCGTCAGCGAGATCGCCGCCGACTACGTCCGGGAGATCCGGGCCGTGCGCCCGCAGGGCCCGTACCATCTGCTCGGCTGGTCCTTCGGCGCCGTGGTCGCCCAGGAGATGGCCGTCCAGCTCCAGGCGGCGGGCCAGGAGGTCGCCCTGCTCGCCCTGCTCGACGGCCTCCCGGCCGGGGCGGTCACCGAGGAGCGCCCGGCCTCCGACGACCCGGTGGAGACCCTCGCCGAACTCCTCGCCTCGCTCGGCTACGACCCGGCCGACGGGCGCGGACAGGCCGACCTGGCCGCCCTGCTCGGCGAGGCCGCGGGCCTCCTGCCGGACGTCTTCGAGCACCACCGCAAGCTGATGGCCGAGCACGTGCCCGGCCACTACCGGGGCGCGGCCGTCTTCGTCGGCGCCACCGCCGACAAGCCCGCCGACTGGCCCTACGAGGCCGCCTGGGCCCCGTACCTCGGCGGTCCCGTCACCGCCCACCGGATCGACTGCGCGCACGGCGCCCTGACCCAACCCGAGCCCCTCGCACGGATCGCCGCCGTGCTGGCCGACACGCTGGAGAGTGACCCGCGATGACCACGACTACCGTCCCGGTCGAGCCGCCCGCGGTGGACGACGGACCCCGTCGCAGCCGCTGGGGCCTCTGGGCCCAGGCGAACTTCCGCAAGCTCTGGGTCGGCGAGACGACCAGCGGGCTGGGCACCGCCGTCGGCAACGTCGCCCTCGCCCTGGTGGCGGTGGTGACCCTGGACGCCTCGCCGTTCATGGTCGGCGTGCTGACCGCCTCCGCCTGGGTGCCGTGGCTCTTCCTCGGCCTGCTGGCCGGCGCCTGGGTGGACCGCTGGCCCCGGCTGAAGGTCATGCTGGTCTGCGACCTGCTGTTGCTGGTGCTGTTCGGCAGCGTGCCGGTGGCCGGCTGGTTCGGCGCGCTGACGATGGCCCAGCTGATCCTGGTCGCGCTGCTGGCCGGGGCGGTGAAGGTGTTCTTCTCCACTGCCTACGGGGCCGTCCTGCCGTCGATCGTCGCCAAGGACGACCTGCTGGAGGCCAACGTCAAGCTGCGCTCCGGGGACTCCGCGGCGGAGATCGCCGGGCCCGGCCTGGCCGGCCTGCTGTCCCAGGTGTTCGGCGCCGCCAGCGGACTGCTCGCCGACGCGGTGACCTATCTGGTCTCGGCGCTCTGCCTGGGCACCATCAAGGTGCAGGAGACCCCGCCGCCGGTCTCCGAGCGGCGCGGCATCCTGCGCGAGATCGGCGAGGGCGTGCGCTTCCTGGCCCACGACCCCTACCTGCGGAACCTGGCGGTCTTCGGGACGGTCGGCAACCTCGGCCTCAACGGCATCCAGGCCGTCCAGACGATCTTCCTGGTCCGCAGCGTCGGGGTCTCGCCCGGTGGCATCGGCGCCGTCTTCGCGGTGGTCTCGGTCGGCGGCCTGGCGGGGGCGGCCCTCGCCGGGCGGATCGCCCGCCGGTTCGGCACCGCCCGCGGGCTGCTGC
Organism: Kitasatospora sp. NPDC001527; assembly: GCF_040298605.1. Classification (NCBI taxonomy): domain Bacteria; kingdom Bacillati; phylum Actinomycetota; class Actinomycetes; order Kitasatosporales; family Streptomycetaceae; genus Kitasatospora; species Kitasatospora sp. NPDC001527. Next base: position 12,451 of record NZ_JBEPAM010000029.1, on the reverse strand, counting down.
TCTGCGAGCTGGTCGCCGCCCCGTTCATCCTGCTGCTGCCGATGGCCGGCACCCGGCTGCCGCTCGCGGTGAGCGCGGTCGCCTGGTCGGTCGCGGTCTGCGGGGTGATCGCCGGGAACGTCCTGGCCGGCAGCTTCTACCAGTCCTACTGCCCGCCCGCGATGATCGGCCGGATCCGGGCCAGCGCCTCCACCGTCAACTTCAGCGCCATCCCGGTCGGCGCCCTGCTCGGCGGCTGGCTGGGCGAGGTGCTCGGCGCCCGCACCACCATCTGGATCATGGCGAGCGTGCTGCTCTCCGCCGGCGCCGTCCTGCTGGCCGGCCCGCTGCGTACCCGGCGCGACTTCCCCGAGCGCCCCGCCGCCCTCTGAACCCCCGCCTCCCGCTCCTCCCGCCCTCACCCTCACCTCCGGAGCCTGCCGTGACCCGCACCGCCCGCCCGCGCCACTACCTGATGTGCCGTCCGACCCACTTCGAGGTCAGCTACGCGATCAACCCGTGGATGGACCCGGCCAAGCCCGTCGACACCGGCCTCGCCGTGGCCCAGTGGGAGCGCCTGTACGAGCTGTACCTCGACCTCGGCCACCGGGTCGACCTGATCGACCCGCTGCCCGGCCTGCCCGACATGGTGTACGCGGCGAACGGCGCCACCGTCGTCGACGGCCGGGTGCTCGGCGCCCGGTTCCGCCACCCCGAGCGGGCCGCCGAGGGCCCGGCGTACCTGGAGTGGTTCCGGGCCCGCGGCTTCGCCACCCACGACCCGGTGCACGTCAACGAGGGCGAGGGGGACCTGCTGCTGACCGACCGCTACCTGCTGGCGGGCCGGGGCTTTCGCAGCGTCTCCGCCGGGCACGCCGAGGCGCAGGAGTTCCTCGGCCGCCCGGTGGTCGGCCTGGACCTCGTCGACCCGCGCTTCTACCACCTCGACACCGCGCTCAGCGTGCTCGACGGCGACCGGATCATGTACTACCCGGGCGCCTTCTCGGCCGGCAGCCGGGCGGTGCTGCGCCGGCTCTTCCCGGACGCGGTGCTGGTGGGGGAGGAGGACGCCGAGGCGTTCGGGCTCAACGTGGCCGGCGACGGGCTGAACGTGGTGCTCCCGGAGGCGGCCACCGGCGTCGCGGCCCGGCTGCGCGAGCACGGCTACCGGCCGATCGGGGTGGACCTGTCCGAGCTGCTCAAGGGCGGCGGCAGCGTGAAGTGCTGCACCCTGGAGATCCGGCACGCGGCCTGACCCGGCCGGCCGGCCGTCAACGCTCCGATCAACGCTCCGATCAACGCTCCGATCAACGCTTCGAACAACGCTCCGGTCGGAGCTCCGGTCAACGCGGCCGATCGACGCACGCTGCTCCTGCGTCGATCGGCCGTTGAACGCCCCTTGCCATGCTGATCACGTCAGCCGGGGAGAGCCCGGCACAGCCCCTTCCCGGCAGGGAACAGCACCCGAGGAGCAGTCATGGCGAAGCGCTCGATCACCGGTACCGCCCGGATCAGCCTGGCCGTCGCGGGCCTCGGCCTCGGCGCCCTGCTCGCCCTCGGCGCGGCCGGCACCGCGATGGCGGACGGCGCGACCGGCACGGGCACCGGCACCACCGCCCCCACCGCCACGCCGACCCCGACCCCGACCGACGGCAGCGGCCACTCGGACTGGAACAGCACCGGCTCCTGAGCCCCGCCCGCCCTCACGACCGCACGCAGAACCGTTTCTGCCACCCCCGCACCACCCGCCGCTCAGGGATCCACCAGCGCGAACGCCGGCTCCGCGAGCAGCCCCGCCACCTCGGCGGCCTCCGGCAGCCCCAGCCGCCGGAAGATCGCGAGCGCCTCCCGCAGCCTCGCCCCCGCCTCGCCCCCGCGCCCGAGGTCCGCCAGCGCACAGCCCAGCACCACCAGCGCCTGCGCCTGGTCCCGCTCCGCGCCCAGCTCCACGCAGAGCGCCAGCGCCTGTTCCGCGTGGTCCAGCGCCTCGTCCGCCCGGCCCAGCTCGCGCAGGCTGTCCGCCAGCCGGTAGCGCGCATGCGCGGCCCGGTCCCGCAGACCGGCCGCCACCGACACCGCCAGGCACTCGCCGAACCAGGTCACCGCCTCCTCGTGCCGCCCCAGCGCGTGCAGCGCCAGCCCCAGCACGTACAGCGTGTACGCCCGGCCCGGGTCGTCCTGCCGGGTCCGCAGCTCGGCCAGCACCTCGTGACAGATCGTCACCGCCTCGTCCGCCCGCCCGCTGCGCACCCGCGCCAGCGCCGCGTTCACCGTCGTCACCAGCGCACCCGAGCGGTGCCCGAGCCGGTTGGCCAGCAGCAGCGCCTCGTCGTAGTGGTCCACCGCCTCGTCGTAGCGGCTCAGGAACTGGCAGATCAGCCCGAGGTCGTTGAGCGCCTGCCGCAGCACCACCGAGTCCCCGGCCGCGCGGGCCGCCTCCACCGCCCGGCTGGACGCCGCCTCGGCCGCGTCCAGCCGGGTCGCGGCCAGCGCGACGTTGCCGCGCAGGAAGTGCGCCCGCCCCTCGGCCCGGCCGTCGCCGTCCCGGGCGGCGGCCTCGGCCAGCGCGTCGGCCGTCGCGGCGAGCTGACGGCTCGGCGGGGTGAGCACGAACGGGGTGAGCGCGATCAGCAGGTCGATCGCCGCCCGCAGCGCCGCGCCCCGCCCGGTGGCGGCGTCGGCGGCGACCTGCGCGGCCAGCGCCACCGCGCCCGTCCCCTCGACGGCCGCCCACTCGCGGGCGGCGTCGCGCCCCGGCAGCGGGACGCCGGGGGAGCGGGCCGGGCCGAGCGCGCCCGCCGCCGGGTCGCCCGGCACGGCGTGCTGGAAGGCGGTGCAGGCGGTGGCCAGCAGGTGGTCCAGCAGCCGGTCCCGGGCCGCCACCGCCTCGGCGCCGTCCGCCTCCGGGCCGGCCGTCCCCCCGCCGCCCGTCCCCCCACCGGGGCCGGGGCCCTCGGCCGGTCGTCGGCGCGCGAACGCCCGCAGCAGGTCGTGGTACCGGTAGCGGCCCGGGAACGGCGACTCCACCATCGCCACGTCCACCAGGGCCTCCAACAGGTCCTCGGCGTCGTACTCGTCGAGGTCCAGCAGCGCGGCCGCCGCCGGCAGCCCGATGTCCGGCCCGTCCACCGAGGCCACCAGCCGGAACGCCCGGGCCTGGTCCTGGGCCAGCTGGCGGTAGCTCAGTTCGAAGGCCGCCGCCACCGCGAGGTCCCCGATCCGCAGCTCGTCGATCCGCCGCCGCTCCACCTGGAGCCGGCGGCTGAGCGTCTCCACCGTCCAGCCCGGCCGGGCGGCCAGCCGGGCGGCCACGATCCGCACCGCCAGCGGCAGGTGCCCGCAGGCGACCACCAGCTCCCGGGCGGCGTCCGGCTCGGCCGCCAGCCGCCGCGCGCCGATCGTGCGGCCGAGCAGGTCCAGCGCCTCCTCCGGCTGGAACACGTCCAGGTCGACCTGCACGGTCGCCGGCAGCCCGGCCGGCCTGGTGCGGCCGGTGGTCAGCACCGCGCAGCCGACCGCGCCCGGCAGCAGCGGGCGGATCTGGGCCGCGTCCTTGGCGTTGTCGAGCACCAGCAGCAGGCGACGGCCGTCCACCACCGAGCGGAACAGCGCCGAGCGCGCGTCCAGCCCGTCCGGCACCGCGTCCGCCGCGACCCCGAGCGCCACCAGGAACCCGCTCAGCACCGCCTCCGGGTCGGCCGGCACCGGATCCGAGCCGCGCAGGTCCACGTACAGCTGGCCGTCCGGGTAGGCGTCCCGGACGCGGTGCGCCACGTGCAGCGCCAGCGCCGTCTTGCCGACCCCGCCCATGCCGACCACGGTCGCGACCACCAGCGCCTGCGGGTGGCCCGGCGCGCCGCCCGCGCCGTCCACGCCGTCCGCCGCGGGAGCGGCCAGCGCCTCGCACAGCACCCGCACCGGCGCCGTCCGCCCGGTGAAGTCGGCGGCGTCCGGCGGCAGCTGGGCCGGCCGCGGCGGCGCGCCGGACGGCCGGACGGCCCGGCCGGGGGCCGGCGGGCCGTCGGCGGCGCCCGCCTCCGCGCCGTCGGCCGCCTCGGCCTGCCCACCGGCCGGGCTCTGCGCCGGGGCCGGGGCCGGCCCCGCCACCGCCGTGCCCGGCGCCACGGCCGCCACCGCACCGCCGGCGGGCGCCTGCGGGGCGGCCAGGGCCGGATCGGCCTCCAGGATCCGCCGGTGCAGCTGCTCCAGCTCCGTGCCCGGCCCCACCCCCAGCTCCGCCAGGAACAGCTGCCGCACGCCCCGGAACACCGCCAGCGCGTCCGCCTGCCGCCCGGCCTGATACAGCGCGCGCATCAGCAGCCCGTACGCCCGCTCGTGCAGCGGGTGCTCGGTGGTGAGCGCGGTCAGCTCCGGGATGCACCGCGAGTAGCGGCCCAGCGTCAGGTCCAGGCCGATCCGCTCCTCCAGCAGCGTCAGCCGCAGCTCCTCCAGCCGCTGCCGGTGCCGCTCCGCGAACGGCCCGGGGATCCCGGCCAGCGGCTCGCCCTGCCACAGCTCCAGCGCCTGGTTGAGCAGGTCGCGGGCGCGCAGCGGCTCGGCCCGGGCGGTCCGCTCCGCCTCGGCGGCCAGCGCCTCCGCCTGCGCCGCGTCCACCGCCAGCTTGGGCAGCACCAGCCGGTAGCCGTCGCCCATCGAGACCAGGACGCTGCCCGCCGCCTTCTCCCCGGAGGCGCCGGGCGCCCCCGGCTCCCCGGGCTCCGCCGCGGGCTCCACCGCGTCCAGCACCTTGCGCCACCGCCACGCGTACGTCCGCACGGTGGTCATCGCCGCGCCCGGCGGCTCCTCGCCCCACAGCGCGGCGATCAGATCCGTGGCGCTCGCCGAGTGACCGGGCCTCAGGAGCAGGACGGCCAGCATCGCCTGTTGCTGTGGGCTGCCCACCTTGAGCGCCGTCGCGCCGCGGTGAGCCCGCATCAGACCCAGTACGGAAAAACGGAGATCGCCCATCCTGCCCCCTGCTGCCCAGGACAGTGCCCGCCCCGCTCGTGCACATGTCAGATTCTCTGTGACGCTATCAACCACAAGGTCACGCGCGGTGTCGAGACTCCGTTGAGCCTGTGGTGACCGCGCGTTGAACCCGACCGGCCAGAATCACCGTGCCGGGGCCCGCCGGAGACGGTCCGGTCCGCCCCTCCTTCACCTCCCGCGACCGGATACCCCCAGTGCCCGGCCGTGCTCGCCCCGCCCTCGGCCGTCGGAGGCGTCGGGCGCCATGACGATACCTTCGGAGGCGGACGTCCGTGAACACCGCTTTGCTGTACAACCTGCTCGACGTCGACCCGGCCGACGGGCCGGCCGAACTGCTCCACCGCGCCCGCGGCAGCCGCCACCTGCCGCACCTCGTGCTCTCCGCCCTGGCCCGCGACGACGTCCGGATGGGCGAACCCGCCCGCGCCGAGCTGCGCCGCGCCCGCACCCGCGCCGACCACTACGCCCGCCTCGCCCACGACCTCGCCCGCTCCACCGGCGTGCGCGCCATTCACGGCATCCCGCTGGCCGGCTACTACCCGGCCGACCTGCTCCGGCCGCAGGCCTCCCTGGACCTGGTCGCCCCCGGCGAGGCCGCGCTCTGGCAGGCCGTCGTCCGGCTGGTCACCGACCACCCCGTGGAGACCGTCGACGTCACCCTCCTCGGCGACCGCCCGCACCACACCGCCGTCACCGTCCGCTGGCCCGCCGAGGACCCGCTGCTCGACCCCTGGTACCGCGTCCACCTCACCACCGCGGCCCTGCCCGGCGACCGCGCCACCGTGCCGGTCCGCCCCTACCTGGTGGCGGACGACCACGTCGAGTGCCTGATCGCCCTCGCCGAGGACCGCCTGCACCACCCCGCCGAGGAGCTCGACCCGCTCACCCTCCTCGACCTCTCCTGTCTCACCCACCAGCCCTACGAACCCGCCGAGACCGCCGCCGTGCTGGCCGCCTACCGCCTCGCCCCCGAGGCGGCCGCCCTGCTCGACCTCGCCGCCCCCCGCCTCCCGCTCGGCGCCCTGGCGGCCGTCCGCACCGCGCTCGCCCCCGAACTCGCCCCCGAGCGCCGCCGCCGCGCCGAGGCCGCCACCGGCCCCCGCCTGCCCCGCCGCAAGGGCACCCTGCTGCGCCGCACCGTCATCCGCCACACCTGGGACGAGGCCCGCCTGCTGCCGGGCCCGGACCGCGGCACGCTGCTGCTCACCCCGGTCGCCGACTACCTGCTCGGCCCGGCCGACCGCACCGCCGCGCTCGCGGCCCTCCAGCAGTGGGACGCGGTGCAGTGACCGCCGGTCAGTCCTCGATCTCCTCGGCCTCGCCCAGGTCCTCCAGGCGCACCGGCCGCAGCCCCTCGAACCACACCCCGACCCCGTACGGCTCGCAGAGCGGCAGATCCCCCTCCGCGAACCGCAGCATCCAGCCGTCGGTGTAGACGTTCACCTCCGGGGCGTCCAGCGCCGCCTGATCCTCCGTCACGCCGCACGCGGCGCAGACGAACCGCCGGGCCTCCTCCACCGCCTGCTCCAGGTGCTCCAGCACCTCAGCGAGCAGTCCGAGATCCACCGCCCCGACGTCCTCGCCCGCCTCCAGCATCACGTTGACGTCCACCGCCCACCGCTCCGGCTCGGCCACCCCCCACACCGTCAGCCCACCCGGCCCGTCACACACCCGCACCAGCGGCCCCACACCCATGCTTCGCCTCCGCAGTCTTCGCCTTCGCCACCCGGCTCCCCGACCCCTGCATCATCCTCCCAGGGCGAGGTGACGGCCACGCGGTGGGGCCGGCCCCTTCCGTGCGTGCTCGCGCGGCGCCGCGCGCCGCCGGAGACGGGACTGCCGGTCCCGACCGGAGGATCCGCGAACTCCCCGGGCCGTAGGCTGACATCACGGGCATTCTTCGACGGGAGGCGGGCGGCATGGCGGACGATCGGGTGGCCGGGGTGCGGGCGGAGCTCGGGGTGATCGGCGGGTCGGGGCTGTACGCGCTGCTGGACGACGTGGTCGAGGTGGCCGTGGACACGCCCTACGGGGCGCCGAGCGACTCGCTGTTCGTCGGCGAGGTGGGCGGCCGGCGGGTGGCGTTCCTGCCGCGGCACGGGCGCGGGCACGGCATCCCGCCGCACCGGATCAACTACCGGGCCAACCTCTGGGCACTGCACGCGCTCGGCGTGCGGCAGGTGCTCGGGCCGTGCGCGGTGGGCGGGTTGCGCCCGGACTACGGGCCGGGGACGCTGCTGGTCCCGGACCAGTTCGTGGACCGCACCGCCGCCCGGGCGCAGACCTTCTACGACGGCGTGCCGCTGCCGGACGGCTCGGTGCCCGGCGTGGTGCACGCGCCGATGGCGGACCCGTACTGCCCGGCGGGGCGCGCCGCGGTGCTGGGCGCGGCGCGCGGCAGCGGCTGGGAGCCGGTGGACGGCGGCACGCTGGCGGTGATCGAGGGCCCGCGCTTCTCCACCCGCGCCGAGTCCCGCTGGTTCACCGCCAACGGCTGGTCGACGGTCGGCATGACCGGCCACCCGGAGGCCGTGCTGGCCCGTGAACTCGCCCTCTGCTACACCTCCCTGAACCTGGTCACCGACCTGGACGCGGGCGTGGAGAGCGGCGAGGGCGTCACCCACGCCGAGGTCCTGGAGGTGTTCGGCCGCAACGTCGACCGGCTGCGCACCGTGCTCTTCAAGGCCCTGGAGGCGCTGCCGGCCGTCCGCTCCTGCCCGTGCCGGAACGCCCTCGACGGCTTCACCCCCGGCCTGCCGGGCGTGCCGGGGGAGTGAGGCCGGCGCGGCCGGTCCCCGGCCCCGGGGCTCAGCCGTCGAGCAGCGCCCGCAGCCACCGCTGCTCGCGCTGCTCGATGTACCCGGTGTTCGCCAGCCAGGTCTCGCCGTGCCCCTCCTGCCACAGCCGCGTCCACGGCTGGACGCCGAGGCCCGCCCGGGCGCGCAGGAAGTCGTGCATGGCCCGGGTGCGCCGCCCCAGCGTCGGGACCAGCCGCCGCCGTTCGTCCTCGTCGAGCCCGTAGGCGTCGACGAAGGCGCGCAGCCGCTCGGCGGCGTCGGCGCGGCCGTGCGCGGGGTCGGCGGCCAGCGGGACGAAGCCGTGCGCGGCGTAGGCGAGGTCCCAGAGCCGGGAGCCGGGCGCGGCCGTGTCCCAGTCGATGAACGTCCACCGGTCCGGTCCGTCGTCGACCACCAGGTTCCACGGCGCCAGGTCCTGGTGGGCGATGATCTCGCCGTGCCCGGCCCGCGCCGGGTCGTCGCGCATCAGCACCTGCCACCGGGCGTCGGCCGGCGGCGTGAAGCCGGCCACCGCGTCGTGGAACTCCCGGATCAGCCGGGCGACCCGGGCCAGCCGGGCCACCGGGTCCAGCAGGGCGAACCGCTCGCCGTCCCCGACCACCCGGCCCGGCACGAAGCTCAGCACCTCGCGCCCCTGCTCGTCGATGCCCAGCGGACGCGGCGCGGCCCGGAAGCCCACCCCGTGCAGATGCGTCAGCAGCGCGTGCACGGCGGGCGTCCACGGCCCGGCGGGGCGGCGCACGGTGTCCCCGACGCGCACGACGCCGGCCGTGGCGTTCCCGCCCGTCAGCCGCTCCTCGCCCCCGTCGGGTGTCCGCCCTCCGCCGTTCGGCTCTCGTTCGCTCACGCGCGGACGGTACCGCGCCCGCCGTCCGGCGGCATCCGGATTTCCGCCGTGCGCGGAGCGCTTGGCCCGAAGGTCCGCTGTCACCCGCGTCAGGATTCTGACAGCATCTCCCCCATGGAGATCCGCCGCGTCACCCGCGCCGAGGACGTCCAGGCCGCCGGGCACCTCTTCGACTCGCCCCCGCTCCCCGAGGCCACCGCCCGCTTCCTCGCGGACGACCGCCACCACCTGCTCGTCGCCTACGTCGACGACGTGCCGGCCGGGATGGTCACCGGCGTCGAGACCACCCATCCGGACAAGGGCACCGAGATGTACCTGTACGAGCTGGGCGTGGACGGGAGGTTTCGCGGCCGCGGCATCGCCCCGGCCCTGACCGCGGAACTCGCAGATCTCGCCCGCGCCCTGGGCTGTTACGGCATGTGGGCGGTCACGGGCGGCGACAACATGGCGGCGCGCTCGGTGTACCGGCGCGCCGGGGGCGTCGCGGAGCCGGGGGCGCAGGAGGTGCTCAGCTGGTCCTTCGACGAGGCCGATCCCGCCTTCCCCTGAGAAAACCGGGTGGCGGACCGGCCCGCCGCCGACGACCATGTCCCGCATGACCGAGCAACCCGAACGCTGGACCGAGGCGACCGTCTACCCCGACATGTGGATGGACCCGGACGACGACCCCCGCAACAACGAAGGCCCCAGTCCGGACGGCGAACTGGCCACCCTGCGGGAGGCGATCACCAACTACCGCCTCACCCTGCGCCTGAAGTGCCAGGGGCTGGACGCCGAGCAATTGGCCCGCCGCTCGGTGCCGCCGTCCACGATGTCGCTGCTCGGCCTGGTCCGCCACCTCGCCGAGGTGGAGCGCGACTGGCACAACTGGATCACCGACGGCGAGCCGCGGCCGAAGCTCTACGGCCCGCGTGACGCCGACTTCGACGGTGCCGTCGCCGACCAGGCCGTGGTGGACGCCGCGTTCGCCGACCTGGCGCGCGAGCAGGCCGACCTGGACGCCACCCTCGCCCGGTACTCCGAGGACCTCGGCACGCGCCTGGGCCGCGAGAAGCTCTCCGTCCGCGAGGTGATGGTGCACGTCATCGACGAGTACGCCCGCCACTGCGGCCACGCCGACCTGCTCCGCGAGTGCGTCGACGGCCGCGTCGGCCAGTAGGACGGGACGGGACGGCCGCGGCGGCAGGGCGGCAGCGGGATGACGGTCGCCCTGCCGGTCTGACGACGGCGGGGCCGGGCAGGCTCCGGGAGGACCGGCCGTTCCCGGCCCCGTCGACATCGAGGAGCGCCCATGACGATCACCCTCCGACCGGGGAACACCGTGATGTTCACCGGCGATTCGATCACCGACGGCCTGCGGCGGCAGAGCGGGGACGGTCTCGGGTTCGGCTACCCGGCGCGCGTCGCGGGCGAGTGGGGCCGCCGCCACCCCGACCGGCCGGTGACCTGGCTGAACACGGGGAACGCGGGCGACAAGGTGATGGACCTCGAAGCCCGCTGGAGGGCGGACGTGCTCGACGCGCGCCCGGACGTGCTGTCGGTCCTCGTCGGCGTCAACGACGCGGGCTGGCAGACGCTGCACCCGGAGGACGGGCGCGCGATCCCCGTGGAGGAGTTCGAGGCGGGCTACGACCGCCTGCTCGCGCCCCTCGCCGAGGCGGGCACCGGGCTGATCCTCGTCGAGCCGTTCCTGCTGCCGATCCACGGCGTCGTCGAGGCCGGCGCCGTGCTCGTCGGGGAGGTGGAACGCGCGCGGTGGCGCGCCGACCTCGACCCGAAGATCCAGGCCGTCCGCAGGCTCGCCCGCCGCTACGGCGCGCTGCTGCTCGCCGCCGACGGCATGTTCGCCGAACTCGCCGCGAAGGCCGAGCCGGAGCACTGGGCCGCGGACGGCGTGCACCCGACGTCGGCCGGCCACGCCGCCCTCGCGGCGGCGTGGCTGGGCCGGGTCGCCTGAGCGCAGGCGCAGGCGCGCGCGTGGGCGGGGCCGCGTCCGGTGGGACGCGGCCCCGCCCACGGGTCACCAATTCACTCTCAGCGCACCGGCTGCGGAGCGGTGCGCGCGGGCCGGGCCACCCGGTCGGCGCGGCCGGGCGCGGCCGAGGCCGCACCGAGCGCCGTGCCGCGGGTCTCCTCGGCCCAGAGCACGGAGACCAGCAGGCCGCACGCGGTGACGGCGGCGGCGATCAGCATGGTCGGACCGGTGCCGATGCCGCTCAGCGACAGCGGCAGCAGGAAGGTGCCGACGGCCGCGCCGATCCGGCTGACCGAGGTGGCCACGCCCACGGCGGTGGCCCGGACCTCGGTGGGGAACAGCTCGTTGGGGTAGGTCCAGTCGAGCACGTTCGGCCCGCCGCACAGGAAGGCGTACGCGCACAGCGCGACGACCACGACGGCGGCCGGGGCGTCCGGCCACAGACCCAGGACGGCGAGCGGGACGATCATCAGCGCGAAGGAGCGGATGATCACCGGCCGGCGGCCCCAGGTGTCGATCAGGCGCAGCGCGGGGTAGCAGCCGAGCAGGAAGACCAGGCTGATCAGGCCGGTGCCGAGGGTTTCGAGCACGGTGCCGCCCGGCATGCCGAAGGCCTCCAGGAGCTGCGGCCCGAAGGTGAGCATCGCGAACAGCGGGCCGACCTGGCAGAGGAAGAACAGCCCGCAGAACAGCGTCCGCCGCCGGTAGGGCGGGGTCATCAGCAGCCGCAGGCCGGTCGGGGCGCCGGGGGCGGTGGGCTCGGGCATCAGCTCGCGGCCGTCGACCTTCACACCGAGGTGCTTCTCGACCAGGCGCACGGCCTCGCCGACCCGGCCGTTGGCGGCCAGCCAGCGCGGCGACTCGGGCGAGCCGCGGCGGATCACCAGGAACACCACGCACAGCAGGGCGGAGCTGCCGAGCATCCAGCGCCAGCTGCCCGGTCCGCCGAACGTCAGGAAGAGGTAGCCGGTCAGGTAGGCGAGCACGGCGCCGGCGTACCAGGCGACGATCTGCTGACCGAGCAACCGCCCGCGGTGCTTGGCGGGCAGCCACTCGGCGAGCAGGGACGTCGCGATGGGGTAGTCGGCGGCCACCGCCATGCCGAGCACGAAGCGCAGCAGGGCGATCGCCCAGACCGCGTCGACCCAGAAGGACAGCACCGAGCAGACGATCATCACGAGCAGGTCGGCGGTGTACATCACCTCCCGCCCGATCTTGTCGGTCAGCACGCCGAAGAGCGCGCCGCCGACGAACATGCCGACCAGCGCGGCCGCGCCGATCAGGCTGACGTCGGCGGTGGAGAGCCCCAGTTCGGGGCGCATGCCGATGAGGGCGACGCCCACGATGCTCAGGATGTACCCGTCGAGCAGCGGTCCACCGGAGCAGGCGAGGGCGAGCCTGCGGTGGAAGGCGGTATACGGGGCGTTGTCGATGGTGCGCGACATTCGTTCGGGTCCTCCGGAGCGCACCGCGTGCAACTGCACGCGTGCGCCGCGTAGACGGTCGTTGGCGGCCCGCCGAGGAGGCCGGGCCACTCGCCCGGGGTCCACCAGGCGACCGTCCACAGTTGCCCGGCGCCACACCGTGACCCCCGGGGCCGAAGGTCAGCGGAAAACAGGGCGAAAGTCCTGAATCGGACGGGCCCTCGGCCCGTACACAACGGCCTTCCGCCCCGCAATACCGGGCCGCACCCGCCCCGGGAGCGCCTCACCCCGCCCGATGTGACCCTCGGCACTCCGGCCTCCGGGATCGGGCCCCGGAGGCCGAATTCGCTCGCCCCGTGGTCGCTGCATCATCCGGAGAAACGGCCCTGCCCACCGACGGAGCCACCGTCGAGATCCGCCCGGTCACCGCCGCGGACCG